>CAJUTC010000019.1 GCA_910589195.1 uncultured Lachnospiraceae bacterium
AGCCGCAATTAATTGTAGAGTCTAATGGAAATGTGTATCCCTGTGATTTTTACTGCCTGGATGAATATCTCCTTGGCAATATTTTAACGGATGATTTGCATATCCTTCTGAAACGCTCTCGTTCATCTTCCAGTAAGAATTCGGAAAAGCTCCTGACGCTTTGTTGTACATGCCCTTATGTACGTTTCTGCAAAGGCGGATGCAAACGCATGCGCAGCGCTGTATGTGGTAACGAACAATCTAACTTTTGCGGACAGAAAGCATTATTGGATGAAATCATGCCAACATTAACCAAAATTGCCGCACGGGAACAATCATTACGATATAATCGAATATGACACCTTTACAGGACTAAATACTTTAAATAAGGCCGGGAATCTGTTTTTAGATTCCCGGCCTATCATTCGTTTATGCCTTCTTGTATCAATTCCATTTGTTTCCCTGCAGGATAGTCATCATAAATGCCTGGTTTCTATCTTGTAATTCCTGACAGGCTGAGGTTGTTTCTCTCAGCTTTTTGTTATCAGAAATTCCGGGAATATACGAATTATGTGCTGGCACTGCCCTGCCCATAATATGCGTTCGCCCCATGTTTGCGGAAAAAATGCTTATCCCGGATATGATCTGGCGCTGGGGTTACATCCGGATTTAAAAATTCGGTCTTTGCGGCCATCTTTGCTACCTCTTCTAAAACCACCGCATTGTGCACTGCCTCAGCGGCGTTTTTCCCCCAGGTAAAGGGGCCGTGGTTAGTGCAGAGTGCGCCGGGTGTATAAACCGGATTAATTCCCCTTTTTTCAAAGGTTTCAATAATCACCTTACCTGTATTCTTCTCATATGCTTCCTCAATCTCTTCTGGCGTTAAACTCCTGGCACATGGAATTTCCCCGTAAAAATAATCTGCATGGGTGGTTCCGTAAAGAGGGATGCCTCTTCCAGCCTGTGCCCAGGCAGTTGCTTCCGGCGAATGGGTATGGACGATCCCCCCAATTTCCTCATACATTTTATACAATTCCAGATGGGTAGGCGTGTCGGAACTGGGCCTGTATTTCCCTTCCACCACATTGCCTTCCATATCGACTACCACCATATCTTCCGGCTTCAGGCAATCATAGTTCACACCGCTTGGCTTAATTACAAAATAGCCCTTTTCACGGTCAATTCCGCTTACATTTCCCCAGGTATAAGTAATCAGCCCACGTCTGGGCAGCTCCATATTCGCTTCATACACCTGTTTTTTTAACTCTTCCAGCATTGATTCCGTCCTTTCCTTCTTTCAAACTACCGTTTCAGGCACTGGATAGCCGCCCGCTCAATAGGCAGGCCTGCATTGTAGCATTGCATAAACTGGTCAAATCCCTTCACATCTTCCGGAACCGGATTCTCGGTGATTCCCGTTTCGCCTCCAAAAACTGTCTTGTTTAAAAATTCAGCCAAAGATTCGTTTTCCTTATGGTTCTTCATATAAGAAGCTAACAACGCAATTCCCCAGGCGCCGCCCTCTCCCGCCGTTTCCATAACCGCTACCGGACTGTTAACAGCGGCAGCCATAATCCGCTGCCCTACCACTGGTGTTTTAAACAATCCCCCATGGCCATATATTTTATCTACCTGCACGTTTTCTTCCTTCAAAAGGATGTCAAGCCCATTTTTCAAGGCCCCCAGGGCAGTAAACAGGTGAACCCGCATAAAGTTGGCCAGGTTAAACTTGCTTTCTGCCATCCTTGCAAACAGCGGCCTTCCTTCATCAAAGCCGGTTATGCTCTCTCCGGAAACGTAATTGTATGCTAAAAGGCCGCCGCAATCCGGATCGGCCTGAAGGGCTTTCTGGTATAATACAGAGAACAGTTGTCCCATATCTACTTTTACGCCGAAACTTTCCGCAAATTCCCGGAACAGACCCACCCATGCGTTCAGATCGGATGTGCAATTATTGCAGTGAACCATGGCCACCGCTTCCCCAGAAGGCGTGGTTACCAGATCGATTTCTTTATGTACCTTTTGAAGAGGCTGGTCCAATACAATCATAGCAAATACAGAGGTTCCGGCAGAAACATTTCCGGTCTTTACTGCAACGCTGTTAGTGGCCACCATTCCAGTACCTGCATCTCCTTCCGGCGGGCACAACGGAATTCCTGCCTGAAGCGTTCCGCTTTCGTCCAAAAGCTTCGCCCCTTCTTCTGAAAGGCATCCCGCTTCTTCTCCTGCCACCAGCACCTTGGGAAGAATCTCTTCCAAATTCCATGAAAATTCATAGGAAGCCGCCAACCGGCCAAACTGCTTTAACATTTCCCTATCATAATTTCCTGTGCTGCTGTCAATGGGAAACATGCCCGAGGCATCTCCCACCCCAAGAACCTTATTTCCCGTTAATTTCCAATGGACATATCCTGCCAGGGTAGTAAAAAACGCCACATCCTTCACATGCTCTTCCTGATTTAACATTGCCTGGTACAGGTGCGCAATGCTCCACCTTTCCGGAATATTAAAATGGAATTCTTCTGTCAGCTTTGACGCCGCCTCTTTTGTTATGGTATTCCGCCATGTACGGAACGGGACTAAAAGGCTATCTTTAGAATCAAACGCCAGATAGCCATGCATCATGGCGCTGATGCCAATTGCGCCTACTGTTACCAACGGTTCCCCGTATTGTTCCTTTACCTCATTTGCCAAATTCCGGTAGCAATCCTGAAGCCCCTTCCAAACCGCGTCCAGGCTATACGTCCAGATCCCGTTTGCGTACTGGTTCTCCCACTCGTGGCTACCGGAAGCTAACGGCGTGTGATCTTCCCCGATAAGGACTGCTTTGATTCTGGTAGAACCAAATTCAATCCCAAGAAAGGTTTTTCCCGCCGCAATGCTTTCCTTTTTGCTCATGTTACTGCTCCTTTCTATCTTCCTGTCTGTCAGACGGATTCTCTTTTAAAATCGTAACCTCACATGTGATCCCGTCCACCTCCAACGTGGTTACTGTTTCATCTGCGCTGAAAATTTTTTCATTCACATAAGAAAACTTATCTGGTGTTTTTCCTTCTTCCAGCAATTCAATCACAGCCCTGACCCGGGGGCCGTGGAGGGGGTTGCACTCTGCGATGCAGGTAATTTTATCATCCAGCACATATCCTAACGCCTCCTGGTTCACTCCGTCAAAGGAAATTACCATGATTTCTCCCCGGGCAATGTCCGATCCGGCTTTTTTCCCCGCCGCCTCAATTGCTTTAATCGCTCCAAGGGCTTCGTTATCATTTTCACAATATACAACATTAATATTATGATACTGCTTTAGCAGGGATTCCATCACTTCTTTTCCCTTTGCCTGAGTAAAATCCCCTGTTGCCTCCGCCATTAGATCCCATCCATTGGTTCTGGCTGCGTCCGCCAGCCCTTTTGTCCGTCCAATTTGGGCAGACGCCCCGATGGTTCCCTGAATATTTACAATATGAAGGCTGGCTGGATCAATTCCCTTTTTTATTGTATACTGATTCAGCCATTCCGCCGCTTTCTTCCCCTCCAGTTCAAAATCCGATCCGACCCAGCATGTAAACAAGCTGTCGTCGGAAACATTTACCATACGGTCTACAATAATTACTGGAATTTCCGCATCTTTCGCTTCCTGAAGTACCGTATCCCATCCAGTTTCCGTAACCGGAGCCAGTACAATATAGTCCACATCCTGCTGAATAAAGGTGCGGATTGCCATAATCTGGTTGGACTGCTTCTGCTGGCCGTCCTCAAAAATCAACTGGTATCCATTTTCCTCTGTAAAGGTAGAACGCATGGATTCAGTATTTGCGCTTCTCCAGTCGGATTCCGCCCCAAGCTGAGAAAAACCCACTACAATCAGTTCTTTCGTTTCCTCAGCTATCAGTTCCTCCTGATTTGGAAGAAACACCATCCTGCAACGGACAGCCATAAGGCAAAGAAGGGCAATTATAATAATGATTACGGATTTTCGGATCATGGTTTTCCCTCGGATGATAAGAATCGTTAAACCTTGGCTCGTAATGCCATCTTTTTACGTGCCATAACTACACTTTGGATCACCAGGAACAGGCAAAGCATGGCGGCAATGGTAATCCCAGTCCACCAGGCCTGGTCAAGACCTGCTGACGAAACAATATTTTGTATGGTGCTAAGAGAAAGCACGCCGAAAAATGTGCCAATAATGTTGCCTACACCTCCAGTCAGCATGGTTCCCCCAATAATGGAAGAAGCGATTGCGTTCATCTCCATACCGCTGGCATGAGAAGCGGAACCAGAACCAACGTGCATAAAGTAAACAAAACCGCCGATTCCTGCTAAAAGGCCGCAAAGCAAGTGGGACAGGAACTTTGTCTTTTTTACATTAATCCCCAGCATTAAGGCACTCTGGCTGTTTCCGCCTACTGCGTAAAATCCCCGCCCCAGCTTTGTCCAGCGAAGCACCGCAAACAGGACAATCACTGTCACGATCGCAACCAGCACGCCGATCTCAATATAAGCATTTACATAATTCCCCAGTTTATTCACTGACCCAAAACCAGGAACAATAATACGGGTTTCCTTTACAGCGACAAATTCCGGATTTTCCACATTAAAGGGATTGGTATTTACAATTGTGGTCATGCCACGGGCAAAAAACATTCCGGCCAGGGTAACGATAAAGGGCTGAATCTCTAAATATGCCACCAAAAATCCCTGGACTGCCCCAAACGCAAGTCCGATTGCCAGGGCAATCACCGCTGCCATAAACACGCTCCCATCATGGAAATCCAGGAAAACGGCACAGCACATGCTAACCAGCGCCGCCACGCCGCCTACTGAAATGTCAATCCCTCCTGTAATCATTACTAGGCTCATCCCACAGGACGCGATAATCAGCGCTGCGTTTGCGTTTAAAATATTAAAAAATGTCTGAGGTTTTAAAAACCCTTTTCCCTGAAACACAATTGCCCCAATATACATAGCAAAAAATACCACGACTGTGATGGTAAGAAGCAAGTTGGTATCCGTCATATTGGCAATTTTGCTTCCAATCCCCGCTCCCGAAGATTTCTTTCCTGCTGACTGTTTGGATTCTGACATATTAGGCCGCCTCCTTTCCCTGCTGTCCCCGGCTTACATTTTTCCAAAGGGCTGAAAGCCATTCCCTTACCACCGGAGTGCTTAAAACAACTAAAACAATTACCACTACTGCTTTATAAGCGGAAAGCGCATCTGATTGCACGTTAAACTTATACAGCGTAGTTGTAAGGAACTGGATTACATACGCCCCTAAAATGGAAGCTGCCATATTAAACTTTCCTCCGCTTAAGGCATTCCCCCCTAACGCAACCGCAAGAATTGCGTCCATTTCTATATCCTTGGCAATTACCGAATAATTAATAGAGGACAAGCGGCTTACTTTAATTAATCCGGCCACCGCAACACACAGGCCTAACAACACAAAGGTTAAAAACTTAATAAAAGCAGGGTTCAGCCCGTTTAACCTGGAAGAATTTTCGTTAATCCCAACTGCCTGGGTATACAGGCCCAAATTCGTAAACCGGAGCAAAAGGGCGGTCACTGCCATACAGGCGGCAGCAATAAAAAATGGAGTAGGAACCGGGATACCCGGAATAAATCCGCCGAAATATCCGAAAGAAGGTTCGCTGATAATGGGCAGTTCGTTATTATTGATCCAGGCCGCAATGGAACGCCCAGCAGTAAATAAAATCAGTGTCGCCACCATGGGCTGAATCCTAAAATACGCCACCAATACCCCGTTAAAGGCCCCAAACATCATGGCCACCACGCAACTGATTAAAAATGCCACAATAATGGGCGCCTGCAAGGTTTCCGGCCTGGAATTGGTTCCGCAAAGCACCCGGAGCACAACACTGCCGCTGATGGCAATGGCGGCGCCTACACTAATATCCTGGCCTCCAGTAGCTGCCGTCACTAAAGTCATGCCGATGGCAAGGATGGCAAGCTCAGAGCCGTAGTCCAAAATCGTCATCAGATATCCGGAAAGCACTGGATCCCCTGCGCTGTTATAGCCAAAGGTAATCTTGTAAAACGAAGGATCCGTAACCAGGTTAAACACCGCAAGGAGTAACAAAGCCGCAATGGGAATAAATATCTGGCGGCTGAGCAGGCTTCTAAACATCTGGGAAACACCTGTTTTTTTCATCTCTTTGTTTTCCATTATTCTTTTTCACCTCCGGCAATTGTGCTCATAATCTTACTTTGGGTCAGATCCTGGCCGGAAAGGCCTCCTACTACCTTCCGATCCCGCATTACAATCAGGCGGGAGCAGGTACGCAGCATTTCATCCGTTTCAGAAGAAATAAAGGTTACGCTCATTCCTTCAGAAGCCAGCTTCAGCACTAATTTCTGAATATCAATTTTCGTTCCCACATCGATTCCACGGGTAGGCTCATCTAAAATCAAATATTCCGGATGGGTTAGCAGCCAGCGGGCAAGAATCGCCTTCTGCTGATTCCCGCCGGAAAGGGATTTAATGGGCGTATCCGCAGAAGCGGTCTTAATCCCCAAAAGCTTAATATACTCTTCCGCAAACTGGTTCGCCTCCGCTTTCGTAAAGGGCTTAAAGAAGCCTTTGAGCACCTGGAGAGCCAGGATAATATTTTCACGCACCGATAAATCCCCTACAATGCCGTCCCGCTTCCGATCCTCCGGCAGATATGCGATTCCATTGCGCATAGCGTCAATCGGCTTTGTGATCTTGACAACATTCCCGTTCTTTTTCATGGTTCCGCCCAGTACACGATCCGCGCCGAAAATCGCGCGGACGCACTCGCTCCGCCCGGAGCCAAGCAATCCGGTAAAGCCATTTACTTCGCCCTTATTAATATAAAAATCAAAGGGTTTAATCCCGGCATTGCTGACTAAGCCTTCTGCCTCAAATACTGGCGCTTCCCCATTTTTCTGCTCATATACCAGGCTCTCATCCCGGATATCTGACATATCATCCAATTCCTTTCCAAGCATTTTGGAAACTAACTGGACTCTGGGAAGGGTTTCGATTTCATACTCCCCTACCAGCTTCCCGTCCCGGAGGACGGTTATTTTGTCGCAGACCTCATAAACTTGATCCAGGAAATGAGTGACAAAGATGATGCCCACGCCCCTGGCCTTTAAATCTCGCATTAATCCAAACAGCTTTTCTACCTCTTGCTCGTCTAACGAGGAGGTAGGCTCATCCAGAATCAAAACCTTACAGTCCATATCCACCGCCCGGGCAATGGCCACCATCTGCTGGACCGCGATGGAACAACTGGCAAGCTGCTGGGATGCTTTTGCCGGGATATCAAGGGAGGTTAAAATTTTATCCGCGTCCTCATTCATCTTCTTCCAGTTCTGGCAAAACCCGGATGTCCTTCCGATGTACATATTTTCCGCCACCGAAAGATTCGGGCACAATGTAATTTCCTGATATACGGTGCTGATTCCCAGTCTTTGGGCATCCTGCGGCGAACGGATCATGGCCGCTTTTTCCATTCCCTTTAAAAATATCTGCCCCTCGTCTTTTCCATAAACTCCTGTCAGCACCTTGATTAACGTAGATTTTCCAGCGCCGTTTTCTCCCATCAGCGCATGGATTTCCCCTTCACACAGCGTAAAATCCACACCTTGCAAAGCCCGGACACCCGGGAAACTTTTATGGATATTCCGCATTTCCAATATGGCGTTTTCTCTCACCAGTGCATTCACCCCTTACATTTTATTTTTTAGAAAACAAGCGCAGGGCAGGCATATGAATCTTTCTTTACGCCGCGCTGCGCTTGTAAACGGTTCGAAGTCAGTTAAATGAACCTTCGATTAAATACCATATTTGTCAACATCTTCCTGAGTAATCTCAGATGCGTCAAACCCTTTTTCTTCCATAATTACAACTTTTTCAGCAACGGTTCCGCCGCCTTCAATGGTCTTAATGATTTCATTAATATAGGAAGCCTGGAATGGGTTACACTGTCCATCATAGTTCCAGTTCTGGTTTAACAGCTCTTCTAATGCCCACTTGTTGCAGTCAAAGCCCATAACAATTACGTCTTTGCCAACGCCATGGGAAATATTGGCTTTATCCAATGCTGCTACCGCACCCTTTGCCATATCGTCGTTTTCCGCGTAAATTACATTAAAGGATTCGCCAGAATCAATAACCGACTGAACGATCTGCTGTGCTTTTTCTGCGTTCCACTCCGCGGTCTGCTGAGTTACCAGCGTCCATCCATCCGATGTAACAGCCTCATCCAACGCTCCTGTACGGCCTTTCTGCGCAGCAGAACCCATTACGCCCTGAAGGTGGATAATGTTATAAGAATCCAATCCCTGGCCCTTTAACCAGTCAACTGCCGTCTGGCCTTCCTTGGCCATATCAGAAACGATAGACGCCTCATAAAGGCTTTCGTCTGCATCAATTGTACGGTCAAATAAGATAACACGGATTCCCGCATCCTGCGCATCCTTTAAAACGGAATCCCATCCGGCAGTATCCGCGGCAGAAATCAACAGATAGTCAATATCATCCTGGATAAACTTTTGGGCAGCCGTAATCTGCTCGTCATTCTTAAGGCTGTAAGCAAACGACGCGTCGTAGCCATTGGCCTCTGTAAACATTTCCTTCATATCTTTATCATTGGCAGTACGGTATCCGGATTCATTTGGATCATTGTTAATAATCCCTACTTTGATTAACTCTCCTGAACTTGCAGCCGGAGCAGCCGCTTCCTCAGCTTTTTCCGTTTCTTTCGCTTCATCCTCACCCTCATCGGCTGCTTCTGCCTTTGTGGTTTCCTGAGAAGCTGCCGTAGTTGGCGCGGCTGTAGTTTCCGGAGTGCTAGAACCTCCGCATGCCGTTAACCCAGTTACCATAGCGGCTGCCATCATAGCGGCTAAAAATTGTTTTTTCATGTGTTGTCCTCCCTTAATATAAACTTCAAGGCTGTCTGCTCTTGATACCTGTATTTTACCTCTTTCTGTTTCATAAGTCCATTCAGATCCATCCTGTAATGGTTTATTTTTTTATTCTCTTTGATAAAAAGTTGGTTTTTCTATTGCAAAAGTTAATTATTCTATTAAGAAAGTTGACGTTTCTATTATTTTTGCCGCTGTTTTTCCATTACACTTCCGTACATGGAAGCATAATGCTTACAATTGTCCCCTTTTGGTAGGTACTTTCTATGGAAATTCCATAATCCTCTCCAAAATTCAGACGAATCCGTTCATTCACATTGTACAAACCGTAAATATCCTTTTCTGTTGGCGCCTGATACCGGATTCCGTCCTGAACTTGTATCAGCCTCTCGTTCCGGATCCCGATTCCGTTATCCTCAACTTTCAGGATAAAAAATCCTTCCTCCTGTTCTGCATAAATCCAAATTTTCCCAGAACCCCGTTTATTTTTTATACCGTGGTATAAGGCATTTTCCACAATAGGCTGAATGGTAATCTTTGGAATCCGGTACTGGTGAAACTCCTGGGGCACACAAATTTCATACCGCAAAATATCTTGATACCGTACCTGCTGAATTTCCAAATAGCTTCTTACATGTAAAAGCTCCTCTTTAATGGAAATGATATCCTTCCCCTGGTTTAAGGAGGCCCGGAAAAACTCTGACAAACTTCCTACCATATGTACAACTTGTTTCTTCTCCCCGGCCTCTGCAAGCCATATAATAGCGTCCAATGTATTATAAAGGAAATGGGGATTAATCTGGGACTGAAGAAGGGCAAATTCCGCTTTGCGCAGCCGGATCTGCTCCTTGGTCACCTGATCCAGCAATTGATTGATCTTATCAATCATGGTATTTAAGGAGTCGCTTAAAATACGAACCTCCACACCGCTTCTGACCTGGGAACGGACAGACAAATCCCCCTTTGCCACCTGATCCGTTACCTCGCTCAGTTTCCGGATTGGCTGGGTAATGCTTAACGGGATATAATAAGAAAGCACCAGCACCAAAAGAAAAATCAAAGTAAATGCAATAATCGCAAACTGCAGCATTTCCATAAAGAATTGTTGGTATTCGGCATGGGATTGCTGAATATCCCGGATTTCGTAATGAATATACTGGAAAATGGATTCCCGAAGAAGAGAGGTTACGATCTGAATATCATTTTCCCAGATCTCTATATTTTCTTCATACTTGTTTCCCTCCCTCAAGTTCTGCTTAATGCGTTCCTGATATTGTTCCAGATTGGTCAGGTACTTCTTTACACTGTCTAACCGCTGGCTGTTTTCTTTTGAATCTGTGTAGGCTTCCAGGCTTGTTACAATCCGGTTGGCTTCATTTAGCATGTCCTCCAGCATAGACTCTTCTACCTGCTTATTGCCCACAATCAAAAGGTAAGTTTCATAGTCAAAATCCTTTTTAAAATCCAGGCTGAATTCACTTGCTATCACAGTTGAATTAATCATATCTTCATAACTTCGGTTAACAGCCAGCAGGTTGTACATGCAAAATCCTAAAAGCAGCGCCATGGGAACCAGCAATACCAAATAGGAATACCGGATTTTCGTAGCTAAGGTAGAATGATTATAAATCTGCTTCAGCTTATCCTTCATCTATTCCTCTTCCTCCCCAAGCTTTCCGCTGCGGTACTGGGTCGGTGTCATTCCCTGGGTTTTTTTAAACAGATAAGAAAAATAGTGGGGATCCTTATAGCCCACCTCCAGGCCAATTGCGCTGCTGCGTTTCCTTGTGCAGCGAAGAAGCTCCTTTGCCTTATTCATCCGGTAATCGGTAAGATATTTACTAAACGTCTGCCCGGTTTCCTGGCTAAATATCATGCTTAAATGATTGGGTGAAAAGTTTACATAGGCAGCCACCATATTTAACGATAATTCTTCGTCCGCATAATTCTTTTCTATGTACGCCATCACCTGTTCGGCAATATCTCCATATCGGTTGCTTGCTGCCTTCTCCCGCAGCTCCAAAGCCTTTTTAATAATCCTCACCACATAGTTCCTGGCATTTTCCTCATTTTGCAGGGTTTCCAAATGGGTGTCGATGGATTCAATCTCATCTTTTGAAAACTGCATCCCCACCACAAAATCCACAACATTGAAATAAATATCTATAATAATATACTGCCTGAACAGCTTGGACTTCATAGCTCCATTGCTTAAATCTTTAAAAAATTCCTCCACAAAATAAATCGCCTCTTCCCCGTCGCCGAATTTTAAGAATTCCCGGATTTTTCCCCGGTCAATCTGCTTCGGGTTTACATTACTGAGATCAAAGTCTTCTTTTTCCTCATAGCCTTCCTGCCCTTCTATGGCATCACTGCTTAATATCAGGCTTTCCTCCATCAGGTATCGGTGGGCAAAGGCATGGCTTGCACGTTCAAAGGAAAGGGGAAGCTCCCGCAAGCGGTTCACTGGCGTTCCTATCCCTCCAAAATACCGGATCTGTTTATAGCCAGCCAGCAAATCTTTTAGCCGGTCAAAATAATCCCTTTGGAGCTGTTCCAACTGTTCCCTGGAATCTGCCTTAAATAAAAGGGCCTGGCCTTCTAAATTCCGGTCAAACATAATCATAGAAGGGCTGTGGTCTAATTCCTTTAGCTTTTGTTCAATTTCTACAATACTGTTGGAGTATTCATTATGGGCATGTTTCTGGGATTGGATTTTCAGCAACACAATATTGTACCAGATTGCGGAAAGATCCAGATCTAGTTTGTCAGCAATACCCAGCAGTTCCTCCATAGATTTCGTTCCGGTTACCAGGTATTGGAATAAATCCTTCCGGCATTTCTGGAGATTTTCTTCCATCTCCTTTTTATATTGCTCCCGAATTTCCCAATCTTTTCTCTTTTCCGTAATTCGAACCGCGATAGCGTCTACTTCTTTTAACAGATCTTCTCCGTTAATGGGCTTGGAAAGGTACTGGGCTATGCCAATCTTTATTCCCTCCTTGGCATATTCAAATTCTTCATACCCGGTCA
Source organism: uncultured Lachnospiraceae bacterium (assembly GCA_910589195.1). GTDB lineage: Bacteria > Bacillota > Clostridia > Lachnospirales > Lachnospiraceae > Caccovicinus. The sequence continues at coordinate 11,932 of CAJUTC010000019.1, forward strand.
GAATAATGATTTCGATCCAAGGAAGTTCCTTTTTAATCAGGCGGCTTAAGGTTAATCCGTCCATAAAGGGCATCCGGATATCGGTAATAACAATATCCGGCTTTAATTTTTGAATCATGGGAAATGCCAGCTCCCCGTCACCTGCCTCCCCGCAGAACTCATATCCGTGGGACTTCCAGTCAACATTTCGCTTGATCCCTTCCCGCACTACAAATTCATCTTCCACTAAAAATACCTTTAACATAACTGGCCCTGCCTTCGCTGGTTTGTACTGTATTCTTAGTGTACCACAATTTGGGAATGGAAGCAAACAAACTTAAATCCCTGTTTGAATCAAGTAATCGTTTTACCTTTTTCACCTATTGACACCAACATCATAGCATTTCACAATGCAATTATGTTTTTAACCAATCAGCCAAATCTTCTTTCGAAATTAAAATTTAGTATCTTTGCGGCCGTCATATGTCGGAATGCATTTTAGGTTCTGCGCCATCAGGATTATAGGGATATTTCCAAAATAACGCATAAAACCAAGTTGAATGGATTTTTTCAGGACCGGCCAGAACAAATGTTTGTTATTAAAAAAATATAAGAGAAAAAGCCCTGGTATAAATCAAACTATAGGGAAGAATGCATATAAAACTGTTGATATAAGAGAATTATTCACAGTATAATGAATCGTATATCAGTATAAATAGAATACAGATAGCAGAAAGAGAGTAGAGAGATGTTTATAGGCTTTTCAGTCAGTAATTATTTATCATTCAAAACGGCGCAAAAAATATCAATGGCAGCATCTAAGATGACAAGGCATAAGAAACATATTTTAAATGGTAATGGAAAGAAATTATTGAAAACAGGGCTTATCTATGGTGCCAATGCCGGTGGAAAGAGTAATTTAGTTAAAGCGATTGATTTTTCAAGAGATATTATATTAGACAGCATTAGACAGCTTAGGCGAAGTTGATTTAAACAAAAATAGGCATTAACGCAAACATTGATGCAGAGGTTTTGCGTAGGGGAAAGAAGTATCCGAGCAATTTAAGGAAATATAATGATAAGCTAGATAAGTTTGCCGTATTGATCGACAGAGATACGCAGACATATTCAGAATCTAATATACTTGAATGTATTAAGTATTGCAGGGATAATGGATATAAATGTTATATTGCGAATCCTTGAAAAGTGGTATTAATTTTGCAAGAAAATATTTGCCTTATATTGATAAAGCGGTCATTCAGGCAAAAAAGCGGCAGAGGCTCCAAAAATGGAGCGCCCTGCCGCCACTTCATTCTGCTGCCAATTTAGAAGCAGCATCACTTTCTAAGTGTTCTATTTCTACTACCGTATAAATCTTATGACACGCAATCAAATCTGGGTATTTAATTCCAAAAAGAGGATCACATTATTCCTGTTCTGTAAACGGCTCTACCGGTGTCACTTCTTCTGCAATTTGAGCATCACCAGGTTCTACCGGATTCTCAGCAACTGACGGATTGGTATTTTCTAAAACAGGGCTGCAGACACCATTTCCATCGGCATGGTACTTCTCTCCGTTATATTCCAGATCCGTATTAGCTGCCATAGACCCAGAGCTGTCCAGATAATATAGCGCTCCATTTATATTCTGCCAGCCTGTTTGCATGGCTCCGCTGTCATTTAAGTAGTACCAGGTTCCGTTTACATTTTGCCAGCCGGTCTGCATGGCTCCGCTGTCATTTAAGTAGTACCAGGTTCCGTTTACATTCTGCCAGCCGGTCTGCATTCTGCCCTGTTGATCCATATAATACCAGAAATCGCCAGGATTCACCCAGCCAACTGCCATTGCGCCGTTGGTTTGGAAGTAATATCTAGAGCCGTCCAACTGCTGCCAGCCGACACTCATAGACCCGGAATCCGCCAAATGGTAGCGCACCCCGTCTACCTCCAGCCAGCCGGTCTGCATCTTTCCGTCAGGATTCATATAATACCAGCTTCCATCTACCTGACGCCATCCGGTAGCCATTAAGCCACTGTCTTTTAAATAATACCAGTTTCCATTTAACGCCTGCCATCCGGTAGCCATCCGTCCGGTTCCTTCATCCAGATAATAGCTTCCCTCTGGCATCACCATCCAGCCTTTTACCGCACTTCCCTGATCGTCCATGTAGAACCAGCCTGTCCCGTCATGGATCCAATCCGATTTTTGCATCCGGTGGTTCTGATAATAATATGTATTGCCGCCTATTGTCCGCCACCGGTTTGCTGGCAGAATGCTGGCATAGTCAGTAAAGAGGAAATTAATATCTACATTTCCGTTTACTCCATTTACAGACCCTGTATTCGTAGCCTGCCACATGGAAGGTCTGTCATAAGTATACATAACATTATAGCGTGCCACCCAGATATCATAGTCGATCATGGAACAGTCAATCTTATTGTTCAGCCAATATTCATTGGCATATACCATAGGATGGTACCCTGCGTCTTCTATTTTTTTACAAAACGCATTGATTACCTGGCTGACCTGGGATGGCGTCAGGGTACCCAACGTATTCATATCCTCTGCGTCAAATGCCACCGGATAAGAGATTGGATAATCTTTAATTAAATCCAGTACAAAATCCGCCTCCTGCTCTGCCATCTCCACTGAAGTCGCATAGGAATAGATATACGCCCCAAGCTTAATTCCCGCCTCATGTGCTTTTTGCGCATTGATCCGAAAGTAAGGATCTACTTCTCCACGAAACCTGGTTCCCAACATAACAAAGTCCACATCATCTTCTTTTACCTGGTTCCAGTCAATCTCCTGCTTCCAATAAGAAACATCAATCCCTCTGGAAATCGCTCCGCTGATAACCGCGCCATCCGGCATTTGATAGGCATCCCCTGCCCACTCCCAGGCATCCGCATAAGCGGCGGAAGCCAAAGGCCACGCCATAGCATACAGGCTAAAGCTGCAGGCCAACAAGCTTTTTGCTATTATTTTAGAAATTTGTTTTTTCATACGTTTAGGAATCTCCTTTGTGTCTGCGCTGTATCCTGCTGTTGGAAGCTTGTGTAAAATCTGTCCTTCCATTCCGTAAGGGATAAAAGCGCTTGAATATCCAATGGGTCATTGCGGTTTTATCATAGCATAAGGTTTTACAAAACCGCAATTACGTCCGCCTGTCGTATTCTTACATTTTTCTAAAAATTATAAAAACCGGATGGAATATTTGGAAAATTCTAACAAAATGTACTTATAATGGAAGTCATCTCTTTTCCTCTTTTGATGTTTTCCTTTTGCAAGCTGGATCATAAGTTTTAGCGCCGCCTGTATCGTTCCATAATCCCCTTACATTCATGGCGGCGCCCAGCGGGGAATACAGATTTACTATAAAAGCCCCGCCACCAAAATAGGAGGCATTCTATTCAGAAATGCCAAATGCCCTTGCCAGCAAAAAAAATTGTAAAAATTAAATTCAGGTCTTGCAATATTTGAAATATGTGGTATAATAAAATCACTTTGCAGATGTAGTTCATTGGTAGAACACCAGCTTCCCAAGCTGGGGAGGCGGGTTCGATTCCCGTCATCTGCTTTTTTAATTTTATCAGAGTTTTAGAGCATAGTTAATTAAACGGTAATCACGCATGTGATTACCGTTTTTAAATTTCCTCAATTCAAGTCTTCGATTGTTCCACTCGCCAAACACTTCTTTAAATAGAATATTTTGATACTTTTTTGCAGTTTCTATTCTTACCCCTCCAATTCTTTATAAAAATAGCCGGGAACCACCTCCACAGTAATGTTTCTATCCTGTAAAGCCTGAGCCTGCTGCGCGTCCATTAAAATATCATGTCCTAAGTATAATTGACTGCATGTATCATGATTATCAATGTTAGAGATAAAATCATCAAGTTCTTCTTCCGTCAGCGCAATCGCAATTTCAACAGTTCCATCCAAATTGATGCCGTTTTCCAATTCAATCAGTTCACGAATATACTTTAATAATTCATCAGCGTATTCATAATACATCCGTTCCGAGATTGGCACATAATTTATTTTATAATATTTAAGCCTGGCAGCATAATTTTCTGTATGAATCACACGCTTGATGCGTTCATACGTAATATCACGGCAAATGTTGTTTTCATTGTTGGTACAGAGAATGAACGCCAGGGGATTAGCCGCCGTTTTATTAAACTCCATAACCGCCTGTCCTGTTGTTCCGCTTCCGGCAAAAAAGTCAAGTACAATTCCATTTGATAACCTTGGCGAAATAATTAGTTTTAATAATTCTACATATAATTTCGTTGGTTTCGGCGTATCAAACATCTTTTCAGCCGGGGTATCTGATAATATGGTTAACAGCTCTTTCTTGCCATTTGTGGAAGTATCAAATATATTTGCGTCAAACCAGCTTGTTGCAATCTCGCCTTTCAATTGTGTTTCATGATAGAACACCTTTAATTGCGGCTTTGTTTTTCCGGTTTTTCCAAAAACAATCCGATTGTCTGCTAACAAAGCTTCATACTTTGCTTTTTCCGTTCTCCAATGCCTTCCCTTAGGAGGGTAAAAAGACTCTCCTGTGTTTGGATTTACTATTTCGTATGTTAAATTCTCACGGATTGCGGGGGCGTCAAACGGATCTGCCTTCCATGGCCCACGAGGGTCATGATCTGGATTCCTGTATTTTGATTGATCGGTTTCTTTCGGTTGAAACACAAAATCATCCAACGAATACCATTTATCTGCATTGGACGGCTTTAATCTTCGGTTCGTTAATCTTCTGTTTTTTGCATAAGCTAAAATATACTCGTGATTAATGCTGATATCCGTATCATTCTGCACTGAGGTACGGTTATGCCACGGAAAGCAGGCAATGTAATTTTCTTCCCCAAAAATACTATCACATAATATTTTTAACTGGGCAAATTCGTTGTCATCAATATTTATAAATATACAGCCATTTCTACTTAACAGCTCTCTGGCTGTAACAAGACGTTTTCGCATAAATGACAAATACTTGCTGTGCCGGAACGTATCTGTGCTTACAATATAGTTATCGTCATAAATAAAATCGTTAAGACCTCGATTATACGGAGGATCAATAAAAATAACATCAATCTTATTTCTCTTTGTCTTTTTAAGCAGCTCCAAAGCCGCAAGGTTATCTCCTTCTATCAGAAAATTCATTTGTCCGCCGTTATCGATAAAAAGGTTAGGATCTTCTGTTAGAACGGGGATATGCGTGGCAAGTATCTCGTCAATTTCCTCCTGATGTTCCTCAAACACAAGACCATACTTGTTACCATTTACATTTTTTTCAAGCTCAGAGAGATAGGATAATAAATTTCCCGTATTCTCATCCTGAGGAGCGGCAGAGATGAAACTTCGAATTTCTCTAATTTTAGCAAGCAAGTCTTCACGCTTTTGCTTTGATATATTCGTACTCATCTTTATGCCTCCGCATTTCAATTCATAGTATGATACTGCTTTTTTGTAGAAAATTTACTTTAAAAGGAAATATGCCGGCAACCTTCAAAATATTCCGGGTATATTTCCTAACCCATAGCCTTTCTTTCCCATTGTATGCTATACTGGTCTATGCAGAATACGGTACTGCAAAATACAAAAAAGTGAGGAATGTTCCCATGGGATACTTATATCTTTTATGCGTTGCGTTTATGTTTAGTTTTGGCGGGACTTGCGTAAAACTGATCAGCCCCTATTTTGGCCCGGCCTATATTACGTTTTTCCGTTTTTTTGTAGGAATCTGCTTTCTTCTGTTATTAAAAGCAGCCAAACGTAAGCCGTTTTGCCCGGATTTCTTTTCTGCCCTACGTCCCATGACGCACTGGATTTTATTAGGAGCAACAGCAAAATGGGCCAACTATCTAACTGAAAATTACGCGCTCTCCCACGGCCCCTCTTACGGTAATATTATAGCCCAACCTGCCCAGACAGTCTTTATTACCTTATCCAGTGTGTTTCTGTTCCGGGAAAAGCTGCCGCCTAGAAAGCTCTTCTGCATCCTTTTGTGTATGATTGGCGTATTGTGCATTTCCTGGAATGGGCGGTCTTTCGGAGTATTTTTCCACGAAAACCTTCCTATGACTGGTCTGTTTGTCTTGTCAGGTTTCTGTGCCGGGTGCCATGTGCTGTCACAAAAAATGGTAGCGCCACATATGGATATGATTGACAGCAATCTATCCATGTTTACCGTGTCCGCCCTGCTGGCATTGATATCATTAATTCCAGGCATAGCCGAAGGGGAATTATCCGGTATCCGTCCAGATATCGGCTGTTTCGCCGGAATTTTAATGTTTGGCTTTATCACTGGGTTCGGGTTTTACCTTAATGCCTGCGCAATTTTGCTGGTGCCGTTTTACATGGTACCAATCATCCAAAGTACCATGTCCGTCTTTGCCATTCTTTGGGGCGTATGGTTCTTTCATGAGCAAATCAGTGCTTATATTGTTGCAGGAACCGGTATCTTTATTCTCGGACTGGTAGGTCCGCAGCTAAAAACCTCTTCGATTGCTGACCGAACAAAATGATCCGGACTACATTCTGTGAATATACATCCTGGACATGTCCGGCTCTCCATCTCCCTGTACCATACATAAAAATTCCCATCCATAGCGCTCGTAAAAACAAGTATGGTCTGTGACCAAATATAAGGTATGGATTCCCTTTCTTTTCATATCTTCGCACACATATTGAAGCAGCGATCCTGCCACGCCCTGGCATCGCCTGTTTTCCTCCGTATACACTGCACAGACATTAGGAGCCAGATCCCTTCGATTATGAAAATCATTTTCAATTACCCCCAATCCCCCAATGATGCAAGAACCTTCCATAGCCATGTACCACTGGGGAACCGGGCTTTTATTCATCAGGCACGCTTCCATACTGTCTAAATAAGCGGCTAATGGTATGCCCCATTTTTCATGAAACCACATAGCCGCTTTTTCTTTCATTTCAGGCATATCTGCCAGCCGAATAATTGAAACTCCCATTACGATTCCTCCTGAGCATAATGGCAGAATACAAGATTTCAACATACGCTAACGTTTCCGTTCCGTTCCCAGCCAGTATACCACATTTTCTTTTCTGTATTCCTCAGCCTCTTTTTCATCTAGTTCATGGCACCAGACCGGGCGGGCGCTAAGGGCAGAGCCTGGCCCCGTACAGTGATATTCCGCAAAAAAGGAGCGGCTGTGAGCCTGCTCTTTTCCCCAGTCGTCCCAGCCCTCCGACTTAATATGAGGCCCGATTTCGCACCGGAGCAGCACCACCTTTCCCCATTCACGCCATGGCCTTCCTAAATATACCGTCTGATCCGGACAGTTGCTGATAAAGCGGCAGCCTTCCATCACATAGCCGTACTTCTTTCCTTCTGGCGTAGAAGGGGCTGTTACATAGCCATTTACATCCTGTTTGATATCTTTTGAATATATGGTGCAATTTTCAAAATAAGCGGTAGCGCCGCCAAAAATAAAGTCCACTTCGCCTTCTATATAGCAATCCTTATAATATTGACAGGTATCCCTCCTGGCTGCAAACTGTTTTGGACCTATAAATCCGTTTGTTTCGATTTCCTTTGGCGGAAGAGGTGCGGTAAATAAGGTATCCATCCATCCTAACAGGCGGCAGGAATCCAGTGTCAGCCGGTCTCCGTCAGCGTAAAGGGCAATACATTGCCCGGATACCGGCCCTGGGCCGGCGCTGTTTTCAATAGTAAGGTTCCTAAGTGTCACATCGTCCGCGTCAATAAAAAACGTATAGGTGCGGAATGTCCCCCGCTTCCTTCCGTCTTTGAGGATTTCCCTGGCCGCAAGGCCATACGTAATGATCGTATCCTTTGCCGCGTTTGAAGAGGTTCCCATAATTTCCACACCGGGCACCGAAACGGTGACTTGTTCCCGGTATTTACCAGGCTGAATCAGGATTTTCCTTTCTTCCTCCGGATGATTCGTTAAATATTCCAATGCTTCCTGCAAAGAAAAAAAGGTGTGGATCCGGCTTTTTTTTGTGTCACAGGCCTTTGTAACTACCAGCATATTATGTGCTCCTTTATGAACGAAACTGCCGCACAAAATTACTTCTGTGCGGCGGCTTCCTATTTGCCATGGGCGCTTTTTTGCTTTGTAAGGCTAATACGCAGCCCATAAATTTACGCGTCAATACTGTAATTCGGCGCTTCCTTTGTAATATGGATATCGTGGGGATGGCTTTCCTTTAAGGACGCGGCGGAAATCTTAATAAAACGCCCGTTTTCCTGCAACGTCGGGATATCCTTTGCGCCACAGTAGCCCATGCCTGCCCGAAGGCCGCCTAATAGCTGGAATACGGTATCTTCCACCAAGCCTTTATACGCAACACGCCCTTCCACGCCTTCCGGAACCAGCTTCTTTGCATCCGTCTGGAAATAGCGGTCCTTGCTTCCGTTTTCCATGGCTGCGATGGAACCCATGCCCCGGTATACTTTATATTTTCTTCCCTGGTACAATTCAAAGGTTCCCGGGCTCTCATCACATCCTGCAAACAAACTTCCCATCATGCAGACGCTTCCCCCTGCCGCAATGGCTTTTGTCACATCGCCGGAATATTTAATTCCGCCGTCTGCAATTACCGGAACGCCGTATTCTTTGGCCACAGAGTAACAGCTCATAACTGCCGTAATCTGGGGTACGCCAATTCCGGCCACCACACGGGTGGTACAGATCGAACCAGGCCCAATCCCCACTTTCACTGCATCCGCGCCAGCTTCGATTAAGGCTTTCGTTGCCTCGGCAGTCGCTACATTGCCTGCCACTACCTGAAGTTCTGGGAAGGCTTCTTTAATCATTTTCACACAATGAATCACGTTAGCTGAATGCCCGTGGGCAGAATCCAGAACAATCACGTCGACTTTTGCGTGTACCAGCGCCTCTACCCGCTCCAATACATTTGCCGTAATTCCTACTCCGGCGCCGCAGAGCAGCCGACCCTGCTGATCCTTTGCGGATAAGGGATACTTAATTTGCTTTTCAATATCTTTGATGGTAATTAAACCTTTTAAGTTAAAATCAGCATCTACAATCGGAAGCTTCTCCACCCTTGCCTTTGCCAGGATCTGCTTGGCTTCCAGCATGGTAATACCTTCCCTGGCGGTTACCAGGTTTTCGCTGGTCATACATTCTTTAATCTTGCGGGAAAAATCCTCCTCAAACTTTAAATCCCGGTTTGTAATGATGCCAACCAGTTTTTTGCCTTCTGTAATCGGCACACCGGAAATTCGGAATTTGCCCATTAACTCATCAGCATCTTTTAATGTATGGTTCGGAGATAAGGAAAATGGATCCGTAATAACACCATTCTCAGAACGCTTTACCTTATCTACTTCCTCTGCCTGCTCCTGAATTGACATATTCTTATGGATAATGCCAATGCCGCCCTGCCTGGCCATGGCAATTGCCATCCGATGTTCCGTTACCGTATCCATCCCGGCACTCATCAATGGGATATTGAGCTTGATTTTCTTTGTCAGGTTAGTAGACAGTTCAACCTGATTCGGAATCACCTCAGAATAAGCCGGAACCAACAGTACATCATCAAAAGTAATGCCTTCTCCAATAATAGAACCCATTCGTTTTTCCTCACTCTCTTTGAAATTTAAAGTTATTAGATAAATTTTTGTTTATATTAGTAGCTAATTCTAGCAAAATTTTAATTGGTTGTCAAACCTTTACGGTTGATTATTCATTCATTTTCCTTATAAATAAGGCGCTTTTTGCTTATGGAAATGCCAAAGGTTTCTTGTGATAAGCCTGCCAGGCTTTTTCGTATGGCAGCGCTCAAAGACCAGACGCCTAAAGGTTTGCCAGCATATATAGTTTCAGGCAGCCTGCTTTTTATGGCAGGCTGCCTGCGTTTACGTTTCGTTCATTTTAAGTTGGCTTCAGCGGATAACCTTCCTGGGCGCTACGGAACGGATCGCCTGAATCAGCTTATCGTTGGGCTCAAATATCAATTTAATGTGCTGGCCACCCTGCTGATAAATCAAGGTATGGGTTTTCGCTTCCTTATTTCCAGATGAACAGTTATATAACTTCATATTATTTGTTTCATAGTCCTTTAACACAAAAGATTCGGAAGGCGCTACCACAAGAAGCTCGTCCTTTGAGCACTCCATCACTTTTTTACGGCGGGATTTGCCTAAAATCTTATCAATGGAAATGGTTCCGTCTACATATAAATATTCATACTCAATACTTAGCGTCTGCCATAAAAAGAAGGTGCCGACTCCTACTACAGCCAAAAGCAGAATACCCCATACTGTCATAAAAGCCAGAAGCAGGGAAATAAGACACAAAACCCCAAGGCCGATTCGGGCCGGCCAGGCATAGGCAGGATCTTTTCTTTTTACTAACCATTCTACATACATGTCTTGATTCATTTGTGGGTGGATTCCTTTCTTCGTTTTTACATTTTTTGTATACGGTAATCGTTCAGTGCCATTTCCATGAATCGAACAGGAAAGCCTTCTCCTGCCCGCTGCGCCTGGGCAGACCGTGTCAGTAGCTACGCCTATGTAGACTTCGCCACAGAACGCCGGGATACCTGTCATACTACAAAAGGCCTGGCGCATGCAAGCATGGCCAGGCCTTTCCTTTGCGTATCTGACTCTGCTTTCGCTTACATCATCCCGCCCATTCCGCCTCCGGCTGGCATGGCTGGTGTTTCTTCTTTAATATTAGCAACAACAGACTCAGTTGTCAATAAAGTTGACGCAACACTAGTTGCGTTCTGCAGGGCGCTCCTGGTTACCTTTGCGGGATCCAGAATTCCTGCCTTGATCATATCTACATATTCTTCTTTGTACGCGTCAAAGCCGACTCCTACCTGGGACTCTCTTACTTTGTTAATAATAACAGATCCTTCTAATCCGGCGTTTGCCACAATATGGTACAGAGGAGCTTCCAGCGCTTTTAAGATAATTCTTGCACCGGTCTTCTCATCGCCTTCCAGCTCTTCCACAATGCCTTTGATCTGTTCAGCAGAGTGCACATAGGCGGAACCACCGCCTGCAATAATTCCTTCTTCTACCGCTGCCTTGGTTGCCGCCAATGCATCCTCCATACGCAGCTTTGCTTCTTTCATCTCGGTTTCCGTTGCCGCTCCTACACGAATTACAGCAACTCCGCCGGCTAACTTAGCCAGTCTTTCCTGTAATTTCTCTCTGTCAAAATCAGAGGTGGTTTCTTCAATCTGTGCGCGGATCTGTGCCACACGCGCGGAAATCTCAGATTTCTCACCGCATCCATCTACAATAATGGTATTTTCTTTCTGAACCTTAACGGACTTTGCCCGGCCTAACTGGCTCATGTCAACTTCCTTTAAGTCTAAGCCAAGTTCTTCGGAAATCACTTCTCCGCCGGTAAGGATGGCAATATCCTTTAACATTTCTTTTCTTCTGTCACCGTAGCCAGGAGCTTTTACAGCAACTACGTTAAAGGTTCCTCTTAACTTGTTTACAATTAATGTTGTTAATGCTTCGCCTTCCACATCCTCAGCGATAATTAACAGCTTGGCGCCAGTCTTAACAACCTGCTCTAACAGAGGAAGGATTTCCTGAATATTCGAAATCTTCTTATCTGTGATCAAAATATAGGGATCGTCCAAAACAGCTTCCATCTTATCCATATCCGTTGCCATATACGCGGATACATAGCCACGGTCAAACTGCATACCCTCTACTAAATCCAGCTCTGTTTTCATGGTCTTGGATTCCTCGATGGTAATTACTCCGTCCTTAGAAACCTTTTCCATAGCATCTGCCACTAACTGACCTACTTCATCATCTGACGCGGAGATGGCGGCTACCCTTGCAATCTGATCCTTACCTTCGATTGGCTTAGACATTTCCTGGATGCACTTTACAGCAGCTTCAGTTGCTTTTTTCATACCCTTTCTCAATACAATCGGGTTTGCTCCTGCTGCCAGGTTCTTCATGCCTTCATTGATCATGGCCTGAGCCAGAACCGTCGCTGTCGTGGTGCCGTCACCAGCCACATCATTGGTCTTGGTAGCTACTTCTTTTACAAGCTGTGCGCCCATATTTTCGAAAGCATCCTCTAACTCAATCTCTTTTGCGATAGTAACACCGTCATTGGTAATCAATGGCGCGCCAAAAGACTTATCTAATACTACGTTCCGTCCTTTCGGTCCTAAGGTAACACGTACCGTATCTGCTAACTGGTTTACGCCGGACTCTAATGCTTTTCTGGCATCTACGCCATATTTAATTTCCTTTGCCATAATTCATCTACCTCCAAATTGCTTTCAAGCATGATTTTAATCGTTTATTGTTTCTTAAAATTTATAATTCCAGGCAAAACGGTATTTAACTGTAATTTCATTTTATAATGTCGAGTTCAAAAGATTTTTTGCCACCTTTGATCCCGGGGTATTCCGCACTTTGTGCTCACACATTATTCAATAACTGCCAGAATATCGCTCTGCTTTACAATTACATACTTTTCTTCTTCTACTTCAACATCAGTTCCGGAATACTTGGAATAAATTACTTTATCGCCAGCCTTAACCTGCATGGTAATTTCTTTTCCGTCAACTACTCCGCCAGGCCCTACGGCAATTACTTCTGCCTGCTGGGGCTTCTCTTTTGCCTGTCCCGGAAGAACGATGCCAGATTTGGTGGTTTCTTCCGCAACTAACTGCTTTAATACAACTTTGTCAAATAAAGGTACTAACTTCATAATTGATTCCTCCTGTATATAATCTTTTTGTCGCTCATTTTTATTGCCTTTCTTGCTACAAGATATGTTATATCACTGTTTGTTAGCACTGTCAAGAGTCGAGTGCTAAATTTTTATAAATTTTCTGTAAATTGCAGATCTTAGCTTATTAAAGGAAGGATTGTATACAGAAAGAGGGTGACTATTGTAAACGGTACTTACTTTGAAAATTCAGCGCCTTTGCGCTGAACTGCGCGAAAACGGGGCCGCCGGACTTTCATGGGTGGTGGTGCGTCCGCAGCCGGGCGCATGGAGGTTTACTTGACAAGTATAAACGTGTATTCTACAATGCCTGGAAATGGCATTTGGATATTTTCATGCATTTGCGCAAATTTATTTTGTATGGCACTATATGGAAACTATTTTGCCAGGTTCCTGTCGCTTCCGCCTTTACAAATACTTGGGAAATGCAGTTTTTCTGTTTATTTGTGGCATATCCCTGTTATCAGAGCCTATCTTATCGCTGAAAAAAGGCTTCATCTTTTTGATTTGGCACCAAAACTAAATTTTATCCTATATTTTCTTATATTGATCGCCCTTTCAGTCCTTCCTGCTTATAGTTCTAAAAATTCATTCGTGCAGAGGTGAAACAATAGGAACGGGAGAAATTTATTTTAATAAAATCTATTTCACACCTTTCCTTTTTTCTCATTTCGTATTAAAATAGAAAGATAATATTGAGAAAATCCGGAGAGGAGTGTCCATTATGGCAAAAAAAGGTTTTGGAAAGTTAATGGCATTAGCCACAATAGCAGGAGCGGCAGCAGTCGGCATTTCTTATTTAAAGAAATACAAATCCTTTAACAGAGAGCTGGAGGAAGAATTCCATGACTTTGAAGGAGATGGTGACGAGGAAGATTTCTTTGATGAGGAGGAAGACAGCCAGGATGGCGCTTTTGATCCAGCGGATGACGACGCTTTTGAGGAGGATCTTACCTTCTGTTCGGATGATTTCACAGAGAGCGATCCCAAACAATCAAACGATACCAGAGGTTCCCGAAAATATATTTCGTTAAGCGCCAATGCGGACGAATTAAAATTAGCTGCTAAGGATATCCTTGCCGCTGCCGGTGAAATGGCAGGCGCCGCCAAAGGCGTTTTAAAAGACACTGCCGTTATTTTAACAGATACAGCCATAGAAGCCGCCTCTGCTGCCAAGGATGCCGCCCAGATTGCCAGGGCAAAGCTGAGTGAAAAGGCAGAAAGCTATCGGGAACGCCAGGCAGAAAAAGAAGGTTCCTTATGGGAAGAGGACGGAACGGTTGCCAGTGAGCCTTGCGGTTCTACCAAATCGGAGCCTCCAAAAGAAAAGGGTGAAAACGGGGATCCAGATAATGCATCTGCCGAAATTACCATTGAGCCGGAAGACGACGCAAAAGTGATTTCCGGCAACATTTCAGCAGAAGCCCCTTCTTCGATTGCGGGCACAGCCCAATTAGACGGAAACACACCGGATTCCACACTGGAGGTTGTAAAGCCTGAGGAAGCGGAGAAAACAGTTTCCGAAGCGGAGCCGATTACCATTGTAGAAGAAGAACTTGAATAACCTGAATCAGCAAAAACCAAAAAGGGCGGCACAAATCACCTGTTTTAATGATTTGCGCTGCCCTGCTTTTTCCTGTCTTCTATGTTTCCTGTTTGCTATGCTTTCATTCCTGGCAGCCGCTTGATCATACTTCTACTTTGGGCAGCTCACCAAGAGCCTTTGCCAGTTCTTCATCCGTAGGAACATAATCGCTCATCTGGCCGTCATTGAACTTCTGGTACGCTACCATATCGAAATACCCGGTTCCTGTCAGGCCAAACACAATGTTCTTGGCCTCTCCTGTTTCTTTGCATTTAATGGCTTCATCCATAGCCACTTTAATTGCGTGGCTGCTCTCCGGAGCGGGAAGGATACCTTCTACCTTGGCAAAGATCTGGGCTGCCTGGAATACAGCGGTCTGCTCTGCACTTCTTGCTGTAAGGATCCCCTGATCATACAGTTCCGAAACTACGGAACTCATTCCGTGGTAGCGGAGTCCGCCCGCGTGATTGGCGGAAGGGATAAAGCCGCTCCCTAAGGTATACATCTTTGCCAGTGGGCATACCTTCCCTGTATCACAGAAGTCATACGCGTACACGCCCCTGGTTAAGCTTGGGCATGAAGACGGTTCTACCGCTATAATGTCGTAATTGGCTTCCCCTCTTAAAATTTCCCCCGCAAAAGGAGAAATTAAACCGCCTAAATTGGATCCGCCTCCCGCACAGCCTATAATCGTATCAGCCTTAATCCCATATTTGTCCAAGGCTGTCTTAGCCTCCAGGCCGATCACAGACTGGTGGAGCAGTACCTGGGATAATACAGAGCCAAGGACATAGCGGTATCCGTACTGAGTCACGGCAGCTTCCACTGCTTCTGAAATCGCGCACCCAAGGCTTCCTGTGGTTCCGGGAAACTGCTCATTTATTTTCTGTCCGATTTTCGTGTTCATCGACGGGGATGGTGTCACTTTCGCCCCATAGGTGCGCATTACTTCCCGCCGGAAAGGCTTTTGCTCATAAGAACACTTTACCATATAAACCTGGCAATCCAAATCCAGATACGCGCAAGCCATAGACAAAGCAGTTCCCCACTGTCCTGCCCCGGTTTCCGTGGTAACGCCTTTTAAACCCTGCTGTTTCGCATAGTAAGCCTGGGCAATGGCAGAATTTAACTTATGGCTGCCAGACGTATTATTCCCCTCAAATTTGTAATAAATATGAGCTGGGGTATCCAGCTTTTTTTCCAGGCAGTAAGCCCTTACCAGTGGAGATGGGCGATACATTTTATAGAAATTTTGGATTTCTTCCGGAATATCAAAATAAGGCGTTGTGTCATCTAGTTCCTGTTTTGCAAGTTCGGTACAGAAAATGCCGGATAATTCTTCTAATGTAACAGGCTTTAAGGTTTCCGGATCCAAAATCGGCGCTGGTTTCTTTTTCATATCAGCCCGCACATTATACCACTGCTTTGGCATTTCCTGCTCTTCCAAATAAATTTTGTAAGGGATATTCTGTTCCATAATGTGTTTTCCTTTCTTTCCCAAATGTGTTAGGCGTTTGCGAACCGTTCTCTCTGAGTAATGCGATGAAGCTGGTGAAACCAGGCAAACATGTGCTCCGATATGGTGGAGAAGCCTTCTTGTTTTGTTTGGTTTCACCAACCCCTGGATCCTGCCCGCGGTTTTTCTATCAGGCCAGCTTCCCAGATAGAATAAAAAACTCCTATCCCAATAATTAATCATCAGGACAGGAGTTATCACTTCTGCGGTGCCACCTAAATTCATTCTTATGAATGCTCTCTTTTCATGTACTGTCATACACATTCTGCTGTAACGTGCAGACACGTTTTCCCTAATTCTTTCGTTTCAGGTTACCCTCCTGGGGCCATTCCCTGCTTTTCCCAATGCCGCAATCCCACCGCCTGCAGCTCTCTGTAACTGTTCCAAACAGATACTCATCCCAATCATCGGTTTGCAATTTATGAACCTGGTGATAGGATATAACAATTGCCTATGTTTGTCAAGGCTTATTTTCCTCTATAGGCATATAAATCTCAATGTAGGATTTTTTAAATCTGCCCTCTTCCTGGTAGTTCCAAAGATAATGGGAATGAATCTCTCCGGTTAAGCAAATCCCCTTTTTTCCGGCCCACTGGTACATATTCCGGATAATTTCTTTGTCTGGCGACATGGATAAGGATTCACACACCGTATGGACGCAATGTTCAAACTGGAAGGAAGAAAGGGCTTTTGCCCTTTCTTCCAGTTTCAGCTCTTTTACAGCAAAATCCTCTAAGATCAGATAGCATAAATACTGGTATCCCCCATCTCCGTTCGGCTTCCATTGCTCATGGATATAACAGTGTTCCATCCCCTGGGTTTCCCCTGCAGCCTGAAACCATTGATTCCGCGCCTGTTCAAAATCTTCCATCATTTCTGACAAAATATAGGATTTTGGCATAGCACACACAGAAAACCGGTTCCAGTGTTGTAGCATCTTTTGACTGTTTCGTTTACTGACCTTTAGCTGCCGCAGCAATTGCTGATGCATCCGGATCTGCTCTTCTTCTTCCTGAATCCGAAGGTTTAAAAAATCCTGCCAGTACTGGGGCGTTCCATTTTCATACATGGCCTTAATATCCTGTATGCTGCATTGGATTTTCCTGAGAAAAATAATGTCCATCAATATGCTGAGGGCATTTTCTGAATAAAACCGATACCCGTTTTCTTTTTTATCCGGCCTTACCAGATCCTTTTTCTCATAAAAACGCAGGGCATCCCGGGTTACATTCAAAAGTTCCGCCGCTTCTCCGATGGTATATTCATGAGCCATATGTATACGTACTCCTTATTTCTTTATTTCTTCTCGCTTCCCCGATAGGTGATAATTCCTTTTTCATCGGTGCAATAGTAGGTGTCATTGGAGTCCTTCACATTATTTTTCTTCTTCTGGATGGTTCCTGACGTATTAATCAAATAGGTATTCCCTTCAAAGGTGATTTCTCCGTACTTCATATCAGAATCCGCCTTCATCATACGCCCCATAATATAAATTTTGTTATCGGAAATCCCATGGATTGCTTCGCCGTTGGTACGGAAACCAAAATCATACTGATCATCATCCAATTCTACCTTTACGCTTTTCTTGGTAGCCATCACGCCATCTTTCGGGGAATTGCCAAAATAGTAAACCTTTACGCCTTCTTCCGCATCCGGCATTTCATCAATATTATTGATCTTTTCATACGATTCAATCTGTCCCCCGTCAAAGGTAAGGGCATACAAGCCTTCTAACATTTCCCCTTTTTCATTAAACCCATATTTATAATTGTTGATGGTTTTTAGCTGGCTTGTAACCAGGCTGCCATTTTTATTTGCGTAAAACCAATAGGCCTGATCATCTTCATAAGCTTCTTCGTCAATATCCTGTGTGGGAACGGTATAAAACCATCCTTCTGCCCTCCAGCACTCTTCCGGACTGTTGTAAAATTTATAATCGCTGGAAGAGGCTGTGGAGGAAGACGCTATGGAGGAGGGGCTTGCCATATACCATTTAAACTGGGCTACGCCCCGCTCATCAAACTGATAACTTTTTCCATTAATTTTTTTCGTTACATCCGCAAATTTCTTTCCGTTGGAACTAAAGTAAAACCAGTAGTTTCCGTCAGCATCGCTGTCGCCTTCCGGATCGTCTACTTCTAAGAGGCTCCACTTATTAATCACAACCGCCCCATCGTCTTCTTCGCCGCAGTAGAACACTCCGCTTGACCATTCTTCCGCTTCATTTACCATGGCGTTTTCTTCATTGATCCATCCAAACAGCATTTTTCCTTCTTCATCAAACACATATTTTTTTCCATTTATGGTACTTAGTTTTGTTCTTCCCGAGGTATTTTTGGTTGCCTTTCCGTTGCTGCCAAAATAATACCAGCAGGTTCCATCGGTATAAGCGTCGTTATCGCTGTCATCTTCCAGCTTTCTCCACTCATTCTTTACCATGGCGCCATCTTCATTTACATAATAGTACTGGTCATTATCCTCCACCAACTGGTTCGTAACCATATATCCGTCTTCATCCAAGTAAAACCAATGGTTTCCAGCCGCGTTCTTTTTCCATACATTCGTAACCCGATCGCCATTCCGATCCAAATAAACCCATTCCCCGTTTTCCTGATTCCATCCGCTGGCCGCAAAAGCTGGTACTGCGGATACTGCCGCCATAATTGCTGCTGCTGTTAAAATTTGAGGCAGCTTTCTGTTTTTGTTCGTCATTGCGTTAAATCTCCTTTCGACTATTTCATTCTGATAAGCATCGGTTTTGACGCTCCATATACCCGTCTGATGATCATTGCCGGAGCCTAATCTTCTTCCGGCCTGTCCTCTGATTTTAGGGCTGTGCCGGGGTTTTCCTCCCGGCTTGCTATTTACACTAAACCATAGTCTTACACCAAGGTCAAGGGAAGTAATAAGACTGTAAAACAACGTAATTTTGTTTAATTTTTTCTTTTCTTCTTTAAGAAAACTGACAGAAATTTCATATTGACCTTCATCTATGGCCAAGGTTTATACTGAAATTGCTTTCAACACACTCTCATATAAAATTAGGCTGCCGCATTTAATAAGCTGATACAGAACTGTAGATTTTCATTCTCCATTCTGTATGCGTTCTGCTTAAAACATGCGGCAGCCTCTTTTTATGAAATTCCAATTCTCCTATGCTTTCATCTTGGGCTTAAATATCAGGGAACCCAAATATCCAAATACTAACGCTGCGGCAATGCCTGCGGCGCTGGCCGTTAAGCCTCCTTTAAAAATCCCTAAAAACCCGTCTTTCTGAATCCCTTCCGAAACACCTTTCCACAAGGTATTTCCGAATCCTAAAAGCGGTACTGAGGCGCCGGCGCCGGCCCATTCTAAAAATGGCTGGTAAACCCCAACTGCCCCTAAGATACAGCCTGCCACTACAAGAGATACCATCACTCGCCCTGGCATCAGTTTTGTCCGATCCAGCAAAATCTGGACAGCGGCGCAAATCAGACCGCCTACTAAAAATGCTTTTACATAATCCATATTCTTAATTGCTCCTTTCTTTTTGTTACTCTGCAAAAATGGACGTTTAGATGTGTTCTAAAACAACCCCATGGGCAATCCCCGGCACGCTTTGCCCTTCGTTATAGCTAACTGTGGAATGCAGCGCCCCGGTGGGGACAAACAGTACCCTCTTCCAGGTTCCGTCCTTTAGTTTAGGCAAAATGTAGGAGCAAAGGGTAATGGCGGAACAGCCACATCCGCTTCCTCCCGCATGGGTATCCTGGGTTTTGCTGTCAAACAGCTCAATTCCGCAGTCCATATGGGTGCTGATTAAATCATACCCCTCTTTCTTCAGCAAATCCAGAAGGATGGTCTGGCCTATTGTTCCCAGATCCCCGGTAATGATCTTGTCATATTCTTTCTCATCCCGTTCAAAATCCTGGAAATGCTGCCATATGGTATGGAAGGCTGCCGGCGCCATAGCCGCTCCCATATTAGTAGAATCTTTCAGCCCGAAATCAACAACTTTCCCTGTTGTGATCCCGGTAATCTTTGCCATGGCTCCAGAATCCGATTCAGACTGTATCACCACTGCCCCTGCTCCCGTGGCCGTCCAAGTGGCGGAATAGGCACGCTGGTTCCCGTAACCTAGCGGAAACCGGAACTGTTTCTCTGCTGTAGCAAAATGGCTGGACGCCAGGGCAAGGGTGCGTTCTGCGTAACCTGCCGCTACTGTCATAGACCCGAGGCTGATGGCTTCTCCGAAGGTAGAACAAGCCCCATAGAGGCCAAATAAGGGGATTTCCAGTTCCATCAGCCCGAACGAAGTGGCGATTAACTGTCCCAGCAAATCCCCCGCAAACAGATAGCGGATATCCTGAGGCTTTAAATGAGCCTTCTGAATCGCCAGTTCCGCCGCTTCTTTTTGCATCCGGCTTTCGGCTGCCTCCCAATTCTTTTCTCCAAGCATCCCATCCTGTTCTACTACGTCAAATAAAGTCCCTAACGGCCCCTCTCCTTCCTTTTTTCCGGCAACTGAAGCCGCGGCTGTAATGTACGGAGGCTGCTTAAATAAAATACTTGCTTTCCCTTTCTGCATATGATATCATCCTTTCTTAAATGCCTGATACACGCCTTGCTTAACGATTCCTTTCCCCAGTCTGCATGTCCTGCTTTTTCATCTACAAGGTTAAGATACCCAGTTTTAAAGAGAATTATTTTTCACAATTATTTTTCCCAAAATTTCCTGTTGACAAATCCATAAAAAGGTATTATGATGTGACGTATCAAAACCGATGAGAAAGAGGAGTAAGCTTTCATGCAAAATCACAGAGAGCCGCAGGTGGTGGAATTGCGGTATGGCGCGGATTGCTGAATGGACTTTTGAGGGCAGTCCTGAACGATACAGGCAGTAGGGACTGACGGGATCCCGCATCCGTTACCATTGCGGCACATATGTTGGTATGTGAGAGATGGCTTTTTGCTAATTTGAGTGGCACCGCGGATTTTATTCGCCTCAAGGATTTCTACGAAATCCTTGAGGCGTTTTTTCGCTTTATAGCACAAGTTCCTATAAAGCAAAATCACTCCGCTTCAGCTCTTACTGTGGCGGAGCATAAATCATGTGGTTTACACAATCCGCCGCAGGCGGAGAATTCCATCGTGGCAGGATTCTTTTCATCTCTCCAGCCGAATTTCAACATGTATCATCCATTCATAAAATTTAAGATTCGGAGGAAACTAATTATGAAAAAATCAATGACGATCCTGATGGCAGCCGTTATCACCGCAAGCTTATTGACCGGATGTGTTACCGTAGACCAGGAAGAAACCACTTCCTTGCAAACAAACACCCAGTCCGCCCAGTCAGAAGGCACCTTGGCCCCAAACGGGACGGATTCCGAAAACCTGGCAGATGGCCTGGATGAGAATGCTAGCACAGACCAAGCCTCCTACACCATTGGCATCGGCCAATTTGCAGAGCATGGCTCCCTAGATAACTGCCGGGAAGGTTTTTTAGCCGGTCTTGCGGAAGAAGGGATTGAAGAAGGGAAAAACTTAACGGTTATTTTTGAAAATGCCCAGGCAGACGGCGGCACTGCCAGCCAGATTGCTACTAATTTTGCCGCAAAAGAAGTAGATTTAATCTGTGGCATCGCAACCCCTATGGCACAAAGCGCCTACAGCGTTGCCATGAAATCTCAGATTCCGGTTATTTTCACCGCGGTAACTGATCCGGTAGCCGCCGGGCTTGCCAATGAGGATGGAACGGCTGTTGGTGATATTTCCGGAACCAGTGATAAGCTTCCTGTTGAAAAGCAGCTTGAAATGATCCGTGAAATTCTTCCGGATGCCAAGACCATCGGGATTATGTATACCACCAGCGAGGTAAATTCCGAATCCGCTATCGCTGAATACAAGGCTGCTGCCCCGGATTTTGGCTTTACTATTGTAGAAAGCGGAATTTCTTCCTCTGCCGATATTCCCTTAGCTGCCGATTCTTTGCTGGAAAAAGTTGACTGTATTACCAACCTGACCGATAATACGGTTGTTGCCTCCCTTCCCGTTATCCTGGATAAAGCTGCGGCAAAACAGATCCCGGTATTCGGAAGCGAGATCGAGCAAGTCCGCATTGGCTGCCTGGCTGCCATGGGCCTTGACTATATTGATTTAGGAAAGCAGACAGGGCGCATGGCTGCCAGTATCTTAAAAGGCGAGAAAGCAGCAAAGGACATGAAGTTTGAAGTAATTGAAGAAGCTGCCTTTTACGGAAATCAGAAAGTGGCAAAAAACTTAGGAATCACCCTTCCCGACAGCCTGGTTTCCAATGCAAGCGAGCTATTTTCGGAAATTGCGCAATAATGTAATGATTTAATGTTTCCCGGAGGTTTTTTATGATTACCATACTGCTTGGAATACTGGAAGAAGGCCTTGTGTACGCTATTATGGCATTAGGGGTCTATATTACCTACAAAATCCTGGATTTCCCTGACCTTTCCGTGGATTCCACCTTTCCTATGGGCGCTGCCATTACCGCAGTTGCCATTACTGCCGGAATGCCTCCGGCGCTTACCCTGCCCCTGGCCTTTTTCGCCGGGGCTCTGGCAGGCTGCGTTACCGGTTTCATCCACGTAAAGCTGCGAGTTCGTGATCTGTTGTCTGGGATTATCGTAATGACTGCCCTTTATTCCATTAACCTGCGAATTGCGGGAAAAGCTAACCTTCACATTTTTAATCAGGAAACCATCTTTGATAATGGATTCTTAACCCGCATTATGCCGGATGCCTTAAAGTCCTGTCAGGTGTTTCTGGTACTGGCGGTTATTATCCTGGTTTGCAAAATCCTTTTAGATTTATATTTAAAAACCCGCTCCGGATTCCTTCTTAGGGCCGTAGGTGATAATGAAACTCTAGTTACATCTCTGGCAAAAGATAAAGGAATGGTAAAAATCCTGGGACTTGCCATTGCCAATGGGTTTGCCGCCCTGGCAGGATGTGTTTACTGCCAGCAGAAAGGATTTTTCGAGATCTCCATGGGCACTGGCACCATTGTAATCGGCCTGGCAAACGTTATCATCGGAACTCAGCTTTTTAAGCGGTTTTCCATGGTAAAGGCTACCTCTGCTGTTATTTTCGGATCCATCCTTTACAAAGCATGCGTTTCCATTGCCTTGAGCCTGGATCAAATCCGCATCGGATCCATAATTATCACATTCCCGGTAATCGCTTCTGATTTAAAGCTGATTACATCTATCTTATTTTTAGCGATTCTGATTGCCGGAAACCATCAGGGAAGGAGGGGGAATGGTTTTGCTTGAACTAAGGCAGATTGAAAAATATTATAATTCCGGTACGGTTAACGAAATGTGCCTGTTCGAAAATTTTAACCTCACCATCCAGAATCATCAGTTTGTATCGGTTATCGGCAGCAATGGTTCCGGAAAAACATCCATGCTGAACTTAATTTGCGGCAGTATCCCGGTTGACAAAGGCCGCATTTTGATGAATGGGCGGGATATTACCCATCTTCCGGAATTCAAGCGCCAGCGTTTAATCGGGCGGGTTTACCAGAATCCGGCCATGGGTACCTGCCCCAATATGACCATCCTGGAAAATATGTCCCTGGCAGATCATAAGGGAAAAGCGTTTAACCTGCTTCCGGGCATTAACCGCCAGAGAAAAGAATACTACCAGGAGCAGCTTAAAACATTGGGGCTTGGCCTGGAAGATAAACTGGATGTGAAAGCAGGAGTTTTATCCGGCGGCCAGCGTCAAGCTATGGCTCTTTTAATGGCTTCCATGACACCTATTGAATTTCTGATTTTGGATGAGCACACGGCTGCCCTGGATCCGAAAACAGCAGAAACCATTATGTGCCTGACGAATCAGATTGTAAAAGAAAAAAATGTAACCACAATTATGGTAACTCATAACCTTCGGTATGCGGTGGAGTACGGGGATCGGATTTTAATGATGCACCAAGGAAACGCTGTCATCGACATGGAAGGGGAAGAAAAAAAGAATATTTTGATTGATGATATCCTAAAAAAATTTAATGAAATCAGCATTGAGTGCGGAAATTAATCCCGCACTCATTTTTTGCTTTATAGGAAAATACATCCTATAAAGCAAAAACCCTCCAGGGGCGCGCACTCTGCGCTAAGGAAAATGGCTGCTGACGCAGCCGCGCTCCGGTGCGAGAGTCCGGCTTGCCGGACTCTTTTTTATCATATGGAATTACCGGGCCATCTCACTCTGGTGACCTTTTTGGTTATGAGCTTTGATAATGGTTTCAATCTCATCTAAGTTAGACGTGGGCATATCTCCAGGAATGGTATTTTTAACTGCGCTGGTGGCATTGCCAAACTGTACCGCTTTCATGCAGTTTCCGTTGCTGGTCAAAAGGCCGTAAAGCGCCCCTGAAATATAAGCGTCGCCGCTTCCAATCCGATCCACCACTTCGATATCCCGGTATGGCTCTTCTTCATAGAAGGCATCCTTAGCCGCATCATACATAATGGAACCAAAGGTATGGCGTTTGGGGCTGTGAACCACTCTTTGAGTGGCAGCCACCACGCTAATTGGATATTCCCGGGTAAAGCTCTTCATCATCTCCTGGGCAGTTCCTGTTTTTTCGAACGTTAAGCGGGCCGTATCCTCAGAGCAGAAAAAGATATCCACATAGGGAAGGATCTGCTCAATACAAGCCTTTGCCTCCTGCCCAGTCCACAAATTCCCCCTGAAGTTTACATCAAACGAAACTAAGGTTCCCGCTGCTTTGAAACGCTTAATCATTTCAATTGTGGTTTCTCTGGCTTTCTGGCTTAATGCCATGGTAATGCCGCTGGTGTGGAAACATTTGGTAGAAGCGTAAACTTCCTTTGGAATCTCATCAATATCCAGGGAATAAAATGAGCTGTTGGTACGGTCATAAATTACCTTTGGCTTTCTGGGGTAAGCGCCATTTTCATAGTAGTAAATCCCTACACGGGCGCTGGGGTTATTATCATAAATAAAAAAGTCGTCGCTGACACCGTAAGAACGGATTTTTCCTTTCATAAAGCTTCCGATGTCATGGGAGGGAAGCTTGGAAATAATACCGGTATGAAGACCTAAAAGGGCTACTCCGGTAGCCACATTCAGCTCAGCGCCTCCTACCTGCTTTTCAAACACATCGCACCGCATCAGGCGCTCATTATTAGGCGGCGACAGCCGGAGAAGAAGCTGTCCAAAGGTTACCAGATCAAAATTCCTGTCTTTTACATTGTACATAAGATCCTCCTGTGAGTATATGATTTCGCAAACGTGTCTATCGGTCTATGCTGTAACCACCCATTATTGAAAGTCAATGGGCTTCCCGCTTCATCGGTCCGCGCTCCGTTTTGGTTTGTGCTAACCATGTGCCACTTGCACACAGAGCCACGCAGCCTGCTATCCCTCCGCAGGTTCATTAACAGTTTGTTCCAGTTATCGTGAAACAAAGTAGGCATACCTGGTATGTACATTTATGAAACGGATCGCATTCGGAAAAGCTGATATAAAAGCGGGATGCAAAAAGATTCCAAGAATGCTCCATCCACAAGAGGCAGCAAAACTCCTGTGGCGGCCCTGCCGCGCGTTTTGGGTTTTGCTGCCCTTTTTCTTTCCTAGTATCTTAATTCAGAAATGTAATAAATGGTTTCTTAATGACGTTTCCTATCATTATCTCTGAACACGTCCGGATCCGTCGCCGCCTGCTAAATTATCAACCTCAGCACGGGTTACTAAGTTAAAGTCACCTGGAATGGTATGCTTTAACGCGGAAGCCGCTACCGCAAATTCTAAGGCTGCCTTCATATCCTTTCCGTCTGCCAGGCCGCAGATTAAACCGCCCGCAAAGGAATCTCCGCCGCCTACACGGTCAACGATTGGAGTGATGGAGTACTTTTTGGAATGATAAAATTCACGTGTCTTTCCGTCCATAATGCAGGCTGACCAGCCATTATTGGAAGCAGAAAAGCTTTCCCTAAGGGAGCTGATAACGTATTTGAATCCGAATTTATCTACCATCTGATTGAAAATATCTACATAGCCAGCCAGTTCTAATTCGCCGGAAGTTACGTCGGTTTTTCCTGGCTTAAAGCCTAATACCTTCTCCGCATCTTCTTCATTGCCGATGCAAACATCCACATACTGCATTAAATTGGTCATAACCTTCTGTGCTTTCTCAGAAGACCATAATTTCTTACGGAAGTTTAAGTCTACTGATACGGTTACACCGTGAGCCTTGGCAGCCTTTAAGGCAGCTTCGGTCAGAGCAATTGCGGAATCAGAAACCGCGGGGGTAATCCCGGTAAAGTGGAACCAGTCAGCCCCTTCAAAAATCTCGTCAAAATTAAACGCGTCGGGAGTAGCCGTAGCAATGGCGCTGTCGGCACGGTCATAAACCACGTTAGATGCCCTCATTGCAGAACCGGTTTCCAGGAAGTAAATTCCTAAACGATCGCCGCATCTTGCAATATGCTTGGTTCCTACGTTATACTTTCTCAAAGCAGCCACTGCGCAATCGCCGATCGGGTTGGACGGAATCGCTGTTACAAAATCAACATCATGGCCATAGTTCGCTAACGAAACCGCAACATTTGCCTCGCCGCCGCCATAATTTACATCAAATTCATCTGCCTGGATAAACTTCTCGTTATTGGGGGTGGATAATCTTAACATGATTTCGCCCATGGTAACAATTTTTGCCATTTTTATTCTCCTTTTCAAAACCAATTTGGTAATTACACATTACTTTATCTTACTGCCGCTGTTATTTCACGCGCGCAGCCGCTACTGCTTCCACAAACTCTTTCGCCTTAGCCGTTACTGCCGCAAAATCACCTGTCTTCGCGCCTTTGGTTAAGCTGCTTCCAGTACCTACCGCATAAGCGCCTGCTTTTAACCACTTGTCTACATTATCCACATCTACGCCGCCAGAAGGCATAAATTCACCCTGAGGAAGGGGGCCTTTAAAGGAACTGATGGCTGCCGGGCCTACAATATTTCCCGGGAAAATCTTAATCACATCACAGCCGGCCTCTAATGCGGTAATGGCCTCGGTAGGCGTCATAACGCCTGGCAGCATGGGCACCCGGTAGCGGTTGCACAGCTTAATGGTATCTACGTTTAAGCCTGGGCTAACCACATAATTCGCTCCTGCCAGAATAACCTGACGGGCAGTTTCCGGATCCAGCACAGTGCCTGCGCCGATTACTACCTTATCGTTATCCCGGTATTTCTTCGCCATGGCAGAAATAAACTCAACTGGATTGCCCTCGTCCATGGTCATGGTAATTTCGATAAAGTTAATCCCGCCTTGGATAATGGCATCCACTACTTTCTCACCCTGCTCCAAGTTCTTCGCGCGAACTACAGCAACCAGACAGTCTTCCTTCATTCTTGCCAATACCTGTTCTTTTTTCATTCTTCTCTCCTTCTTTCTTCATATTCGCATATACGAATCTATTTCGTAAATGCAATTTATAATTTTATTCTACTCTCCGGTCTGGGATTTGTCAACAGGAATCACTGTTTTTTTCAAGGTTTTTCCTGTTCATCCCCACCAGGATCTATTGTGCTAAGACCAGTATGATTCTCCATGTAGCCCAGCAGCCTGGAAATTTCATCCGCTTGTTTCTTGACTACTACTCCCAAAGCATCATAATCCTCTGTGGGCTTGTACAGGCTGGACGCGCTGATGGCTCCTAGCACCTGCCCTTCCTGGTTATAAACCGGTGCCCCCACACATTCCATATGATCTTCTAATTCCCTGGCGTCCAGAGCATATCCCTTCTCTTTTACTTTTTCCAATTCTTCTAAAAGGTATTCTGCCGACATAATGGTTCGAACTGTTTTTTGGCGGAAATGAATCCGGTCAATCACCCGCTCCCTGGTTTCCTGATCGGTACAGGCTAAAATTGCTTTTCCAAGAGATGTACAGTACACTGGATTTTTCGATCCGACTGTAGCAGTGGTAATAATCGGATTCTCCGGTTCAAACTTGCACAGATAAACCACCTCATGTCCGGTTAAAACACCATAAAATACGGTTTTTCCGATTTCTTTTGAAAACGAGCGCAAAACCGGCTCAATGGTTCCCAGTACATCCAAATGGTTCGTATAACTGACTCCAACCCGGTAAGCTGTCAGACCAATGGTATATAACTGCTTCTGTCCCTTCGCGATGTGAATCATCCCGGTTTCCGCCAAGGTAGTCACAATATCATAAGCACTGGTTTTGGGCATTTCCAAAGAATCACAGATTTCATCTAAGGTAATCCCGTCGGGCCGCTTGGATACCAGTTTTAAAATTTCCACACCTCTGAGTGTCGTTCTGTTCAGCTTCATGCAATCCCTCTCTTTGTGAAAATGTTTCGTATATCCGATATCTTAAGTATATCGGATTCAAGAGAAATTTGCAAGGCAAACCAAAGGAACCCTATTTTGTTTACGGACGCAAAACATTGCTCATGCGTAACATTGCAAGATGGAAGTTACAGCGTAACTCCCTGTTTAAAGATAGCCCAGTCATGGAAACCTGCCTCCTCTGACTTTACCTGTTTGCCAGAGGCTACCTCAAGCACATACTGGAACAAGGCTTCCGCCATATCTTCTTTTGTGGCGTCTTCCACCATACGGCCAGCGTTAAAATCTATCCAGTTGCTCTTATGGCCGGCCAGCTTAGAATTGCTGGAAATTTTAACGGTTGGAACCGGAGAAGCGAAGGGCGTTCCCCGGCCAGTAGTAAACAGCACAATATGGGCACCAGACATGGCAAGGGCGGTAGACGCAACCAGATCATTTCCCGGGGCGCTTAACAAATTTAAGCCCTTTACCTTCACCGGCTCCGTATAGGCAAGTACACCTTTCACCGGAGAACTTCCAGATTTCTGGGTACAGCCTAAGGATTTATCCTCTAATGTGGAAATTCCGCCCTTTTTATTTCCCGGGGATGGGTTTTCATAAATGGTCTGGTCATGGCGTTTAAAGTAATTTTTAAAGTCATTAATTAAACTTACCGTCTGTTCAAACAGTTCCGGGGTTTCACAGCGGTTCATCAAAATCGTTTCCGCCCCAAACATTTCCGGCACTTCTGTAAGGATGGTAGTACCTCCTTTTGAACATAGGATATCGGAAAAGGCTCCCACTACCGGATTCGCTGTAATTCCGGAAAGGCCGTCAGAACCGCCGCATTTCATACCAATTACCAGCTCGCTGGCGTCAATTTTTTCACGGCAGAAGGAACCTGCGTAAGCTGCCAGCTCTTCTAACATTTTCATGGCCTCCTGATGCTCGTCCTCCACATCCTGGCACTGCAAAAAGCGAACCCTCTCTTTATCATACTCGCCAATATAATCCATCAATACTGGAATATTGCTGTTTTCGCAGCCAAGGCCCAGTACCAGTACCCCGCCGGCATTAGGATGATGAATCATATCCGCCAGAATCTTTCTGGTATTCTCCTGGTCATCACCCATCTGGGAACATCCATAGGGATGGGTAAAGGCAGCTACCGCGTCAATCGTTCCGGATGCAAACCTTTGCGCTTCCTTCTCCAAAGATTTCGCGATGGAATTGACGCAGCCTACTGTAGGGATGATCCATAATTCGTTACGAACTCCTACTTTCCCGTCTTTTCTGCGGAATCCATCAAAATACGCATGTTCCGTTTCTTTCAGCTTAGAAGAAACTGGTTCATAGGTATAGGTAAGCAGCTCTCCCAAGGCGGTCTTTAAATTGTGTACGTGGATCCACTGGCCTTTTTTTATCCCCTCCTTGGCATATCCGATACGGAAACCATATTTCACCACTTCTTCTCCTGCTGGAATCTCTCTTAAGGCAAACTTATGGCCCTGAGGGATTTCCTCCAAAACCGTCACTTCTTCCCCCGCTACCAAAAGTGTTTCGCCTTTTTCAATGGGGCGCAGTGCTACCGCCACATTGTCATCTTCGTGAATCTTCACAAAATCCTGCATGTTCCTTTCCCTCTTCCTTTCTTAGCGCATGTGCCATTTTTCTGCCTGCTAATATCCTAACTTACACTTAATAACATGGCAGAACAACCCCATCCACATACCCTGAAACTTACTCCTTTAAATGTGACACCATTCTCTTTCACCTGTCAATCATGACCGCAAGATTGTAAGTGCTTACAATTATTCTACAAAAAATTGGCCAGAAAGTCAATAAAAAAATAGAAAAGTATTGCAATACTTGTTAACAATATGTATAATAAGATTAGCTTGTAAGTACTTACAGAATTAGAGGTGACTAGATGAACATTTATGACGTTTCTAAAAAAGCAAATGTTTCTATCGCAACGGTGTCCAGGGTACTGAACGGAAATCCCAACGTCAGCGACAAAACCAGGGCAAAGGTTATGGATGTCATCGAACAGCTCGGCTACACGCCTAATGTTTTTGCCCGCGGCCTGGGGTTGAATACCATCCACACCATCGGCATTATGTGTTCCGATTCCTCTGACCTTTATTTGGCAGATGCAATTTATTTTCTGGAACGTGACCTGCGTTTAAATGGTTACGACGCCATCCTCTGCTGCACTGGCTACGAACTGGAAACCAAGCAAAAATATTTCGATCTGCTTTGTTCCAAACGGGTTGACGCCATTATCCTGGCCGGTTCCAAATTCATTGAGATGCGGCCTAAAGATAATGCCTATATCTTGGACGGCGCTGAAAAAATTCCGATTATGCTGTTAAATGGGTTTCTGGAGGGGCATAATATTTACTCAACCGTCTGTGACGACATGGCCGCTACTTATTACGCCACCTCCCAGTTAATCCAATCCGGGCGGAAAAAGATTTTATATTTGTATACCAGCGCTTCCTACAGCGGACTCAACAAGCTGAAAGGCTACCAGAACGCGTTATCCGATTTCAAGATTTCCCTGGGAGCAGAATATATCCATCAGTGCAGCAAAGACATTTCGGCTGCAAAGGACCTGCTTGTTTCCCTTCACAGCCAGGGTCTGGAATTTGACGCTATCCTTACTTCATCGGATTCCCTTGCAGCAGGAGCCATTAAATTTGCCCATGGATTAGGAATCCAGATTCCAGAAACACTCTCTGTTATCGGATATAATAACTCTATTTTATCCCGGTGCACCGAACCGGAGCTTACCTCAGTAGACAGCAAGGTAGAAGCGCTGTGCACAACCACTGTCAATACGCTTATGGGTGTTTTTAGCGGCGTAAATGTCCCCAGCCGGACTACCATTGCCGCTGATTTAATAAAACGAGCAACCACCAATTTTTAAATCAAAGGAGGAACTACTCATGCAACCATTTATGGACAAAGACTTTTTACTGAACACGGATATGGCAAAAACTCTGTATCACGATTTTGCAGAAAACATGCCGATTGTGGACTACCACTGCCATATCAATCCTCAGGAAATCTATGAGGATCGGAAATTCGACAATATCACCCAGGTATGGCTGGGAGGCGACCATTACAAATGGCGCCAGATCCGTTCCAACGGCGTAGAAGAACGCCTGATTACAGGAAAGGATTCTACTGACCGTGAAAAATTCCAGGCCTGGGCGGAAACTATGCCAAAATTAATCGGCAACCCCTTATATCATTGGAGCCATTTGGAGCTTCGGAAATATTTTGGCTTTCAGGGCCACTTAGACGGAAACTCTGCGGAAGAAGTTTGGAACCTTTGCAATGCCAAGCTGAAAGAAGACGGCATGTCTGTGCGCAACTTAATCCGCCAGTCCAACGTTAAGGTGATCTGCACCACCGATGATCCGGTCGATTCCTTAGAGTGGCATGAAAAAATTGCCGCTGATTCTACCTTTGAAGTTCAGGTGCTCCCTGCATGGCGCCCAGATAAGGCTATGAATGTGGAGAAACCTACCTATGCTGAATATATTGACACCTTATCTAACGTAAGCGGCATCAAGGTTACGAATTTTGCCACCTTAAAAGAAGCCTTGGTTAACCGTATGGCATACTTTAACAATCACGGCTGCCGGGTATCGGATCATGCTCTGGAATATGTTATGTATGTTCCTGCTGATGAAGTTGAATTAGATGGCATTATGAGCAAGAGCTTAAACCATGAAGCGATTACGAAGGAAGAAGAATTAAAGTTTAAGACAGCATTTATGCTGTTTGTGGCAAAAGAGTATAATAAGATGGGATGGGCCATGCAGCTTCACTACGGCTGCAAACGTGATAATAACGCATATATGTTCCAGCAGATGGGTCCGGATACCGGGTTTGACTGTATCAATAATTACGCTCCAAGCGCCCAGATGGCGGATTTCTTAAATGCGTTAAGCGCTACCAATGAGATTCCCAAAACTATCATCTATTCCTTAAACCCCAATGATGATGCTTCCATCGGCACCATCTTAGGATGCTTCCAAAGCCCGGAAACTGCCGGAAGGCTGCAGCAAGGCTCTGCCTGGTGGTTCAATGATCACTTTAAAGGTATGATTGATCAAATGACCTCTCTGGCAAACTTAGGATGCTTCGGCAATTTTATCGGCATGTTAACTGATTCCAGAAGCTTCCTGTCCTATACCAGGCATGACTACTTCCGCCGCATCCTTTGCCGCATGTTAGGTTCCTGGGTAGAGGAAGGTATGTATCCTGCTGATATGACAGCACTAGAAAATATTGTAAAAGATATTTGTTTCAATAATGCAATAAATTACTTCGGATTTAAACTGTAATGCGCAAAAAATCCTGCCCCTTCTAAGTTTTTCATGGAAGAGGCGGGGTTTTCCTGTTATTTCTTATCATCCCCACATAGGCGCGGAATTAAACAATGCAGCATCTTTTTCATACAAAAAGGGCGTCGCGCCCCGCAATCCTTCCACAATCAATAGCAAGAAACATTTTTCGAACGCGCTAGATTAAAGGATTCATCGCTTTGCAACACCCTCATTACCTATTCATCCCAATTATGGTAAACAGCCTGGACATCGTCATCTCCATCCAGAAGATCCAAGATCCGGTTTAATTTCTTAATATCATCTTCTTCCGATAATTCCACCCAGGTCTGGGGAATCATGGTAATATCAGCTTCCAGCATAGGAATTCCTTCCTTTTCCAGGGCTTCCCGTACCTGGCTGAAGTTGTCCGGATCCGTATAAACTTCGTAGCTGTCTTCTTCCTCTGAAAAATCCTCTGCCCCAGCATCCAAAGCCAGCATCATCAGATCATCCGCTTCCATCTCACACTCTTCCTTATCAATGATGATCTGCCCTTTTTTATCAAACATATAAGACACGCTTCCAGGAGTGCCAACATTTCCGTTACCCTTGGTAAAGGCGCTTCTTACATTGGCCGCGGTTCTGTTTTTATTATCCGTCAGGGTATCTACGATAATCGCTACGCCGCTTGGCCCATATCCTTCATATGTTAATACCTCATAATTAACTGAATTGGCATCCCCTGCCGCTTTTTTAATCCCTCTGTCAATGGTATCGTTGGGCATATTATTGGCCTTTGCCTTGGCAATTACATCACGCAGCTTGCTGTTATTTGCCGGATCTGCCCCTCCCTCTTTCACGGCTACAGCGATTTCACGCCCGATTACGGTAAAAATCTTTCCCTTTGCCGCATCGTTTTTCTCTTTTTTGTGTTTAATATTCGCAAATTTAGAATGTCCTGACATAACAATCTCCTTTTCTTTCCAAATCCTTTGTACTACCAAACCGTAACAACATTCTAGCACTGTTTGTTTTTTATGGCAAGTACCATATTTTATTTTTCCTTTCGGTGATTTATGACCTGTAACACTTTACATCTGTGTCAATCTGGCGCCATCAGTGGAATATCACAAAAAATCCTGTTTTTACAGCTCTGCTGTCAGGTTCCGCAGCCACTTTTTCTGACGGTAACGCCAATAGCCTAAAGCCATTTTATAAACCTCTTCCAACATTACCAGGGCATATACCTGGCAAATTGTAAGCTTCCAAACCAGACCTCCTAAAAAGGCCAGGGGAACGCCGATCAGCCACACACCGCTGGTGTCCAAAAACAGACACATCTTGGTGTCGCCGCCGCTGCGGAGTACACCTACCACATTCACATAATTAAACATTTTCGCCGGCATATAGGCAGCAAATATCAAAGTCAGGCTGCTGACATTTTGAGCCACTTCTGGCGTAATCCGGTATAGGCCAATCACCTGCCACCTTCCCGCTATAATCAGAAGCGCACCTGCTGCTGTAATCAAAAATTGAAAGATAAAAAAGTAGGTGGCATACTTTTCTGCCTGTTTCAGCTTGCCTGCTCCCATCTCATTTCCTAATATTACTGCTGTTGCCGCGCTTAAACCCTGGAACAGAACTACCACAATGTCCTGTATGGTAGTGGCGATGGTTATAGCAGCCACTGCCTCATCTCCCATCCGGCCATAAGCCAAGGAGTACATGGTCGTCCCTAATCCCCACATAAATTCATTTAAAATTACCGGGGTAGCGGTTTGGAAAAACTGGAGCACAAACCCTTTGGAATATCCAAACATTTCAGACAGTTTGGCAGCTACGGGCCATTTTTTATAGTACGTGGCAAAAAGCAGTACCGTAACTTCCAGGATCCTGGCTGCCAATGTGGCCAGGGCCGCTCCTACCACTCCCAGTCCAAGGCCTGGCATCAGAAATTCCAATCCGAAAAGCGTCATGGTACGCTCCGGGAAAATAAACAGGAAATTTAAAATAATATTCGTTACAATCGCCATACAGCTTGTAACCACTGGCGCCTTTACCTGTCCCACTGCCCGCAGCATGGCTACAAACACATTGGTAACTGCCGTAAACGGATACGAAAGAACGGCAATCACCAGATAGGAGGCCCCAAGGCTGATGCTGGCCTCGCTTTCAGTAAAAATCCGCATTACCCCCTGTGGACTTACAAGCCCAGCTACCATAAAAATAGACGCCCCTCCCAAGGCAATCATCAGTGCCAGACCCAGAACCTTCCTGATATTTTTCACATCCTGGTTGCCCCAGTATTGGGCGGCTAACACGCCGCTTCCGCTTACTACGCCAAACACCAATAAGGTGAATACAAAAAATACCTTATTAGCCAGACCTACCGCTGCAATGGC
Source organism: uncultured Lachnospiraceae bacterium (assembly GCA_910589195.1). GTDB lineage: Bacteria > Bacillota > Clostridia > Lachnospirales > Lachnospiraceae > Caccovicinus. Next base: position 46,864 of record CAJUTC010000019.1, read on the forward strand.
CGTTTCTCCTAAAGTACCGATCATCAGGGTATCTGCCAGGTTTACAATGGTGTTTAACATTCCCTGCATGGCTACCGGGCAGGCGATCCTTAATGCCTTTCCAAGGAAAATCCGGTCATGGAACATATCCTTGGTATCTTGAACCAACTGTATCATTTCCTCCACTCCTCTATCTGTTTCACAGTATTATGTGCCTTGTAATACCGGGCACAGACAGGAGGAGGTTCTTTTCTTTTCTTTCCCTTCCCTCCCGTCACAGTTCCTCCGTCAAACGCTTTTCAGCCCGAACGGAATGAATCATCTTGTTTTCTATTTTTAAAATCTTAAAATCATATCCCTGATACCTGATTTCCGGCTCCTCTCCTTCCTCCGGAATCCGGTTCAGCTTAGAAATCAAAAAACCATTAAATGTGTCATATGTATTGGAATCTTCCTGGTCAAAGGTCAGCTCCAGCATCTCTTCCACATCTTCTAACCTGGCCATGCCGTCAATCAAAAAGCTGCCGTCAGCGTTTTCCAGGATCATTTCCTCATCTTCATCATATTCATCCAGGATATTTCCCACAATCTCCTCTAAAATATCCTCCATTGTCACGATTCCGGCAGTCTGGCCATACTCGTCCACCACCACCACCATATGATTTTTCTGTTCCTGCATTTCCCTAAATAAGGTATCGATGCTTCTGGTTTCCGGGATAAAGTGGGCTTCCCTTAAAAGGCCGGGAATCTCCGAAAGTATCATTGAACGGTTTTCCTGACGATCCGCATAAATAAGGGCATCCTTCATATGTAAAAGACCAATAATGTGATCCAAGTCTTTTTCATATACCGGATACCGTGAATTACTGCCTTCTTTCAAAATAAAGCCAACTGCTTCTTCCAGTGTCACGCCACATTCCAACGCGTTTATGTTGGCCCTGTGGGTCATAATATCATGAGCTTCTTTATCGTTAAGCTGAAAAATATTGGTGATCATTTCAGCCTCGTCCGCTTCCACCACGCCCTGCTCATGGCCTTCATTTACCATAGACATAATATCTTCTTCTGTTACATTCTCTTCCCCGCTGTTCATATCAATCCCTACTGCCCGCAGCATGAGCCAGCAAAGGCCATTAATCAGAAAAATCAGAGGCATGCAAAGCCTGGTCAGAAATATGACTGCCGGCATCAGGGTGTAGCCCCACTTCTCCGGGTTTCTGGCCGCGCACCGTTTTGGTATAATGATCCCGAAGCTTACCAGCACAACCAAGAGAAACAGCCCCACCAGACCCACTGTTAAAACCTGGCGGATGGTTTCCTGTTCCTTTAAAAGGCTTCCGGTTCCCGCCAGGATCCAATCCAGTTGCACCCGGAGCTTCATCATAATATAGGCCCCTGTAGTAATGCCGATTATATGGGTCATGATCTGAATCGCGTTTACAAACCGGCCTGGTCTGTTTATGATGTTAAGAAGGTGCCCCGCCCGGGTGCTTCCCTGCTCCATATCCTGCTCCAGTTTTCCGGTATTCACATTCTGGATTGCGGCCCCAAAGCCGTAAAAACAAGCCTCCAGCAAAATGAATCCAGCCAGAAGCAATATGCTTAATAGCGAATAATCTTCGTCCATGTAACTTTTTGTACTCCTTTTTTCATTCTATGTGCCCTTGGAGTTTCTTTGTTCCTGTTTGTCCCAGATTGTAATCCTATTAGAACAGGCAAGCTAATTTGTCCTTGCCGTCCATAGCTTCCGCTTCTGGCTGGATGCGGCACTAGTATTATCCAGCCAAAATCGGCGCGGTGACGGACAAAAACAAAAATGTTTGCCGTTCACTGCCCATCATCGTTGCCATCATATCATTTTCCGCTTCATTCGTCAAGGTTCGTCTATGTAGGGATTTCAAGACTTACCATTAATGCGGCATTCACCTTTTCCAAAAGCCCGTCATCAATATGACAAATCTTTTCTTTTAAACGCATTTTATCAATGGTCCGAAGCTGTTCTAATAGAATCACAGAATCCTTAATCATATCACACCGCCTGGTATCCAGTTCGACATGGGTGGGCAGCTTGGCTTTATTCATTTTAGAAGTAATAGCCGCACAGATTACGGTTGGGCTGTGTCGGTTTCCCACATCATTTTGTATAATCAGAACCGGACGGATCCCTCCCTGCTCCGATCCAACCACAGGTCTTAGGTCTGCGTAAAATACATCTCCTCGTCGAATCATCACGATTTTCACTCTCCATATCATAATTCTAACGATAGTATCACCCGTTTTTTCCCTCTTATACATTATGATATGAAAGAATCCGTGGAAACGGTTCAATCTGTTTTGAAACTTTTCACCACTTCCTCATAACTGTCATCAAAATAGTCCTTTGCGCCGATCACCGATTCATTCTGATAGTATACCCTGGGAACCCGCTTTCCTATGTCGCAGACGATCTCATAGTGGAATCCTCCCCCGGCCTTTGCCAGATCCTCTACTAAAATCTGTTCCTCCCCATCCGTGCCAATCAGGGTCACCGGCTCTTCTTCCTGCACCCCGTCAATTTCGGTTACGTCTACCATAAACTGATCCATGCAGACACGTCCCAGCACAGGCGCTTTTTTCCCTTTTATCAGCACCCAGCCCTTTCCCGATAAATTGCGGGGATAGCCATCCCCATAGCCCACCGGAACCGTGGCGATCCGCATCCGGTTTTGTGCAGTAAAGGTTCCTCCATAGCTCACTTCTGTGCCAGGCTCAATAGTTTTTATGTAGGTAAGAAAGCTTTTCAGTTCCATTGCTGGTTGTAACAAAACCTGGCTGGTTTCCACCTCATCAGACGGATACATGCCATAAATAGAAATGCCGGCTCGCACCAGCTCCAAATCGGTTCCTATAGATTCAATAATGCCGGCGCTGTTTGCGCAGTGGCGGAAGGGAATCTGGATTCCTCTCTGTTTTAGCAGATCCACAAACGCAAGATACCGTTTCAACTGCTCCTCAGCCTTAGAATGATCCAGCTCATCCGCCCTGGCAAAGTGGGTAAACATTCCTTCTAATTCAATCCCTGAAAGGCGTTCCATCTCCTGAACCAGGTCGGCGCTCTCCTGATCTGGCGCCATGCCAATCCTGCTCATACCCGTATCTACAGCCAGATGAACCGGCGCTTTCTTCCCCTTCTTGCAGGCTATAGCGCTAAATGTTTCCAACTGCGCCCTGGTAAACATGGCGGGGCGGATGCCATAATCAATCAAATCCGGATAGCTGCTTTTGGGAGCGGCTCCCAGCACCAAGATGGGCTTTGTAATGCCGTGATGCCGAAGGATCATTCCCTCCTCTGCCGTAGCTACCCCATATCCGGCTACAAAGGGATCGATGGCATACGCTACAGGGACAGAACCATGCCCATACCCGTCTGCCTTTACAATCCCCAGTATCCCTGTTCCTGCCGGAATGTTTTTCTTCATTTCTTTTATATTGTGTATAACCGCGTCCAGGTTAATGGATGCGTATACCCGTTTGTACTGTTTCATGATATGTGAATCTGCCTTTCATAAATGATAGAATGTTGGATCAAACGATAAGTCTGCTGTGCGTTTTGTGCCCTAAAACATTCAAAATCTGCCCTGATTGGGTACTTTTTTATATTTTACGGATCCAAGGTTATCCTATATTGTGATAACAATTAAAAATGCTCCCTGTCCTTAAGCACCTTCCCCACATAATCCGCAAGTTCCCTGGCCAGCATACCGTATTGTCCTTTTTCCTCCTGATAATCGTCACCTGCCAGACCATGAAGATAAACCCCCATAATGGCTCCTTCTGTTTCATCCATGCCTTGGGCAATCAAACCGGCCATAATTCCTGTCAGCACGTCGCCGGAACCGGCCTTAGCCATGGCACTGTTTCCGCTTGTATTGAAAAATGTTCTTCCATCCCGCAAAGCGGCTATTGTTACCGCGTCTTTTAACACACAAGTGATCCCAAACCGTGACGCATACTCCTGGGCGGTCAGAATTAAGTCGTCCTGTATTTCGCTAATGGTTTCTCCTGTCAGCCTGGCCATTTCCCCTAAATGGGGGGTGATAATAATATTTTCTGTAAAATAACCGGTCATATGAGGATTTGCCGCAATAATATTCAATGCGTCGGCATCGACAATCACTGGACTGCAAGCTGCGGCCAAGATCATTTCAACCAGGTACTCTCCCCATTCTTCCTGTCCAAGTCCGGGGCCTAATACCACAGCGTCAGCCCATTCACAAGCCTTTTCCAGATTATCCCGATAAGACTCCGGCTCCTGGGACAAGCAGATAGAATCATATGGTTCCAGGATTGCCTCGGGAAGCCGTTCCTGGAGAAACGATCTGTTTTCCTCAGCAGCCAGTATCTTTACCAGGCCGGCCCCAGTCCGATAAGCCGCCAGCCCGCTTAAATACGCGGCTCCTCCCATATTTTTAGAACCCGCTACCACAAAAACCTTTCCGAATGTACCTTTGTTGGAATAGGCTCTTCGCAATGGAATCCTTTTTAAATCTTCCTGGCCGTAGGTAAACCCTAAAATCTCCCCTGGCCCGCCTTCCGTCCAGTTTTTCCTGGCAGTTTCAAACGCCAATTCCGGAAAACCGATATCCGCAATCACCACCTGGCCCGCATACCCCTTTCCCGGATGCAAAATTGTTCCCAGTTTTTCCCATCCAAACGTAACTGTAACATTTGCGTAAAGAGCGCATCCTAAAACCTGCCCGCTGTCACTGCTAATTCCGGAAGGCATATCCACCGCAATTGTAAGTCTGGGCCTTGCCTCATGCAACATACGCAAAAACTGTTCGTATTCCCCTTCTACACTTCTGGAAAGGCCTACGCCAAATACCGCATCTACCAAAATATCGCAATGCCCAGGGATAAAATCCCTATACTCGATGATATTAAGACCCAATTTTTCTGCAATGGATGCCTGAAGCTTAAACTCTCTGCTTCCCTTTTCCGTACTGCCAGCCACTACAATCACTACATGAAAACCTGCCTGGGAAAGAATCCGGGCAGCCGCTATCCCGTCAGCTCCATTATTTCCGCATCCGCAGGCACACCAGATTACTTCCCTTTTCTCTGAGCGCCGGATCACTTCATCCGCCACCGCCATAGCAGCCCGTTCCATTAAAACCATAGAAGGAATTCCAATTTCCTCAATCGCAATCCGGTCAACCTCCTTCATCTGCTGTCCTGTAAGCAATGCTCTCATATTTTTCTTCCTTTCCGTCACAGCGCAATCCGCTGGGAGCGCTTTTGTATCATGGGATACACATTCCGAATGATACAAAAGCAGCCCACATGCCAAAAGGTCTGTCCCCTGGCCTGTCGGCTGGCTTTCCTGTTACAATTTTAATTCTTTCCTCCATATCCGCGCATGTTTCAAAACATTGCATGCTCCGCTTGATTGGGTGCAAACAGGTATGGAGAACCGTTCTTCCTTCACTCTTCTTCGTCTGCTTGCGCGTCCTGCATACTGCACACCCGATAGGAAAGGCGCATAAGACTTTCAGATAAATGGACATTTTCCACAACCACATCATCCGGAACAACCAGATCCACATGAGCAAAATTCCAAATCGCTTTGATCCCTGCTTTTACCAGACGATCCGCGATTTCTGGCGCCTTGGTCTTAGGAATGGTGAGTGCCGCAATCTGAACCTCTTTTTCCACGATAAATTTTTCTAAGTCCTCAACTCCCCGTATTTCAATCCCCCGCACCACCAGGCCGATCAGCCTGGGGTTAATATCGAACATTCCTTTAATGATAAATCCTCGTTTTTCAAAATTGGCATAATTGGCAATAGCCTGCCCTAAATTGCCGGCCCCAATAATAATAATATTATGCTGACGATCAATCCCAAGGATTTTTGCGATTTCTGTATACAGATATTTTACATTATATCCATAGCCTTGCTGTCCAAATCCGCCAAAATTATTTAAATCCTGCCGTATCTGGGACGCTGTTACTTTCATCCGGGTACTTAAGTCATTTGAAGAAATGCGTTCCACCCCATCTTCCAGCAGCTCTCCCAGATATCGGTAATACCGGGGCAGCCGGGAAATCACTGCCCTCGAAATTTCCTTCCGTTCCACGTATTCCACTACTCCTTCTCTCGTTCTCTATGTCTATTATAAAGTTGCGTTAAATCATTGTCAAACGAATTTTCACTTCTTGCAAAAATATAGTGTATATATTATACTATTACTGCTGTTTTATCAGAGTTTTTTTCATGTTGTGGCTTCTTGGTATACAACATACAAAAATTCTTTTTACAGCTTTCCATGTACAAAATCCCTGCTTAATGATACCATATACATACATAAAATAACTTAGGAGGGCTAACATGATTTTATCATGCAGCAATATTTCAAAAGCATTCGGCAGCAATACTGTTCTGGAGCAAATATCCTTTCATATAGAAGAGCATGAAAAAGCTGCCATTGTAGGCATTAATGGCGCCGGAAAATCCACCTTGTTAAAAATTATAATCGGCCAGCTTTCACCTGACAGCGGTGAAGTCGTTTTGTCCAAAGGGAAAACCATTGGCTATCTGGCCCAGCATCAGGATTTGGAAAGCTCCCGTACCATCTATGAAGAAGTACTGGAAATTAAGCGTCCTGTTATCCGAATGGAAGAACGGATCCGGGAACTGGAGCTTCAGATGAAGCATACCGACGGGCAGAAACTGGAAAATCTGCTTGCGGAATATGACCGGCTAAACCATCAGTTTGAACTGGAAAACGGCTATGCCTATAAAAGTGAAGTAACCGGCGTACTAAAAGGACTGGGATTTCTGGAGGATGAATTTAATAAGCCAGTCACTACCTTATCCGGCGGCCAAAAAACCCGGGTTTCCTTAGGAAAACTTCTGCTGTCTAACCCGGACATCATCCTTTTAGACGAGCCTACCAACCATTTAGATATGGAATCTATCTCCTGGCTGGAAAATTATTTATTAAACTACAGCGGAAGTGTCATTATTGTTGCCCATGACCGGTATTTTTTAAACCAGGTGGTTAAAAAGATTGTGGAATTGGAACAAGGTCATTCACAAGTTTATCTGGGAAATTATGAGGAATACAGCAGGAAGCGAGCCATGATTCGTCAGGCCCAGATGAAAGCTTATTTGAATCAGCAGCAGGAAATCAAACATCAGCAGGAAGTGATTACAAAGCTGAAATCGTTTAACCGGGAAAAATCCATCAAGCGGGCTGAAAGCAGGGAGAAGCTTCTGTCTAAAATTGAAGTATTAGAAAAACCGGCGGAAATTAAGGATGCTATGGCCATTACCTTAGAGCCCAGAACAGAAAGCGGTAATGACGTCCTTGCTATCCGAAACTTAAGCAAATCCTTTGGCCCTTTAACCCTGTTTTCCTGTGTAGATATGGATATTAAAAAGGGGGAACGGGTAGCCATAATCGGCAATAACGGAACCGGAAAATCTACACTGCTTAAAATTATTATGGATCTGCTTCCGGGAGATACCGGTGAAATCCGCCCAGGTTCTAAAGTCCATGTAGGATATTATGATCAGGAGCAGCAGGTTCTGCACCCGGAAAAAACCATTTTTGATGAAATCCAGGATGAATATCCGGATATGGATAATACCAGGGTTCGTAATGTGCTGGCCGCTTTCCTGTTCACCGGAGATGATGTATTTAAGCGAATTTCTGATTTAAGCGGAGGCGAACGGGGGCGGGTATCCCTGGCTAAGCTGATGCTGTCAGAAGCCAATTTCCTGATTCTTGACGAGCCTACCAACCATCTGGATCTGACTTCAAAGGAAATTTTAGAAGATGCCTTATCCCATTATACCGGAACTGTATTATATGTATCCCATGACCGCTATTTTATTAATAAAACGGCTACCAGGATTCTGGAATTAACGGGACAGACCTTTATTAATTATCTGGGAAATTATGATTATTATTTAGAAAAAAAGGAAGAGCTGACCAAGGTATACACAGGACAGGCTCCTATGTCTGGTCTGTCTGTTAAAACCGCTGGCCCTTTATCCGGTCTGACCGCTTCCACCCTTTCCGCTTCTCTTTCGGCCCAGACCGCCGAAAACGTATGGCCTGGAAAACCAAAGGATACTGCCGGAAAGATGGATTGGAAAGCCCAGAAAAAAGAACAAGCCAGAATCCGGAAGCGTCAAAACGATCAGAAGAAAGCAGAGGAAATGATCCAACAGTTAGAAAAGCGGGATGGACAAATTGATACCATGCTAACGTTGGAAGAAGTTTATACGGATGTGGGCAAACTGGTAGAGCTGAACCAGGAAAAAGAAGAAATCAGCAAGAAGCTGGAAGTGCTATACGATTTATGGGCAGAGCTGGCAGAGGAAGAAACCACAAAAACCTGATCGTTTGATGGAAAATGTCCATATATTGATATAGGATATGGGGCAATAACAATCCTGTATTGCCAGAAAGGGGAGCATATGAATAGATGGAAACGGGCTTTTGCCATTATTGGCCTGATACTAATTGGGATTTTAATTGTAGGATCGATTATTTTAGCCTTTATGGGAACAGAACTGTCCCGCCAGCTTTTAATGGCTGATTTGTTTTGCCTGATGGTAATTCCAGCCTGCTTTTACGGATATCAGATTTTCCTCAATCTACGAAATCAAAAAAACGGGAAGCAGGATAAAAAACCGGATTGTAAATAATGGATTTCTGCCGGCACACTCTTTCTGCTGGTCAGCAGCATTTTCTTGGGCGTGTCCTGCGCCATGTTCGTGAACACATCCTATTTCCAGAAGAACGGCATCATGACGGAAGCTGTGATTGAGGATATCCAGGGTGAGGATGTATGGATCTGGTATTCTGCGGACAACGGGAATTTCAGCGGCCCGCTTGGGTATTACAGTTCATCCATGCGGGTGGGAAACAACGTACCAATCTATTATGATCTGGAGAACCCGGGCCGGATCCATGCTGTGGGATCGGACGTGCTCACAGTGATATTCCTGGCTACTCTATGGAACTGTCCAATATCATCTATAACTACATCAAAAGTAAAAAGGGAACTTGCCAGATATTCAGTGCCCCATTTGACGTAAAACTGTCCGACAAGCCCCTTACAATTGTTCAACCTGATATTATGGTTATCTGCAACAAGGATAAACTGGATGGAAAACGCTGCAACGGTGCCCCGGATTTCATCATTGAAATTGTTTCCCCCAGCAATCCAGCAGATGATTACATCCGCAAACTCTATTACTACAATAATGCCGGCGTTCGTGAGTACTGGATCGTGGATCCACGCCGCAAGACTGTGACTTTCAATTACTTCGAAGGCAATATTGTAAGCGTTCAGTACCCTTTTGATTCCATTATCAAGGTTAATATCTATGATGATCTGCTTATCAACTTTTCCGAGATTGCTAATCTGATGAACATTTAGCCGGAAAGAAAAGGCATATGCTCCACTGTATATGCCTTTCATTCTGCCTATGTGATTTTCCGCTGCTCTATATTGGCAGACATACAAAGGATTCCCATCTGTCGGCCCCGATAACAAAG
>CAJUTC010000020.1 GCA_910589195.1 uncultured Lachnospiraceae bacterium
AATATTCTAGATATTTAACAAACAATAAAATTCCCAGAAATATATATCCTGTAACCGAAAAAGCAGTAGCTATTGCCAGCACAAATACCGCAAAGCGTATCTTACTAAACTTTCCCACAAATAATTCATACCATAAAGCAAAGCATATACAATAGCTAAACATTGGCCCTTCCGCAAATATACTAATATTGCGAAGGATTGATTTTCCAAAAAACCACGTTGCCTGAGCCTCATTATACAGATAAAAATAATTCTTATATTGGTTCATTATCCCCCATTGTGCTGAAACATATCCACATGATGGTACTATTTCTAAAAGACTGCCAAAGATATAGAAAAATAGAGAGCATGCACCAATAACAAACATAATATTTCTATATATTCTCAAAAAATTATTTCTCAAACTATTATCAGAAAAGTATATTGTCATTAAAATAACGATTACAATCTGATTTAGAAAATAAAGCGTTATTGATGATGGTTTATTTATTATTGAAAAAACTAATTGTGCTACCACATATATAAGAAGATAGAAAGCTACATTTTTCTTCATCTGAATGCTTTTTTTCCTAAAGCATTCGAGTAAAAGTGAAGTCATCAGCAATATGATTCCAACCAGTTTTACTTTTGCGCCGTTTGAACCGTTTGAACCCATAATAGAAACAACACTATAGCAATCAAGAATTACAAACAATATTGCAAAATAGTCAATTACCTTTTGAATCTTTTTCAATATATTACCCTCAGTTTTATAAAAGTTTGTTTAGTTTCATGTTATAGTTTGCCGGATCAATCACTTTACCATCCCTTAAGTTTTTTCCGTCATGATAAGCACGCCAAAGCAGTTTATATCTGATTTTTCTAAGTTTACCAGTGTTGTCTTTTATGTTAAGAAGCGTCTGCTTCACAATTCTCATCCACAGCAACAGGCTGCCCACCCATTTCTTAATTCCATTTTCCTGGAATTTATTAATAAAGAGTAATCGGTTCCTGTACATATAATAGTCTTTCCACCAGCTTTTTGGCTGCCGCGTCCCATTTGCCGCCGACTGATCCCTATGGTTAATCACTGCGTCTTTAATCAGTAACGCGGGAAATTTTCTTGTGACCCGGTATGTGTATTCCAGATCGTCGCCATAAATAAAAAGCCTTCCATCGGCAATTCCTACCGTCTTTACCGCTTCCTTAGAAAACAGCGGGCCCACAAACGCGTTTGCAATAATATCTGATACATCTGGGATTTCATCATAGCTATGATATAAAGGGATATCCCTCTCCAGGTATTTTGCCAAACGTTTGTGATGAAAGAGCTGGTATTGCTGCAAATCCACCCCGAAAATTAACGGGGCAAGGTAGCCTATATGCTCTTTGTTTCCTTTGTGCGCAAGCAGTTTCTCAAGGCAATCCTTCTGTGGGTAAGCGTCGGCATCCATAATCCAATACCAGTCCGGATCGTACTTGTCACGTACAAATTCCATGCCTTTTTCAAATCCGCCTGCGCCGCCAAGATTTTCCTCCAGATACAGCACGTCCACATTCGCCGCAACCAACGTTTTAATGATAGCCTTATTTTCTTCATTGCTGTTATTGTCTACAATAACAATCTTAGCAAGGCGTAACTGCTGTTCCTGTAATGCGTCCACACACTTTTTTAGGTATTGGGCATCGTTATATGTAACTGTGATTGCTACTACTATATCCATTTTCATACCACCTAGTTCGTTATATGTTTCTCATCATGTCAACGTATTTTTTTCCGATTTTCACCCATGTATAATGATCCATAAAAATGCGGTAAGCGGTTTCTACCGATTTATTTGATTCATTCATTAAAGCCTCTACACATTGATTCGCAAACTCTGTTGAAGTATCCGCAACCGGGATGCTCTTACCATCCGAGTATATTGTCCCTTCTACCCCAACACTGCTTGATACGATGGGTTTTTGATAGCTGACAGCCTCAAGAAGTTTTACTTTTACTCCCCCGCCGTTTTTTAAGGGAAGCACTACCAAATCAGCAAGGTTATAATATTCGTCAACCGAATCAACCGCCCCAGTTACTACAACATTTTTTCCTGCCAGTGTCATTACCTCATAATTCGGCTCTTTGCCTACAATATAAAATTTCACATGGGAAATCCGCTTCAATATCTGCGGAAAAATATCCTTCACAAACCAAGTAACCGCTTCTATATTCGGACCATACGACATGTTTCCCACATAGATTATGTTATGCCCTTTACGTAAAACACCTGCAGGGTTGCCTTTTGCTTCCCTTACATCAGCGCCCACTGGTATCAGAACACATTGATTTCGATCCAGAATCCCAGACGCAATCATATCTGCCATATCATTTTCCGAAACAAAGGTTACCTTTTTGATATAAAGTTTCTTGAAAATCTTTTGTTCAAATGATTTCAGCCGGAATGAATCCATCCAATATGCAGCCTTCTTCCAGATGTTGTTCTGGCTGTCAGCAATGGTTTTATAGACCTTCCATTCGATATTGTGCTCATTCAATATAATAGGGATTTGAAGGTCCATATTAAATAAATTCACGCACATATGGGGAAAGTCCACATTAATCCGATCAATTGCATGTTTCCAGATACAGACCTTGATATCTTCCTGCATCTGCGCAATACATCTGGAACCCACTGTATAAGGATATTTTAAAATATTGAGTAACGCGTGCTTTTTGTTTGCCCCACGAAAATAAGGATGCACTTGCGCGCATAGCTTCCTTAGCTCATCCGCATATTTTAATTCATCTTCCTTATCATACGGATAAAACAGATACACTTCTTCTGTTTTTGCAACCTGTTCCAGCCGTTTATAAACGCCCAGCCGTCCGCCAGAATTTGCTGGCAGCACCGACTCTAATGTAATCCATAAAATCTTCATTCTATTCATCCTAACAGCGGCAAAAAATCTGATTGACTGCTTTTCAAATGTTCTAATCCCTTGAAAAAATATCCCTGGTATAAACTTTGTCTTTTACATCTTCCAAGCAGCTATCGTATCGGTTTGCGATAATCGCCTGGCTCTGCTTTTTGAATGCTTCCAAATCGTTTACAACCACACTTCCAAAAAATGTACTGTTATTTTCTAGTGTTGGCTCATAGATGATTACGGCAGCCCCTTTGGCCTTTATCCGCTTCATTACTCCCTGGATGGAACTCTGTCGGAAGTTATCACTATTACTCTTCATAGCCAGACGGTAAACGCCAATGACGCAAGCCTTCTCTTCCTCCGAATTATAATCTCCTCGGTTGTAGTAGTCATAATATCCCGCCATCTTCAGAACACGGTCAGCGATAAAGTCTTTTCTTGTCCGATTGCTTTCCACAATCGCTTCAATTAGGTTCTCTGGCACATCCGCATAGTTGGCAAGAAGCTGCTTTGTATCTTTGGGAAGGCAATATCCGCCATAGCCAAAGGACGGATTATTGTAATACATCCCGATGCGTGGATCGAAGCAAACGCCATCGATGATCTGCTGTGTATTCAAACCTTTCATTTCCGCGTATGTATCAAGCTCATTAAAATAAGAAACCCGCAAGGCCAGATAGGTATTGGCAAACAACTTTACCGCTTCGGCTTCTGTAAATCCCATAAAGAGCGTGTGGATATTCTCTTTCACTGCTCCTTCCTGAAGCAATTTGGCAAAGGTATGGGCGGCTTCCACTAAATGTCCGTCACTCCTGTCTGTGCCCAAAATAATGCGGCTTGGGAACAAGTTATCGTATAATGCCTGGCTCTCACGTAAAAATTCAGGGCTAAACATAATATTTTTGATTCCCATTTTCTCTCTTATTCCCGCCGTGTATCCTACAGGAACGGTACTTTTAATCACCATAATTGCGTCCGGGTTATGTTCCATAACCAGCTTGATTACAGTTTCTACAGCCGAAGTATCGAATTGCTGGGTTGCGGAATCATAATTTGTAGGCGCAGCAATCACCACAAAATCCGCAGCGCTATATGCTTTCCCAGCATCAAGCGTTGCCTCCAAATCCAAGTCCTTCTCAGCCAGATACATTTCGATATACTCATCCCGAATCGGTGACTTCCGGTTATTAATCTGATCTACTTTATTCTTAATAATATCAACAGCTATCACTTTATGATGCTGCGCCAAAAGCACAGCAATACTCAATCCTACATAGCCTGTACCAGCTACGGCAATCGTATATTTCTTATCCATTATTGGCTCCTCTCTCCCCCTGTAACATGATACAATTAATGAAACGTATTACTTATCCCCAGCCTAGCGGCTGTGGATATGATATAATATTGAGATCATAAACGGTTTTCGACCCTGGTATCATGTTTGACTTATGTTAGGGTAGATTTTTTAAACGCCTAATTGTTTATAAACCGCCAGTACCTGGCTCCATCGGAAATGCTCATACGCAAACCGGCCTGCCTGTTCCCCCATCTTAGCCGCCAATTCAGGGTGATTGAGAAGCTTATCCACATTTGCGGCAATCTGGAACGGGTCATCACTGACGATGTAATCCTTTCCCGCTTCTCCATGGATTCCTTCCGCTCCTACTGAATTGGTCACCACGGGCATGTTCATTGCCATTGCCTCCACTATCTTCGTCTTGATTCCCGTCCCATACGCTATCGGGGCCAGAAATACAGTGGTTTTCTTTACGTATTCCCGCAAGTCATCCACCCTGCCGCAAAATATCAGCCTGCCATCATCCTGGTATTTGGCTCGCAACTTGTCGGGGCATTTCCCGATAATATAAAAATGGAATTCTGATTGGATATGGGGCAGCACTTCCTGGATGATCATCTCAAGGGTATCCGCATTTGCTGCCACATTAAAATTTCCAAGAAATGACAACCCGGTGGGATCTTTTTCCGCGCCTATATTCTGGGAATAATACTCATAGTCGATTCCCACTGACAAGGTCTTTGCTTTATCTGATGCCATGGCCTTATTCAGCGCGTCCCGCTCCACATCCGATGTCATAAGCGTATAATCGAACAGCTTATAATACTCCTGTTCCCACTTGGCACACCGTTTTGATTCCATCCTGAGAAACTGGTTTTTCAACGGCCCTTCCTTCAGAAGCCATACTAGCGGTTTGGGCAGCTTGTTGCTGTAACTTCCCGCAACGCTTGCCCTTGATTTCCCGGACTTGGCCTGTTTCTGGTATCTGACTGATAATAAATCATCCAAGTTGGACAACAGCAGCGCGCCGCTATTTCTAAAAGCTTGGTAGTAGACACACGTTCGAATCATTTCTGTGAAAATAACATCCGGTTTCCACTCCTTCACCAGGGTTTTGATTGCGGAATCATTCGCTTTGCTGTAATAGAATGAGCATTGAAACGGCCATTGCAAGGGTCCAAGGGTTTTCGTCAAAACATTTTTGAGCTTTTCAGCGGCGGGAACATCTTGCAATGCAGTTACATCCAAGATGTATTCCGGGACATCCGTTTGGTCCACTTTCTGGCCGTACTCTAAAAAACACATTAGTTTGATTTCATACCCATATGTATCATGCAGCTCCTTAAAATAGTGGTTTAATGACTCCTTCCTTCCGCCATCAACCGGCCACAGATACCTGCTTAAAATCGCAAGCAGTCGTTTTGGTTTCATTGTTGATTTCATTGTTTCGTTCTCCAATACGCAAGCAGGTCAGCAATGGTCTGCTCCATCGGGATTTCCTGTTTCCATCCAGTATCCTTCTTAAGCTTTGTTACATCCCCTGCAATCATTTTCTCATCTGTAGGGCGGAGCAATTTGGGATCTACCGTAATCCGGAATGGGTGTCCCATTTGCTTCTCAACCATGTTCACAATATCCTTCATCTGGTAGATATGCTCAGAGGATATGTTATACGCCTCGCCTGCTGTCCCTTTTTCCGCCAGCAGCATCAAAGCACGCACCAAGTCACGCTGATCCATAATAGCCCGGTAGGTTTCCAGGTTCCCGACACGAAGCTCATACACCCCTCTTTGCTCTGCCTCAATTGCACGATGGGTAAAGTCAGACGTTACATCATTCACTTTTCTTGTACCGGTGGAGTTGAAGATACGGGCACGGATGCAGCGGATTTGGTCATTCATGAAATATTGGAAGGATATGAGATCCTGGCCTACCTTGCTGACACCGTAAGGATGGAGAGGCTTCAGCTCAGCCGTTTCCTTCACATACACCTGGTCGCCTTCCAGCTCATTTAAGGTTTCTCCGTATTCCGCGCTAGAGCAAGCCACCACAACCATGGGATCGTAAGATGGGTATTTCAGTTTCCTTACTTGTTTGATCGCTTCATAAACTGCAATCGTACCGTTTACATTGGTTTCCATGGTTTCATACGGCCTGGACCATGATACGGTCGGATAGCTCTGCGCGGCCAGATGATAAATCTGCTCCGGCATATACTCCATCATAATTGTTTCTACGGAAGGAGCATAGCGCACATCGCACTCTATCATTCGAATCCCTTTCGGGAGTTCCTTAATATCGGTAGTTGGCTTATAATATGTGCCGATAACCGATTCTCCTTTTGAATGCAGCAGCTCGATCATATGGGAGCCTACCATGCCGCCCGCGCCAGTAACCATAATATTCATTGTCTTACTTTTCCTTTCTGAAACCGTATCTTTTTGAAATCGAAACTTTTTAAAATCATAATTTTTTAACCGCAGCTTTTTAAAACCATAACTTTCTGAATTCGAAAGTTTTAAAACTATTTCATTCTGGCATCATCCCCCAGCAGAGAGCATGCCAATTGCTTTATTCTAATTCTTTATTTTAATTCTTAACTCTATCCTATCCCCATCCAAAAACTTCAGCAGTCTTACCCCTTATCCCTGCTTCAATATGTTATCCTATCCTCTTTTATCAGCCAGCCGGTTTCTTTCATGAAAGGGAGCCTTTGCTCTTTCAAAGGGAGAGTGCTTATTACTTGGGCTCATAGGATTCTGGCGTATAGTGAATCACTTGTGTACCGCCATTTTCAAATGTAAATGGAATGTACAGCAGATCCTTCATCGCTTCCTTAACACCTCTTTGTTTTTCCGGCTGCACATAGAATACTAAAAAGCCACCGCCGCCTGCCCCCAGCAGTTTGCCGCCAAGGGCGCCTGCTTCCATCCCTTTTTCATACAATTCATCAATGCTATTTGTTGATACTGCCACACCTGATTTTCTCTTTAGCTTCCAGGTGAGGTCAAGAAGCCTTCCAAAGTCATCCAGATCCGTTTCTTTGTCAACCAGAATCTGCTCTGCGGCATCTACCAGCTCATACATCTGTTTCAGTGTTTCGTCCGCTTCTTTTTTCTTCCCTGTTGCATTCACTTTTTGAACATCAGATGAGAAACGGGTAAAGCCAGTAAAAAACATCATCAGGTTCTCGTTAAGCTGCTTTTTTCTCTCGGGGGAAATGATAAGAGGCAACACCTCATACCCATCCGCTCCGAAGTTGATCCGGTTAAAGCCGCCATACGCTGCAGCAATTTGATCTTGCCAGCCGCCAGCCTCCTGGCACAGTACCCGCTCTAAATAAATCGCCTGATCAGCCAATTTCTTCTTGTCCGCATAGGTTCCCTTCAGTGCGTAGAAAGCATGGAGCATTCCAACTGCAAACGAGGAGCTGGTGCCAAGTCCGGATCGCGCTGGAAGATCTGCTTCATACATAAGCCGGATTTCATGCATGTCCAGCAGTTTCATCGCATTTCGGATCGCCGGGTGCTGGATGTCCTCCACATGGCTTACCCGCTCTGTTTTCGAATAGGATAATTCAGATGTCCACTCAAAGAACCTGGGAAGATGCCGGACATTTACATAGCAATATTTGTCAAACGTGGTGGATAACACAGCCCCGCCGTTTTCTCTAAAAAAACTTTCCATATCAGTTCCGCCCCCAAAAAACGACATGCGGAATGGTGTTTTTGTGATAATCATTCGGTTTACTCCTCGTTTGTTTGTTCTTAGACACACGCTGCCGCAGTTACGGATCCTAACAAAGCCAACGGCACAACCTTTTCCGCTATACCTACCGCAAGTTCTTACGCTTGGCCTGTTCATACCAACAGAAGGTTTCCACACTCAGCCTGTCAATGGCTCGGCAAATTCTATCACTCGGTCTTAATACCCGCTGCACCGCTCTATCATCAGTTCCCTGGCATACTGCTTCATGCTGCTCTCCTTCAAGTCCTTGGGCGTCAGTTTCTTCTCGATCCCGGCCAGCTTCCGGTACTTGTCAAAGATTTGGATAAACATTTCCATTGAAAGCGGCTTCCCATACTTGGATAGGAAGATCTGGCCGCTGCCTTCCCCCTTCCGCATAAATTGGTTCCGCTCCTTTAGCCACTCCTCCATCTTCCGCCGAAGGCCGGAAGCATACAGACGGATGGCGAAAACCTCTCCCCGCTTCTTCCTGACTCGGATGGTTCCGGTTTCCACGTCATAGTCGGACACCTCTAGCCGCAACAGTTCACTGATCTCGATTCTGTGGTAAAACAACAGGCCAAGCATTACCATGTCCCGCAGGCACACGCGCTTTCGGAACTCACTTTCCAGGCCTTTGTACTCCCGTTCCATTGCCTGGAACAATGCGTCCGCATCTTGCTTAGACAGCAGGTTGCGGGCAGGCACCTCCCCCTTTTGGTGGTTTTTGGAATTTCTGTAACTTCCCTGATTTTCCCCACTCGTTACCGTCTTTAATGGGCGGCAGCCGGAAATCACCCCTTGCCTTACCAGATAGGACAGGTAATACCCAAGTACACGGGTTTTCCGGCATATGGTAGACGCGCTTAGCTTTCGTTCCATGGCCAGGTAATCCAGATATGCTTCCATCTGATCTTCCCAGCAGCCAAAGACCGGGGTAGGTTTGGATTCCTGAGATTCACTGGATTCCTGAATCTCCCTGGATTTTCCAGATTCCCTGTTTTCCTCTACTCTGGCATTTGGTTCCAACGAATCTTCTTCCCTGCCGGAATCCACCCAGGCATAAAAATGCTCCAAATCCATACGGTATGCCTTTTCTGTCCTGGGATCCAGACGGTGTTTCTTGCCGTAACTGCTAATAAAACCTTCCATCAGATTTTTTGAAACACCTTTTGTTGGCTCCTTTGGAGCATCTTCTGTCAAACCTTTTGGAGCACATTCTGTCAGCCTGTTTGCATCATTTTCTGTCAGCCTGTTTGAAACCATAACTGGATCTCTCAATCGCTGCACCCCCTAACCAAATTCTCCTTTTGTTATTTGAAACTCCTACTCCTTTGAAAAAGATGATCCGCTTAGACCCCATATCTGCGGGGTTTTTCGGATCATGTTTCAGAATAATATTCCATTTTTTATCATTATTTGAAGTTATTTGGGCGCAATAAAAAGCAGTTGATGTTTCATTTGCACCCAAGCGACTAGGCCTTTTATAACCATTCAAAGCTACGCTAGGCCTTCCAGACATACAGATAGATTTTTGTTCCTGTTCCTACTATTTTTCAGTTGTTTTGCTGCTGAAAGCTTTAGACTGTGCCTTGATTTTAATTCCAAGATCTGGATAGTCAAACACTATTTTAAGTGTAGTTTCAAATGTTGTTTTAAAAGGTGTTTCAAAAAGTATATGTTTTGGGAATCAATTCCGATTGGTAAAGATGACCAAGAAAAAGTAAGATTTTGTTATTGACTTTTCAAGAATTTTATAGTAATGTTGTTAAAGTTGATGAAAGAACAATTTTCTCAAAACATATACCTTTTGAGAAAATTGTTCTTTTTAGTATATATTGAATGACAAATATTGCAGGCTGTTTTTATCTGGAAAGATTAGGAAGCCTGGCTGTACTTTTTCAGTGGGATAATGTATAATAAAGTGGGCGATAAATCGGGATTCTTCAAGGAGATAAACATGTGAAACAAGTTGAACAGTTAGATATTAGTTACAGCACCAACGAAAATCGTTGTTCCGTTTTTGTTGGTGTTTGTAAGTCCCAAGAACTGTTTGAGCAATATTTGGAAAAGGATTACCAACTTCTGTGGGATGAGATGATTATATAGGCTTTGAAATGGGCATTGATTTTGGTATCAATACCTATGATGAAGATTTTGCGGTTATGGTATTGCAAAAGAAATTGACCACCCAAATAGATGAACTTGTCAAAGATGCAGAAACTTTTGATATTGGCGCACTGAAGAGAATGTACCCTAATGGATGGGACAGACCCTATAATGCAATTATTATTTTGCACCGATTGATTTATGATGGCCCAATCAAGGAAGTACAAAATCAAACCTTTGGCTATTTTAAGTTCCTGGGTGTGTTTGATAGCTGATAGCGATTTTAGACCATTTTAGTTTATCGGAGAGTACAGAACTTACTTATTATCCATCAATAGCAATAATGAAAGGTGATTCTGAGTAAATACACCATTTAAGGTAAGTCGCAAATAAAAAGATGGATATGGTACGGTTTATTCCTTCTTGAATTGCGGCAGTAGACGTTCATCCGTAAAATTGAGCCATGCTTGACGCACAAAAATAGAGGGGCTGTCGGTTAATACCGATTTTAGCCCCTGATTCGGAAGTTCCTCTTTTTCTAATTACCACAGCAAAATATGCTTTCCCCTCAAACGTATAACCGCTTCCGCCAAAAAGTAATCTCCATAAATAATCGGAACATTCGCATTTTCTTTGCTATGATAAAGAACGGTTCCTCCTGTAACAATACCGTCTTCCTCAGGATTCCAATTACAGAACTTACTTTCACAGGCCCGCAAAATTTTCACTGCTGTTTTATCATATAATTCCTTTTCATATTCATCTACATGTTCCGCCAATTCAAGCAATCCTGCCGCAATCGCCATTCCCGCAGTTGAATCAAATTTCGCGAAATGCTCTGGAGAACGAAAATCTACTACCGGCAGCCAGTCATTCAACGAAAGATTAGCAATACAATAGTGGGCAGAACGTTTTGACGCATCCAAAAACTTTTTTTCTCCTGTGTAGCGATAGCTTAAGGCAAATCCGTATAATGCCCATGCCTGGCCTCTGCTCCAGGATGAGCCGGCAGCAAACCCCTGCCCCCTTGGATTATCGATAAACTCCCCTGTTTTCGGGTTTAGCACAATGATATGATTTGCGCTCCCATCTTCCCTCAGTCCATACCGCAAAATTGTATTTGCGTGACGGACAGCCATGTCACCAAATCTTGTATCACCTGTTTCCAAACTGGCCCAATATAACAGCGGCAAATTCATCATGCTGTCAATGATAACCCATCCTGATACATCCTCTTTTGTCCATGAAGGCTGATTCCAGGCCCGTATGTATTCTCCAGTAGGATTATATCGTCCAGCTAAAATTGTAGCCGCATGGAGTCCGCGAATTTTTGACTGCCTGTTCTCTGTAACGCGGTAATCAGCAACCGCAGACAATGAAAACATAAACCCCACATCATGATGCAGTCCCTCAAATCCATTAAGAGCTTCATCTAATCTTGTTTCGATTTTTCTGGCAGTATCAGCATAGGTACGATCCCCTGTCAAATAAAATAAGTGCCAGAGAATCCCCGCCCAAAAACCGTTGGTCCACATATAGATGCCTTCTCCAGTATCAATATCCCTGTATTTTCCATCCTTGGGTATATAAGGTATAATATCGTCCAGCCTTACAACTTCTTGCTTTACTTTGGTCTTTAGCTGATCAAATACCTGGCCCAGCCAATCTGAAGCTTCCATTTTCAAAAATTGATCCATCCCTGAACTGTCACTCCTTCCTCTTTGCTATCTGAATCAACTTCCCATTTAATTCTTTGCATTGCTCATCCGTAACTTCTTTTTTCATGTAACTCAAAATACGCTCCAGCGGCATCATTCCCTGCCGTTCCCTCATCTGCTTTGCCAACTCCGCGGAAAATTCTTCTATAACCGCCATTGCTTGTTGGCTTTCCAAAAGATCTTTGCAGGATTCCCTGACAGAAAACATTCCCCTGGGAAACATCTTTTCCTCTTCAACCACATCCGTAAACCAGTTTTTTACATTTAAACCCGGGTTGGCATCAACATAAATATAAGAAGGTTCTTTTTCTGTTACCCCATAGAACACAGCCTCGTCTTCCCATTCCCCGCTTACCGCTTTCACCGTATTTTCTCCCTGCTCAAGAGCAATCTTATAAAAATGAAAAACTCCAGACTCCGAAAAACCTTTATAGCGGCTTTGATTTACATATAAATCCACTTCCCTTTGATTAGAATAGACGGTAATGCATATTTCAGGTTGTTCCCGTTTAACGAACCGGCTCTGGGCTATTTTTACAAATGGTTTCAATGACCACTGGGCCATATAATAGTAGTACGCGTCCTTCTTAGTTTTTCTATCAAACGTAATGAGCCCCTTGCCATTTTTATGCTTCAAACCACCCTCGTCCCGAATCTCACTGCTAAAATCATACAGATTCCACACATAAGTCCCCCATATATATGGCTTGCTTTTGAACATCGGATAAACGGTTTCATGGTACAAAGCCTGGAATTCTTCTGAATAGTCTTTTACCTTCGGGTCCTGGGAGTGAAATGCCAGATTGCAGTCCACTCCATATTCCGTGATCCCCAGCGGTATATGGGGATTATCCTCATGAAATTTTTCCACGAAAGTTTCGCTGTCTTTCATCTCTCCATAATACCAGCCGAAATAAATATTATATCCTACCGCTTCCGTAAATGAATTTAGCATACTGTCATTTTTTACGCAAAACAGATTCGCGCAGGAACTGATTCGTGAAGGGTCCAGCTGTTTTGCCAGATCCGCAAGACGTTTTACGCCCTCATACATTCCCTGATTTTCGCCAAACATGGCAATCTCATTTTGAATTCCCCAAAAGCAAATAGACGGATGGTGTATATTCTGCAAAATCAGTTCTTTCAGCTGACCGCACGTATTCTCCAGCAAAGCCTCACTTTCCGTCATCTTAAGCATAGGAATCTCTGCCCAGACAATCAGTCCATGTTCATCACACAGCTGATACATTTCCTGCGGATGCTGATAGTGGGAAAGCCTGACGCTGTTAGCTCCAATCTCTAAAATATCACGGATATCCTGATTCCAATGCTCATGTTTTGTCGCGCAAAATACACCGTCGTAATCCTGATGCTTCGCGACTCCGTTGATCTTTATATTCTCCCCATTTAGAAAGAACCCTTTTTCTCCATCTATGGAAATACTTCGAAACCCCAAGGTTATATCTGTACGATCCACCACTTTTCCTTCGATTTTCAGTTCCCCGCGGAGGCAGTATAATGCCGCTTCTTTTAATCCATTCCACAAAACAGGATCTGGGATTTCAATCTGGCAGATCCCCTCCCCCCATTCAGTTTTACAGGCAATCACCTCCTGTTTCGGCGACAGCACCTGATAGTCTATCTGAATCTCTTTTCCTTTCGCGTTGTACAAATGAGGTTCAACCGAAATCTCTCCCCCTCCATTTTCCAGAACCTTTGTACGCGCGATCAATCCTGATGTACCATAATAGCTTCGATCAAAACATACATTTTCCGTAATTATCAGGTTTATCCCCCGATACAGTCCGCCGAATACAGTAAAGTCGCCTGTAAGCGGGGAAATCTCCTCCCAGGAACGGTTATCCAGAAAAACATCCAGTTCATTCTCCTCCCCCTGTTTGCAATACTGTGTAATTGGAAATGTAAAAGCAGAATACCCGCCTTTGTGTTCTCCCACATAGCACTTATTGACAAATACTTTGCACCATCGGTCCGCTGCCTGGAAATTAAGGAAAATATGATTTCCCTCTTTATAATCCAACCTCATTTTTTTTCTATATACTGCTGTTCCCTTATAGGGTTCTTCCTCCGAATACCAGGTATGGGGCAGATCGACCTGCTCAAACATCGCCTCATCAAAAGAAATTTCTTCCATATTACTGATTTTGTCTATATCTGTCTGGCAGAGCTTCTGAAACTCCCAGCCTAAATTAAAATTTTCCATGGTTTATCCCTCTCCTTGTCCTACATGTCTTAACCGCTCCATCTGCTCCCTCACCTCTTCCATTCTCTGAGGCGTCAATTCATAATATTTCATGGCAATGGTATTGCAAAGGGCTCCCAGCACCGAAGTTCCGTAATAGAAAAGCAATCCGAATACAAAAAGGGCGGTTGTACTTGGTGTATCCACATCAGGAAGCTTGTCCGCAAATCCAATCCAGGCAAAGGCAACCCCCACTAAAGACGGCGCCACAGCAGAAATGAGCTTATCAATAAACGTATATACAGTAGCTACCATGCCTGGCATATATTTTCCGCTGCGGCTGGCCTCGTAATCGTTGATATCCGCAATCATCGGCGGAATAGCGGAAGTGCAGATCATCTGAGAACCTTCTCCCAGAATCGATAACAAAAATAGCGCCACAGTAAAGAACGTAAATCCTGTAAATGTCTGTCCATATCCATTTACATACCCAGGCAGATTGAGGGTTTTCGGATCCGCGGCCACAAACAATACAATGATAATGGTATTAAAGATTACCACTCCCCAGCTTCCTACCTGCATTGCTTTCTTTAAACCCAGCTTTCCGCCGATAGCCCCCACTCCAAGCGTCATCATAACCAGACCTAAAATGGTTGTATAAAGAGACCAGCCGCCGTTAAGCTGAAAGTTTCCAATAATAATACCAAAAACCACCACGCTGACCGCGCTGATTCTGCAGCTGGAAGCCAGTTTGTCTGTAGCCGCCGATACAATCAGCATCTGTAACGGTTTATTGGTTTTCAAGACTCTTATGTAGTCTTTAAATTTTACAACCTGCTTTTCTTTCGTGATGACAGTAAACTCGGGGATGTCTTTTGGCGCGATGGAAACAAACGCGACCGCGATACAAATACTGGCCGCCACAGCTGTTAAAAACCACATATCCTCAAATACCCCGATAGATGACATTTTCCCATACTTTACAACCAAACCTGTCACATAAATCTGAACCAAAGAACGGGACATCCGCACTAAAATGGTTCCGACAACACTTAAAAACGGACGCTGCTTGGGGTCATTGGTCAAACACACATTGCCAGTATGCATACTTACATTCAGAAACGTATAGCCAATATAGAATAACAGCGCGAATAAGGTAAAAAAGATACCTCTCGCAGCTCCGACCTCCGGCAGATGATGAGTGACGCGGAACATAAAAAAGCTGTTGACAAAAAGCAAAACACCGCCTATAGTCATACAGGTTCTTGTCTTCCCTGCCCGATATCCGAATTTGTCAACCACAAATCCCACCATTGGGTCTGTTACCCCATCCCACAATCTCATAATGGTCGAAAAACTGGAAGCAAACATAACAGCCATGCCCACAAAACCATTTAAATAGTAAGACATATACATGGTCAATCCCATATACAGGTTAACTGCCAGATTCACCCCGGAAAATCCAACGATCCTCCACGGTTCTACCCTGTGTATCCCCTTCTCCATAACATACTTCTGCCCACTCACTTTCATAACTTTTCCTCACTTTATGTAATTTTTACAATCCGAATTGTTTGTAAAAATAGTAGCATATTTCTATACCCTGTGATAGAATAAAATCATCTAAAATAGAAATTTATCACAAAAAGGAGAGTCTTATGGTATCCCAATCCTTTCAAATCGCCCAACAATTAATCCATGATATCTGTTACCTGTCAGTTCAGTACCTGGATACCGACGAAGTTATACAGACTTTCAGTAAAACCTATATGCTGCATACCGTACAGAATTTTTTAAATCCCGCTACCATAAAGAAACTTTGTCAGACGTTGACCTGCGGCAAAGTATACTATATTATTGACCAATTTGATATCCATTTCATTTTGTTTCTTATTGATGAAACTCCTGTTGTGGCAGGTCCCTTCTGTCCTCTGATCATGACAAAACAGGACTGTCTTAAATATATCCACCATCATCAGCTTTCCCCATGTTCCCCCAATGACCTGTTATCCTACCGGAGCCTGTTTCCTGTTATCAGCGAAGAAAACGCGGTACATATTATCCGTTCTCTCCTCCACATCCTTCAGCCTTCCTCCAATGACCGGGAGATAGAGTATGTCAATTTATCGAATAAACCAATTTTACCAGAAAAACAGGAACTGGACTTTTCTTTTCGTAAAAACTACTCGGAATTAATCCAGGAACGTTACCAACTGGAACAGCGTTTTATGAAGGATGTTGAAAATGGAAATTTTCACGCCGCCATTTTGAATTTAAGGAATATGCAGAGGGATGTCGCCTTTTTAAAAGAGTTTGGAACTACTTTAGAGAATGAGCGGATAGGGGCCGCGATTGTACGTACAATGGTCAGAATCTCAGCAATGCGCGCCGGACTCCCAGCCGCTGTCATAGATTTAGTGTCCAGCCAAACCACAGTCACCATCCAAAACGCCAAATCTGTTGAGGAAATCTTCAGGGAGAAAGAAAAAATGGTCAATGCATTCTGCCGGAAAATCCTTTCGCACAAAAACCATCAATACAGCAACCTTGTATCAAATGCCATGCATTATATTGAACGTTACTATCCTCAAAATATAACCGTGAAGCAATTAGCAGATGATCTCAACATCAATATCAACCGCCTTATCTCCGTCTTCCGAACAGAAACAGGAAAAACTCCAGGCAGCTATATCCTGCATGTACGCTTAACACAAGCCTCCCGCCTTCTGTCCAATACCGATCTTAGTGTTCAAAATATAAGTACTATGGTTGGTATTCCTGACGCGAACTATTTTATCAAGCTTTTTAAAAGAGAATATTCTATGACTCCAAATCAGTATCGAAAATATTATCGTTTATAAATCTACTTAGCAAAGGCCTTCGGCTTATTACGAAGGTCTTCTTGCGCTATTTTTGTAATGAACTGTTAAATTTATTATGACATTATACCCAGAAAGCAGGATGAAACAAAGTTGTCTAAAAAAGTGGCTCCTGGTACACCTGTGAAGGCCACGTACTGGCTGATGATGTGTCCGCCACCGCCGTAGAGGGATTGCTAGGTCACATGCTCATGTATGGTACCGAAAACAAGCGATAGACCGCCGGCATCACACTATTCCAAACAAAAAACCAAAGACCAAAAGCGAGGCATTGTATTTGAAAACCGGATAACAGCCGTACCTATAGAGCGGCACGCCGAAGCAGGAAATCAAGAAACGAATTCCAATTCAGATAAACGAAAAACCCCTGATTCACGTACAGGGGTTTTTCTGTTCCTAATTTGGGAATGGCAGGTCTTAATTCCATTAGGCTAGTTACCGATTAATCGCCGTCTAAGCATTTTACGGATTTAATCCATCTAACCCCTACTCGCCGTTTCCATGACACCGCCAAACACTACCTGATCTTCCTGATAAAAAACCAGGGACTGGCCTGGCGCTATAGCCCATACCGGTTCCGAAAAAAGAACTTTCCAATGCTCCTTTCCTTCTCTGTATGCAGTGCATGGAATCAATGGGCCTCCATTCCTTACTCTTGCCGTTCCTGATAGCTCCTCTTTTTCATCCGCCATCCAGACCGCATGATGAACATGCGCCTCCGACGAATACACGTAATCTCGTCCGGACACTAGAAGGCGGTTTTCCTCTTTGCGAATTGCTTTAACGTAAAGCGGTTCCGATCCGGAGATTTTAAGCCCCTTCCGCTGCCCCACTGTATAAAAGCAAATCCCATCATGGCAGCCCAATATCTTGCCTGCGTTATCCACGATTTCCCCTTTTTTGATTTCCGGTCTATGGCAGAACCATTTCCTTCTGTCGCCGTCTGGTAAAAAACAAATTTCTTGGCTATCTGGTTTTTCTGCCGCCTGTATTCCTACTCTTTTTGCCATTTCCCTGATGTCTTGCTTGTTATAAATTCCCAGCGGAAAACAGGTTCTGGATAGCTGTTCCTGAGAAAGCCGGTATAAAAAGTAGGTCTGGTCTTTTTTCCGGTCTTTCGGCACAGCAAGGGCATACCTGCCCTCCCGCTTTCTTATTTTGGCATAGTGCCCTGTAGCTACCAGGTGAATTCCCATCTGTTTTCCAAAATCCATAAGCCCATCCCAGCGCACCTTTTCATTGCATACTACACAGGGATTTGGTGTTCTTCCGTCTAAATATTCCCTGGAAAAATAATCGGTCACATGCTTGCGAAATTGCTCTCTGCAGTCTACCGTATAAAAAGGAACCTTTTGTTTCCAGGCCACGTTTTCTGCTTCTTCCCTCTGCCTCTTGGCCTCTTCTTCTGGCAGGTCTGCCAGCCTTAAATGAACCCCTACACACTGATACCCCTGCTGCTTCAGAAAAAAAAGAGCGGCAGCAGAATCCACGCCGCCGGATAATCCTACTGCCACTTTTTCACTCATTGATTCACCACATTCTTCGGCTTTCCGGAACAAAACGCCTTCAAGTTATCTACCGCAATATCCATCAGCCGCTGCCTTGACTCCTTGGGAGCCCATGCAATGTGAGGCGTAATGATGCAATTTTTTGCTTCAAGCAGTGGATTGTCACACAGGATCGGTTCTGTTGAAACCACATCAACAGCGGCCCCGGCTACCTTGCCGCTGTTTAGCGCATCCCGTAAATCGGCTTCCACCACCAGAGGCCCTCTGGAATTATTAATAATCATAACCCCATCCTTCATTTTACTAATGGTTTCTTTATTAATGATTCCCTGGGTAGACGAAAAAAGCGGGCAGTGAAGGGAAATCACATCCGAATTTTTAAACAGCTCATCCAGAGAAGCAAAACGGCAAGTTTCGCTTTCCAGTTCTTCATTCCGGTTTACATCGTATGCCAGGACTTTCATCCCAAGAGCCTGGGCAATCCGGGCAGTCCCTTGTCCAATACGCCCAAACCCGATAATCCCCATGGTCTTTCCTGCCAATTCCACCAGCGGATATTTCCAAAAGCACCAGTCTTCATTCTGTTCCCACTCCCCGTTTTTTACACACTGGGAATGTTCCCCGATATGATGGCATAATTCCAGCAAAAGCGCAATGGCGTACTGGGCAACCGCATCTGTACCATAGGAAGGGATATTGCTGACGATCACTCCCTTTTCTTTGGCCGCCTGTGTATCTACCACATTGTAACCAGTAGCAAGCACTCCGATAAATTTTAGATTGGGGCAGGCTTCTATGGTTTCCCTGGTAATTGGGGTTTTATTGGTATATACCGCTTCCGCATTTCCAATGCGCTCCACAATTTTGCCAGGATCCTTTGTCCGGTCATATACCGTAAGATCTCCCAGTTTATCAAATCCCTCCCAGCTTAAATCCCCGGGATTTTCCGTGTAGCCGTCCAATATTACAATTTTCATTTCATTCCTCCTTGTTTAAATGGCTTTTGCAAAATGGGCTTTCCGTCATCACCATAAGCCATAGGGAATTGCCCATTCACTGCTTCCGGCTTTCGGGGGATGCTCCCTTATCGTATTTGCAGCAGCCACCCTTATTTCATACTATCAGTCTTCAACCAATGCCCAGGCACGGTTGATAACCCGTTTTGTACCTGCCAAAACAATATCTCCGTCTTCTCCTTCCCAAGGCTTTACTTCAAATGACAGCACATAAGGATCCTTAGGCTGGAAAAAGCCCTCTTCCTTCAAAACTGTAAAAAAGTCGAGCAGTTCTTCCGTGTCATTGGCGCTTTCCGGAAATCCGAACCTGGGATGCTGATCTCCATAAGCTGTGCAGCCTTTTTTCACAACTGCGTTGCCAATATGGAAATGGGTAATGTAAGGCCGCAGCGTCTGGATCACAAATCTGGACGTTTCATAAGTGGTTGGAAAATGGGACAGATCCACCAACAGACCAAAGTTATTATGGGTCGTCCGCATATCCGCGGCAAATTTAGCCGCATAGGGAGCTGGGCCAATCAGCGCCGCTTTATCCATGTCAAAATCAAATACCTCCAGTTCCACCCTCATGCCTTTTTCGGCAGCATAGGAGCACACAGCTCTTGTGGTCTTTAACAATTGGGCATAGGCAGCATCTTTTGTTTCTTCCTGCCACTTTCCCGCCAGGAAAGCAATCCCTCTGGCACCTAAATATTCGGCCTCGTCCACTGCTTCTAAAAGAGTTTTCTCCGCCTTTTTCCTCCCCTCCTCATCAATATCATTGGGGTTTAATTTCGGCCCTAACAGCCTGGGCTGCGCGCCGTAGCAAACCTTCATGTGGGACTGTTCCAGCATCCGTTTCACTTTTTCCCGCACGTTTTCATCATCAATCTTGCCAATCTCGATGGCGGAAAAATATTCATCCTCTGCCAGCGTTTTGACGGAATCTAGCAAGTTGTAATCCACTGGCGGATGGCTCATCCACTGAATTGTCCCAATCTGAAAATATTTCTGAATCGGTTCTCTCATATCTATCTCTCCTTTTCTTCATAACTTCTCTTAGGCGTTTGAGAAACGTTCTCCCGACGAAACGAGGCCGGGAGAACGTTTCTCAATTACTTAATAAGGTTTCTGGCACGGCTGGCGATGGATTTCGCATCATACCCATACCGTTCCATTAAAACATTCAAATCTCCTGATTCTGCGTAATCCACAGCGCCTATTATGGAAACCGGAACCGGGCATTCCTCCGCAACCACTTCAGCCACAGCGCTTCCAAGTCCTCCATGTATGGAATGCTCTTCTACCGTAAGGATCGCCCCGGTCTTTTTGGCACAGGAAACAATCAACTCCCGGTCAATGGGGATCACCGTATGCATATCCACCACTGTCGCATGGATTCCTTCTTGCTCCAAAAGCTGGGCTGCCGCAAGGGCGTAGTGGAGGACCGTTCCGGCTGCAATAATCGAAATGTCGCCTCCTTCTTTTAAAATTACACCTTTTCCGATTTCAAACTTCATCTCTTCCCCATAAATAACCGGTGCGGGTGCCCTTGACAGGCGAAGGTAAGCTGGCCCATTAAAGTCAGCTAGGGCAAATACCGCTTTCTTTGTTTCTGTTTCATCCGCAGTGCTGATTACTGTCATTCCCGGAATCGCCCGCATAGCGGCTATGTCCGTGATCGCCTGATGGCTGGCGCCGTCATAGGAATCGGAAAGGCCGCAGTAAGTTCCGCATAGGCGCACATTTAAGTGGTCATAGCCAATCAGGGAAACAACCGGGTCAAGGGCTCTGGTGGCCATAAAGGCCGCAAAGGTATTTACATAGGGGATAAAACCTTCTAACGCTAGGCCTGCCGACATATTTACCATATTCAGCTCACTGATCCCGGTATTAAAGTAACGCTCAGGATAGGCTTCCCCAAACAGCACCGACTTTGTAGAAGCGCCCACATCGGCCTCAAGGACAACGATCCTTTCATTTACGGAACCCAGCTCCTTTAAAGCCTTTCCATATGCGTCACGAATCGCTACCATTCTGCTCATTCCACAACACCTCCCAGCTCTGCTTTCGCCTTTTTATAATCCTCATCTCCTATGGGTTTCCCATGCCAGGCGCTCTTCCCTTCCATAAATGACACGCCCTTTCCTTTCACGGTTTTACAGATCAGGATGGAAGGATGAGCCGTTACTTGTTTTGCCTCTGCCACCGCCTTCTCAATTTCCATCACATTATGGCCATCGCAGTGGATCACATTCCAGCCAAATGCTTCCCATTTTGCCCCGATATCGCCCATGGGCATGATTTCTTCGTTTGTTCCGTCTAACTGGACGCCGTTATTGTCCAAAATCGCAATACAGTGAGAAAGCTTATATTTATTGCCTGCCATGGCGGCCTCCCAGACAGCTCCCTCCTGAATCTCTCCATCTCCCAGCACCACGTAGATGTATGCGTCGCTTCCCTTTAGCCGTTCGCCCAGCGCCATTCCGATCCCGGCGCCCAGACCCAGGCCAAGTGGGCCAGTGGAAAGCTCGATGCCAGGTGTTTTATGTACGCACGGATGGCCCTGTAGATAAGAACCGGCCTGCCGCAAGGTTTTTAAATCTTCTTTCGGGAAATATCCCCGCTCTGCTAAGATCCGGTAAAGGATAGGGGCTGCATGGCCTTTGCTTAAGATTAATCGATCCCGTTTTTCCCATCCCGGGTTTTTTGGATCCAGGTTCATAATATCAAAGTATAGCACAGTTAAGATTTCGGTACAAGACAGGGATCCACCCGGATGCCCTGTTTGGATTTGGTGCAGCAGGTCGATCAGATCTCTGCGGAATTGAAGGCACAGCTCATCCAATTCCCGCTTTCTGCCGTCATTCATCATGGTAACACTCTCCTCTTTTTTATTTCACAGTTATATTCCATTACCAAAGGCTTGAGATAGGTAATCGCTTTCCTTGCCATATGATCCGGATCCTCCCCTGGAAGGATCTCTGCCGAAACCCATCCTTGATAATGGATGGCCTTTAAGGCTTCCATGATCTCATGGAAATCCAAATGCCCCAGACCCGGAGCCAGCCGGTTGGAATCCGCAAAGTGGACGTAGCGGATCCAGTTTCCATTGCGGATCAGGCTTTCCCCTATTTTGTCATCTTCGATATTCATGTGGAATACGTCTGCATGGATCCCGCAGTTGGGCCTTTCTACTTTCGAGAGGATCTGGGAACCTTGATCCAGGTTGTTGATAAAATTAATTTCATACCGGTTCACGGGCTCAATCAGCAGCTCAACTTGTTTTGACGCTGCCCGGTCGCACAAAACCTGCATGGTATCTACAAACAGTGTTTCCGCTTCCTCTCTGGTTTGCCCAGGTCCTACAAACCCTCTGCTTCTTCCCGCATTCACAATCCCGCCAAATTCGCCTGCCAGATCAATCAGTCCGGAAAACACTTCTATGGTTTTCTTTCTTATTTCCGGATCTGGATGGGTAAAATACAGACCCCGGTCTGCAAATACCTGACCTGTGGTAATGCAGCTTACTTCCATGTTGGAATCCTTCAGCCAGCGCCTTAGCTCTTTTGCATGAATCTCTTCTGCTCCTTTTAACGCCAGCTCTACTCCATCGTATCCATATCTTGCCGCCTTTTCAATGGATTCCCGAAATCCTCTCCACACCACAAAGGCGGAATCTTTTGCATTGCTATCCGCAATTGTAACTGCTGTTTTCAATTGCTGCCTCCTTCAACTACCTGTTTTTTTCTGCCACTCCTGCTGCCGCTTTCAAAATCCCCGTTCTGCCCGAACCTGCTTAATGTATGGCAAGGTCTTCCTTCTCATAGAACCAAGCCTTCTTTGCGTATGGAAAAACCCTCCATTCCGCCAGACAAGCCCCGCATTTCCTAAAGCGTTGTATCGTGAAACAGCAGTTCGTATTCTGGTATCTTATCCTGACACAGCCCTTTCTCTGCTTCTGAAATAAGACCAAGGGAAATATCATGTCTTCCGCCTTCATATTCCTCCCGTAGCCAGGCCTCCAGAATATCCAGGGCTTCAAACTCCCCTGTGATTTTCCCCCCCAGGCACAGAAGATTGGAATCATTATGGCGCCTTGTCATCTTTGCCATATAGGGATCCGTGCACAAAGAAGCACGGACTCCTTTAAAGCGGTTTGCTATAATGCTCATCCCGATTCCAGTCGAACAAATAAGGATTCCTCTGTCCTCTTTTTTTTCCGCTACAGCGGCTGCTACTTTTGCTGCAAAATAGGGATATCTTACGATGCTTTCTGAATCGGTCCCAACATCTACATAAGGAATCTTCAATTCCTTTAACCGTTCAATCAGAATACGCTTTAAGGCATATCCTCCGTGATCATTTCCAATATAAATTACCATCTTGTTTCCCCTTCTTTTGAAACGTTTCATATTTTCAGGCAGGAAATGGCCTCTTCCTGCTTTTTTCAATTATCTCTGTGCTGCCGCAACACTTTTTCGCAAAACTGGTTTTGTTTTCAGGCAAAGGCAGTTCTCGGCATCTGGCTGTTTGTTCAGGTTCTGCATCAGCATACGGACTGCTTCTATCCCTACCTGATACTTAGGCTGATGGATGGTAGTCAAGGATGGGCTGCATAGATTACTCATCTCAATATCATCATATCCAAGAATGGAAAGTTCCTCGGGAACCCGGATCCCAGCTTCTAACGCTGCTTTCAAGGCGCCGATTGCCATAATATCATTGGCTGCGAAAATGGCTGTAGGCCTTTCCTCAAGGGAGAAAAGCTGTTTTGCTGCTTTATATCCGCTCTGCCAACTAAAATCCCCGGTTATTACGTATTCCTTCCTTAAAGGAATCCCCCGTTTTCTCAGACAATCTTGATAGGTTTCCATACGGCATCTGCTGGAATATTCATCCTGCAAACCAGAAATAAAAGCGATCCGGCTGTGTCCATACTGTTCCAACAGCTCAATCCCCTGGATGACGCCTTCTGCGTCATCAACATTAACCATATGAAACCGTTCCGAAGATTCTTCCCGGTTCTGTTTTTCATAATCCACCAGTACCACTTGGGTCCACAGCTTTAACCGCTCCAATTCTTCCTCCGCAAGCTTGCTCTTTACCAGGATCACCCCATCCGTTCCCCGGCTTAATAAGGTATTCACGTAATGCATTTCTTTCTTTACATCACGGTCACTGTTACAGAGAAATACAGTAAATCCTTCTTTTCTGGCCTCATCCTCCGCCCCTCTGGCAAGTTCTGGATAGTATGGGTTTACTATCGTTGGAATAATAAGACCGATGGTTTTAGTTGTTTTTGTCCGCAGCGCGCTTGCTGTCATATTATATTGAAATCCAAGTTTTTTAATTGCCTGATAAACTTTCTTTTGGCTCTCTGGTTTTACGCCCTTCTTTCCATTTAGCACATTCGAAACTGTCCCCAACGAAACTCCCGCCTCACGAGCCACATCTTTTACCGTTGCCATAACGCTCTCCCCCGTATTATTTGGATAGAAACTTCTGCCGCCAAACAAGCGGCTTACATTCCCATATCAAACCCCGCCTGCCATCCACATAAGGGTACGTTTCTATGCAGGGCGCGCAGGTTTTGAAACGTTTCATATAATACGATAGTAGCACACATCACCAGATTTGTAAATCACTAATTGGATTCGTCGTCATAATGTTTCCCAACTGCTGTCGGGCCTCTCAGCCATTTAATATGAACCAGCGACGCCAACAGGGTAAATACGTAAGGCATGGCCATCAAAATCTGGCTTGGGAAATCCACACTCTGGAACATGGTTTGCAGCGCATTAAAAAACCCGAAGAAAATCCCGGAAACCGCCGCGCCCAGCGGAGTGGAACGGGACAGGTTACAGGCTACCATAGCAATGTAACCACGGCCTGAGGTAATATTGGTCTGGAAGCAGCTTAACATAGCCATGGATAAATAAGCTCCCGCCAACCCGCTTAACGCTCCGCACATGCCGACCCCAAAATATTTATACGCAACTGTGTTAATTCCAAGGGAATAAGCTGCCATAGGATTATCTCCTACCATGCGCATACGAAGGCCGTACTTAGTCCGATACATAAAAATGTGGCTTACGATGACCACAAGGATCGTAATGTAGAAAAAAACGTACTGGCTGGCAAGAATGGGGCCGATAAATGGAATCTTTTCCATTCCATTTAACGAAAATACGGCAAATGGAGTAATGGCTGGGGAATACTGGTTGGAATCCCAAATCACCTTTACAAACAGCTCTGTCAAACTAAGGCCAAGCAGATTAATGCACACGCCGCTTAAGGTTCCGTCTACCTTATGTTTTACATGCAGGAAGGCGTGGAGGAGTGAAATTAAGGTCCCGCCTGCAATCGCGTACAAAACGCCTATTATATTGCTTCCCGTCTGCAGCGCGCCTAATACGCCGCAGAAAGCGCCCATCAGCATCATCCCCTCACATCCGAATGCCACCACTCCTACCCGCATGGAAAACGCGGAACCTACAGCGGCTAAAATAATGGGCAATGACATCCTTAATGTGGATGTAAGCGCCAATTGGATAAACGCAAGGATTCCATTCATTTATGCCATCCCCCTTTCTTTTCTGGCAAACAGCCGTTTAATGGGGCGAAACAGCTTCCAATCCTTTATGGAAGTAACAATATGCGGAGCTGACACAAAGACTACCACCAGTCCCTGGATAATATCCATAATTTCAAGAGGCGCCTGCGTGGTACGGCTAAGGGTTGTAGATGCCGCTTCCAGCATACCGAACAGGAATCCGGAAAGTGGCACCGCCAAAGGGGAATAGGCAGCAAGTGCCGCAACCGATATCCCTACAAACCCTACCCCGCTGGTCATTCCGTCAATAAAACGGTGATAAATGCCAAGAACAAGGGCAGCGCCTCCTAACCCCGCAAATGAACCAGCTAAAAAAGCAGTTAAATAATACATTTTTTTGGTTCGGATCCCTGCTACCACACTAGCAATCCGGTTCATCCCTGTAACCCGAATCTCATAGCCGATCACCGTCTTTTCCAACACCACATACATAATGACACAGCAGGCAAGTGCAATGGGAAATGCCCAGGTCAGCTTGGTTTTTGGTATCATGGCAGTTAAATATGCTGCCTGAGAAATGGGTTTTGTCTGACCAATGGAAACATTTTCCGGCTTAAAGGGGCCATTACACATCCATTCTGTTATTCTCGCAACGATGCTGTTCATCATAATGCTGGTAATTACTTCAGATGCGCCGAATTTCAGCTTTAAGTAACCGCTAAGCAAAAAGGTAAGTCCCCCTCCGACTAAACCTGCCCCAAGGCAGGCCAACAGCATAAGCGGTTTCGGAAGCCAGCTACAATACGCGCCAACCAGGGCTGCGCACATGGCACCGGAAAGCATCTGCCCTTCTACTCCCACGTTTACAAGCCCTGCCTTAATCCCTACTACGAATGCAAGGCCTGCAAAAATCATGGGGGTGGATTCGCTTAAGAGCAGCGCGATACTTGACCGTGAGGAAAATGACTGGGCAAACAGGGCTGAATATATTTCGATAGGATCATAGCCGCATAACAGAATGAACAGACCTGTAAGGATTAGGGACACCGCCAGCGCAAGAAAGGAAAGGCCAGCTTTAGACAGCAAGTTCATCAGTTTTATATTGTCCTTTAATTTACCCATGTTTATCTTCCTTTCTAACTGCTTCTAAAGGGCTTCCTGTCATCAGCAGCCCAAGCTGCACCTTAGTATAGTCTTCCGGCCTGCACTCTGCCACCAGTTTTCCTCCATAAATCACTGCCAGGCGATCGCTAAGGGTGCACACCTCATCTAAATCCGCTGAAATCAGCAGCACTGCTTTTCCCTGATCCCTAAAATTCAGGATCTGCTGGTGGAGATATTCCGATGCCCCAATGTCCACTCCTCTGGTGGGATGTGCTACTACTAGCACATCCAGGTCACGGCTAAGAACCCGTGCCATAACCACCTTCTGTTGATTTCCCCCAGAAAGCTTACCCACCGGTGTATCTATCGAAGCAGTCTTTACCTGAAAACGGTCCACATTTGCTTTCGCGTAATCACGGATATACGTTCTCTTTAAAAATCCTTTATCGGAAAATTCCTTAAAATCATGGTATCCCAGGATCAGATTGTCCTGTACGCTCATCTCTAGCACCAGGCCCTGGGTCATCCTGTCTGCTGGCACATGGCCGATCTTATTCTGGATAAAATCATGGGCATCCCCAGTAATTTCCTTTCCTCCCACAGTAAGGCGCATAGAATCCGGGGCTATGGTTCCGGTTACGGCATCCAAAAGCTGCGTCTGCCCATTTCCTTCCACCCCAGCGATCCCATAGATCTCGCCCCGCCGGATTTTGAAGGATACATCCTTTAGCTTAACTACACCGTCTTCCACCACATTTAAGTTATCCACACAGAAGAAAGGTTCACCTACCTTTTTCGCTGGCTGTTTCTCATCTAGCTGAATGGAACGCCCAACCATCATCTCTGATAGGGAAACCACATCGGCGGTTTTCGGATCCACATTCCGATTGATCATTTCCCCATCCCGCAGCACGGCGATTCGGTCAGCAATGGTAAGGGTTTCGTAAAGCTTGTGTGTAATAATCACAATACTGGTGCCGTTCTTTTTCAATATCCGGATAGAAGCAAACAGATTCTCCACTTCACTTGGGGTTAAAACAGCAGATGGTTCATCTAAAATCAGGATTTTCGCATTCCGGTATAAGGCCTTTAAAATCTCCACACGCTGACGCTCCCCCACAGAAAGGGATTCTACCAAAGCATCCGGATTCAGTTCAAAATGGTACTGATCAATTAATTCCTTTACCCGTTTCTTGGCAGCCTGTCTGTCCACAAAAATCCCTCTGTATGGTTCTTCCCCCGCAATTACATTTTCTGTAACGGAAAAAAACGGAACAAGCATAAAATGTTGATGTACCATGCAGATCCCCTGGCGGATTGCGTCAATAGGCTTATGGAATTCAATGGGGGTTTCGTTAAACATCATAGTTCCTTCATCCGGTGTATACATCCCGTAAAGAACCCGCATTAATGTGGTTTTTCCTGCCCCGTTCTCTCCAAGAAGTGACAGCACCTCACCTTCATGGAGCTCCAAATCCACCTGCTTTAATGCCTGGGTGCTGCCAAAGCTCTTAGTAATGCCACGCATTTCAATTATATTCATTTATTTCTCCTCAGAAAGGCAATCCATCCGCAACACGGTTTCTTTACCACTGGTATTGATTCTCAGCAGCCCATGCGTCCACGTCGGATACGTCTGCCGGCATGGTAATCTTTCCGTCCTTGCAGTCCTGGCGCACCTGGTCAATCACTGCCTGAATCTCTTCCGGAATCCCGTCCACGTACAGGGAATCTTCAAAGCTGATATCGCATACGCCGTCCGCAATACCAAACTCATTATATCCGGCTGACCAGCTTCCATCGATTACCGCTTTAATTTCATTATAAACTAAAACATCGGTTTTCTTAATAGAACAGCAAAGGCTCTGATTGGGATCATTGTCCGATAAACTGGTGGCAATGTAATAAGCCCCTTTCTCCTTGCAGGCCTCCAGGATTCCTTTTATGCCGCTTCCACAGTTTCCAGTACAGATATCAGCGCCCTTATCAATACCTAAAAGTGAAATCTCTTTTGCAGTTGCCGGATCATTATATCCGCCTACGATGGTATAAAGAATTTCGGCATCCGGATTCACATACCTTGCTCCTGCCATAAATCCAGCGGCGCCTTCCCTGGATGTGGGAGAGTCCGTTCCTCCGGCATAACACAAAACATTCGCGTCATTGGTGAGCGGAAATGCATCCTGGTATTTTCCCGTGGTAATCAGGCCGCACAGAACTCCTGTAAGGAAATGCTGTTCCCCATTAATTGCCCCTACTGAGCGTACATTGTCCTTTCCTTCCAGTTTACAGTCTACGATGGAATACTTCTGCTCCGGATAATCATCACAGAACAATGAAACAATGTCCGCAATCTGGGAATTAATAAAGATAATCAAATCATACTCGCCGGATTCGGAAAGGAAACGCCCATTGGTTTCATAATCCGCTGTATCTTTACACTCTATATAATCTACCGTAATTCCCAGTTCTTCCCTGGCCCGATCGGTTCCCGCAATTCCCTCATCTGTAAAACCAGAAGCGCCTGCTTTTTCACCGCACACCGCTACCCGGATCTGGTCTTCCTGGGGTTGTTCGGTTTCCGAAGGTTTGCTGTCATTGGCGCTACTCTCTGAGTTGCTGTTTTCGGTACTGCTGCTTTCTTTGTTGCCTGCGGCATTCTGTCCGGAAGATTGGCACCCGGTCATAAGTATCGAAGCTGCTAATAAAATAGCCATCCATCCGGAAATCCGTTTCTTCATAAAATTACCTCCTAATTTTTGTATTTACCTTTTAACATGTTCCTATCTTACTTTTGGCTGCCCAATTTGATAATATCGTTCATCCACCGTTCCACTGCCGCTTTGCTGTCTACCTGATAGGCAAACTTTACATTCGGCTTCCGGTTCCACCATCCTCTGAAATCCACTACCGTCTGCCCTGCGCTCAGGCTTCCTGTGGTTTCGATGTCCGCCGCCACATCCTCACAGACAAACCAGTCTGGGTTAATCAGGTACGACGTAGCAGCCACATCATTTAAGCCAATCCCGTCCTGCCTTGTTTTATACCACCTGGAAGGCTTGCTTTCTGAGGAAAGCTTCCGAAAGGCTTTTGTCATGGTATAGATATATCCTCCAATTTCTCCTCCCTCTCTGCGCAGACGCTCGAAATCCTCATTGGTTTCTGTAAACTGATCACAGATATCCAGGCCAAGCTGGACAATGGGGATTCCAGAATTATAAACAATGTGGGTTGCTTCCGGATCCACTGCCGCGTTAAAGCTGGCAACCGGGGAATCATTACCGATTACATTAACCGCGCCACCCATAAACAATATTTCCTTAATATTGTTTTTTAATTCCGGATCCAAAAGGATCGCCAACGCTACATTGGTCAAGGGAGCCAAGGCCAGGATCGTAACCGGTTCCTCGGACTCCCGTATTATCCGAGCCATCTCTGCCGGCGCGTAGCCGGGAGTTTCTTTTACAGAAGGCATAGGAAAACCAGCATCGCCTAAACCGTCTTGCCCATGAACCCAAGACGCGTCAATAGGAGCTTTTAATATGGGACGGTACGCGCCACGGTAAACCGGGATATCCGTGCGCTTGGCAACCTCAAGGATCCGCAGGCCATTGATTACACAGCCATCTAATCCAATATTTCCCTTTGCGATGGTCAGAGCCTTCACATCAAACCTTTCATTCGCCAGCACCCAAAAAATAGCGCTCGCATCATCAATTCCCGGATCTGTGTCAATAATAACTGGCTGTAATTTGTTCATCATACTGTTCTCCTTTTCTTTTTCTGTATTCTGATTAAAGCTGAAAACTTACCGCTAAACCGCTTCCCATCGAAATATCATGAAATCATAACATCACGCAATCATAAAACGCACTAGGCTGATGGGGTGCAGCCAGTAAGCTGCAGCTGTATCATTTTATGCAAATTTTCGTCAATTTTCAAAAATGAATCGTTTCATTTTTTGTTATAAAAAAATCATGCATTTCGTACCTATCATTAAGAATTAAATTTCTTATATATGAATCGTTTCAAAAATGCTGTTAAAAACATACTACATCTTTTATACAAAAATGTCAATATATTTTTTGATTTTTTATTTATTTTTTCACACTTGATGGAAAGCTTTTACTATTCATTCATGGAAACAGTATGATTTTTTCAAGCTATCTCCTGCATTTTCCTTATCTGTAACAAATCCTTTACTTTTCATCTCCGGTTTTCCTATCATACAAACTATGCTTCTTTTCACATTGTCCTGGCTTTTTCTATTGAAAAAACTGTGAATATCCTGTAAATTTTCTGTAAAATAACTGAAAAATCCCTGCTTTTCCCTTCGCAATCTGCTATAATACCATGGGATACACCAAATTACTACTTATGGCGTACATCTGCAAAAGACCGCGTCCGTGTCCTATTCTTAAACATAACAACACAGGAGATACGCAAGAAAATGAATGTTTTTCAACTTTTAATACCAAAAAATGACACTATGTATCTGGATGATACCACTTCAATCTCTGCCGCCATGGATAAACTTCGAACCAGCGGATATACTGCGGTTCCGGTGATCCGGGAAGACGGGACTTATGCTGGAACGGTAAGCGAAGGGGATTTTCTCTGGGCATTTTTAGATGGGAAAGATGAAAATGGTGACGGTCAGGCTATGGCTGTCAAAACCATTATGCAAAGTAACCGAAACCCGGCTGTAAAAACCGATGTAGATTTGACACAGCTTTTTTCAGAAGCTTTAAATCAGAACTTTGTCCCGGTTGTCGATGATCGGAATATGTTTATTGGTATTGTAACCAGAAAGCAGGTAATCCAGTTCCTTATGGGGCATATCAGGACACTGCTCCATTCTCCATCTTGAATCTTGAACAAGCCAATAATTTGGAAAAGGTGGCCGCCAAAATTCGCGACCGCCTTTTTTCAATTATGGCAGCCGGCCACCATACATTTGAATCGTTGCTTCCGGAAATTCGCATCGTACCGTTTGAAGGGGATTTACTATCTGACAAATTACCAAATCGCTTAAAAGTGACATCAGCATTCCGGAATTTACATCATCCAGCCCTGTCATCCCTTTTACCAACTGCTGCATCTGCTTTGCGGCAAGTCTGGCCGCCTCATCTATCGTTTCCGCTGATTGGATTGTCATAAGCTTATCTTTGGACTTTAATAGGGGGAGTGTCTTTTGAATTACCGGATTATTGGCTGCCTTAAGCACTGTTACCTGCACTGTTACCGTCCCGGCGGTTTCCAGACCACAGATTAAAACCTCTCCATCCCCCATCCTGGCATGGAGATCTCCCATAGAAAGGAGTGCGCCTGGCACAAAGACGGGAAGATACAGGGCAGAGCCAGCCGTAATTTTATTACAATCCATGTTTCCGCCATGGACTCCCGGGGTGATGGTAACAATCCCTTCTTTCTCTGGCGCTGTTCCAATTACCCCAATCATAGGATCGCAGTCCAGCCACAGACTATCATCGAACCAGAAGCCTTCTTTTCCGGTTTCCCCGTTTGTTTCAAAGTAAAACCTTCTGGCTGTTTTATCCTGGTAAAGATGATGGAACGCCCCGTTTGTCGCTGAGGTTCTCATAATACCATACTCCCGCAGCCGGATTTTTCGGATTTCCACCTTCAGAATATCCCCAGGTTCCGCGCCGTTTACATATAATGGCCCGGTTGCCGGGTTTTCCAGCCCGCCTTTGCGGGTTCCGTATGGGTTAACCTCTGTAATATCATTATCATCATAACAATCTCTGGTTTCAAACGCCACCGTATCGCCGCTGCGGCAGAAAGCAGCCGGAACCTGGCCGCCCTGTAACGTATCGGTTACATGTTCTTTTGATATGGTTAACATCGTTTGTTTCTCTCCTCTTTTCGGATCTCTCTTTTATTCCATGTGCTAAAATAAACTCCGGCACATAGGGTAAGTATACCATATCTTTCTGGACAGTAAAAGACTTCTTTATATGGCGGCTGCCACTTCTTTTTCTAATATTTCTGTCAGTGCGGACTTGCTGCTGGTATGGCACCTGACTACCCGTGCCTTGGAACGTTTTGCTTCCTCCAGGGCGCAGCGTACCATTTTGTGGGATACGGTATTGGTGAATAATACCATTAAATCCGGCTGTCCTATCTGCTTAGATAAATTCCCGCTCATTTGGGTAAAAACCTTTGCGCTGCAGGAAAATCCCCTGCAAATTTTCTCATACTGGCACACCATCCTGTCATGGCCACCGATAATTACAACACTCATTTCGCAATCCTCCCTGCAATTTAGGTTAGTTTATACTAACTATTTATTATTTAGAATACCACAAATTTCCTTTATTGACAAGCTCTATTTTTTCAATGATTTGCAATCGTAGGCTTTATGCGCTTTGATAAAGGTCTTGCCTCACTCTTAAATCCGATATATAATTAGGTGATTGCAAAACAGCTTCTGTCCGTAACCAATGGACATACCACCAGAAAATGAAAAGGCGGTTACATACTATGAATAAAAAAGAAATTTCAGAAATCAAAAAGCAGTTTACTCCAGATAATTGTGCCATTACACGCATCTGCGGCTGCTATGTG
This sequence comes from uncultured Lachnospiraceae bacterium, assembly GCA_910589195.1. Taxonomy (GTDB): domain Bacteria; phylum Bacillota; class Clostridia; order Lachnospirales; family Lachnospiraceae; genus Caccovicinus. The sequence continues at coordinate 33,576 of CAJUTC010000020.1, forward strand.
GATGGAGAAAAAACAAAAAAAACGGAACTTACCGATGCGTTTCTTTCCCTTCCGGAAGAAGAGCGGTTTAAATATTTTGAGATTTTCCGAAAAACCCTTTCCGGTACTATCGGGAAAAACCTGCTGAATATGGACTTTCCTACAGATTCTGAGATGCCGGGAGGAGGGCAGCATTTCCTTTTAAAGCTGCGCACCAGCCATCTAGAAGACCCGAACCTGTTAGAAGAATTTTATGATAAGATCATCGAAACTTATGACTATGGTGAAAACTATCTGATTCTGCTGATCCATGCCCTTTACGATATTCCCGGGAAATCCTCAGATAATCTGGAAATGTTTGACGCTTCTGATGAAGTTTATGATTTCATTCTCTGTTCCATCTGCCCGGTTAAGTTATCTAAGGCAGGCCTTTCTTATGACACTGCTGAAAACTGTTTCCGCAACCGCACAAGGGATTGGCTGGTGGAAATGCCGGATCGGGGCTTCTTATTCCCGGCCTTTCATGACCGCGGTACTGATATCCACAGCTTTCTCTACTACTCAAAAAACGGAGAGGATCTTCATGAATCCTTTGTAGAAGCCTTATCCGGCTGTACCATGCCAATGACTGCCGGGGATCAGAAGGAAACTTTCCATATGCTGATAGAGGAAACTCTGGGAGAAACTTGTGATTACACTTTGGTTAAAAATATCCATGAACAGCTTACTGCCATGATAGAGGAGAAAAAAGACGATCCGGAGCCTTTGGCTTTAGATAAGTATCAGGTGCGGACTCTGTTAGAAGCCAGCGGAGCTGATTCTGAAAAAATGGAAGCGTTTGATTACAATTTTGACGAAACGGCTGGATCGAAAGCTTCCCTTCTGGTTTCCAATGTTGCCAATACCAGAAAATTTGAAATTAAAACCCCGGTTATTACCATCCAGGTTGATCCGGACTGTGCCGATTTAGTAGAAACAAAAATCGTGGATGGCCGCCGCTGCCTGGTAATCGGAATTGACGACAATGTAACGGTAAATGGAATTTCCGTTACCGCGACAGAAAAAAATCAAGAAGCATAAACGTGCTGGCCGCAGCTACACGCTTGACCCATAAATGTGATGATGTTGGTGGCAAAAGGTTTTTGTATCATAGGCTTTCCTGGCACGTTCCTATGATACAGCAAAGAGTCCGGCAAGCCGGACTCTTTTAAAAATACTTTTTGGAACCCCAAAGGTTCGCTTTTTTCAAATCCAGATATTCATTGTAAGCTTTTTCCAAAATCTGCTTTTCGTTTGAAAACTTCAGAAGATGGTAAGCTTCATAAAACTTATAATACCCGGAATCGATGAAATACTCTTCGCGTTGCGGCTTGCTGTAGTAGCTGTCAGCCATCATCAAATACCAGTGCACATCCTTTTCCACCACATCCTGGGGGATGTTAAAAGAATACTGGCTTTTTCCGATATACTTAATAATGGACGCATTGACACCGGTTTCTTCTTTTACCTCTCGAAGGGCAGTTTCCTTATACTCCTCCCCGGCTTCTACAGTCCCTTTCGGCAAAACCCAACCTTCATATTTGTTTTTATAATTCTTATACAAAACCAGAATTTTACCACGAAAGATTACCACACCGCCGCAGCTCGTTGCTTCAATCATTGCAATCCCTCCTGACCAACTGCCGGGATCGGAATCGCATCGATTACAAATCTTCCATGCCTTTTTCCCACCCATGCAGTTGCTGGTGTGCCATCATAGACTGTACCCAGTATACCTCTTTTTCAGGAGAGATGCAAGATATTCATGAAAATTGCCAAATATTTTCCTTAATCCCTTCATTTAAAAGAAAATTTTTATTTGTTTTTTACAACTTGATCTGAATATCCTTTTATTTCAGCAAATACTGATCAAACATGGCTCTTGCCACAGGAGCCGCCGCCGTTCCTCCTGATCCTCCCTCTTCCACTACAACGGTTACCACAATCTTGGGATCGTCCGCCGGAGCGTATCCGGTGAACCAGGCATGTGTTTCCTTTCCTGTTTCAAATTCAGCGGAACCGGTTTTCCCGGCTGCCTGGTACGGGGCATCCCGCAGGGCAGAACCGGTTCCTTCTGCTACAACCCGGATCATTAATTCGTTCAGACCTCTGGACTCTTCTGCTGTCATCAAGCTTTTATAGCTCTCCGGAAGGAATTTCTTAATTTCCTCCCCCGCCCCGTTTACAACCCGATCCATGGCGTAAGGCTTCATTAAAATTCCTCCATTGGCAATGGCACATGTGATCATGGCAAAATGCATGGGCGTCACCTGGGTTTTTCCCTGGCCAATAGCTGTCTGGAGAATTTCCCAGTCACCAGCCCCGGCTTTCATCTCATAGGAACTTTTGGAATACGCCATGGATAAGGGCAAATCCGAATGAAATAAAAGCTGCTCTGTTAATTGGTACATGCGATCCAGATCAAGATGAAGCCCCATTTGGGCAAACGCTCCATTGCAGGAATTCGCAAAGGCCAGACTCATATCCTGAGTACCGTGTGCCGTTCCATGATAACAGCGGATGGAATATTCGTTCTGGGTAAACGTGCCGGAACAGTCAAAGGTATCCTCCAGGTAATGCTCCGGGTTTTCCCTCATAGCTTCTAACATGGTCACAATCTTAAAAATGGAGCCTGGCGGGTACAGTCCCTGAACCGCACGGTTTAAAAGTTGTCCCTGGTTATCGGGAGCGCCTATCATTTCTTCCCAGGAAGTTTCCAGGCTCAGGGGGTTGGGATCGTAATCCGGCTTAGAAACCATTGCCAGAACTTTTCCGGTGTCTGGCTCTATGGCTATGACAGCGCCGTTCCGATCACCTAACGCCTGATATGCTATTTGCTGCAGCTCCACATCCAATGTGGTCACCACATTATCCCCCGGATTTTTTTTGTTGGAAAGCTCGTTGAAGATCTGTTCAAACAGATTCACATGGGATGAAAGCAGATAAAAATTCCCCAGACTCTCCAGTCCGGTTTTTCCCTTGGTGGAATGGCCTACCACATGAGAAAACAAATTTCCAAATGGATAAACCCGGATTTCTTCCCCCATTTCCCCCACATGGGTATAGGCAAGCACTTGCCCGTCCTTGCTTAAAATCTGCCCGCGGATCATCCGGTCGGAAAACCGATCCAGCCTGGAATTATAAGAATTATTGATCACTTCTTCACTTGTTACCTGCAGGAAATATCCGATATACAGAACCATTCCGAAAAAAACGGCCAGTATCACATAGGTAAGGAACATAATGTTCCTGTTTGCTTTCGGGTTTGGATTAGCCTTCTTCATAATCGTCCTCTTCATTCCGTTTCAATATATAAAGACCCTGGATAATGTTAAACAAGACAAATGTGCTTAATATAGAACTTCCTCCGTAGCTGACAAATGGAAGAGTAACCCCGGTGGATGGGATAAACTTGGTAACGCCTCCTACCGTAAGGAATACCTGCGTAATATACACGCTCCCCAGACCAAAGGCAATCAGCTTAAAAAATACTGCCTGAAGCTGCCCCGCAATCATCATAAACTGTAAAAAGCAGCCAATACAAATAAAAAGGACACACATTGCGAAAATCCCGCCCAATTCTTCCGAAATGGCAGCAAAAATAAAGTCTTTTTCCACAACCGGGATTTTATAAGGCATTCCTTGATATAACCCCATGCCAAACCAGCCACCTGTGCCGATGGCAAATAAAGACTGGGTTATCTGGTACCCGCCAATATCAATATCACTCCACGGATTCAGCCATGCCGATACACGAGTTTGTACGTGGGGAAACAGAAAATAGGCCAGCCAAGCCGCGCCGGTTCCGGCTAGCAGGCCGCTTCCCAGATAGAGCCAGTTAGATGTGGCTACAAACAGCATAAACAGATATGTGATAAAAAACAGCAAGGCGCTTCCCAAGTCCTTCGACGCAACCAAGATCAGCACGTGGAAAGCCGCCACTGCTGTGGTAACAGTCACAGCGGCAAAATCGGTAGAACGGTAAAACATAGAGGCAACGAAAAACACAAAAGTTATTTTTACAAATTCCGACGGCTGAAAGGAAACTCCCGCTATCCGCAGGGATAACTGGGCGCCAAAGGTAGTATTTCCCAAAACACACACCAGACCAAGAAGGAAAATGCCTATCCCGGCATACAGCCAGGCTCCCCGGCTTAACTGCCATACGCGTGCGATAATAAGGGGGATCACCCAAGTAACCACTGCCGCTGCCGCCACAATTACAAACTGCCTTACCGCCCGTTCAAATGAAATCCTGGTAAGCATAATAAATCCTACACACATAAGCATACAGGCATTATTTACCAGAAGCCGTGATACATTACGGTAAAATAAGCGGTACAAATAAATGTAGGCAAGAAAAAAAATCACCTGCGCCCCATAAAAAAGCAGGATTCGCTCCTCATCAGTTTTCAGATAAATGATCAGATAGGCCAGAAGATGGATCAGGAACATAGCCTGGTTCTGCCTGGCGCACATGATCCGTTTCCGCTCAAAGTCCGGAAAGGAGAAAAAACGGAAATTGAAAAATGTATAACACGCAATTAAAAGAATCATAAGATACTTAGAAGTTTCTATGATAAGATTAATCATACCGCACCTTTCTGATAGCAGCCTCACAAGCTGCAGCCTTTATTCTGCTCCCCGCCTGAAATGGCCCCTGGTAAATTCTCCCGAAAGCGTTACTTCCTTCTTTCCATAATAAAAGCTATCCGCAAATGCGTCCAGGCATTCTGCCGTTTCCTGAGGGGATTCTGTGGTAAACTGAAGCCGGATCGTGCCTGGTTTCAATTTTTCTATCGGTTCCTTTTGGCCAAGCAGCGATACGGGACTGGCATTATAAATGGTGGAATCGCAAACATTACAATGGTTCTTTACCGGCATTTCTTTCCCGGTTCTGTCTTTCAGCTTTAATACCTCCCCTTTTTGGTCACAGCAGCCTGTGGTTTTCTTGACACACTGGGCAGAAACCATCATTGGAAGAGCGCCGTAAACCAAAAGTTCCTGTCCCTCACATCCTTTTTCCCGCAGCTCCCTGGCGTTTAGTTCCACTGGCATGGTAATCCGTTTTGCCTTCAAATCGCTCATGACCTGATCCGACATATGGTTCCAGGCATAAAGAGATGCGTCGAAAATTCTTGGAAGCGCTCCCACCTGGTTCAGGTTTTTGGATTCTGACAGATTGGATGCTTCCATTTCCTCCAGCCACTGGCATTCTTCCAGGTTCCTTACTACAATGCCGTCAAAGCTGGCTCCAATCAGCTTTTCCCAATTTGCCCGAAAATACGCATCGGATCTTTGACGGAAAATATGAGGCAGCATAAGGCAGCACATTTTTCCGGCCTTATGGCAACGTTCTGCCGTGTTTTTCCAGTCTTCCGCCAAAAATCCATTGGCATCCACATAGATTTCATCCACATCTTGGTGGTTCAGTACTGGCGCAAGCTGTTCTTTATCCTCAACGGAAACCACCATCCGGATCCGGTATGGTTCTTGCGCTTTTTTTGGCGCCTGTTCTTTCTTTACCCAGCCATTATTTGTTTCTGGTTCTTCTATTCCAATTTCCCGGCTGCGCCAATTAGAAGAAAGCAGCGTTTCCTCTAAGGATTCCAGACCTTTGCGCCGAAGTTCATTTATAGCCTGTACCGGAAGAAAGCAGCTGCCATGAAGCTGTATCGTAAGCTTCTGGAAAGAAAACGGGGTGTTCCCGGTCTTTTTAAGCTGCTTTTCCAACTTCTCCTTTGTTATCGGCTGATTAGATGCCTCCTGAACCATCAATCCATAACAGGTAATGGATACAGAGTTTGTAAGTGTCTTCAAAGTAAGCTTTGCCTCTTTTCCCGGTTCTAATACAACTTCCCCCTCTATGGATTCCTTCAGGCTATGCCCTACATAAGTTTGATCCAGATAATCAAAATATTTCTGGTTTCCCTCCCGGAAAGCCGGCTTTTCTTTTAAGGCAACCATATCTCTTCCGTTATGCTGTTGATAATAGCCCCGGCTAAAACCGCCCCGGTCAAATAAATCCAGCAACAGCTTTTTATCTTCCGGCGAAACCCGGTACCCCTTCCTGCCTTCCTTCCAGTACTGATCCGTATACTTCCGGTACATGCTGACCACTCCAGCCGTATACCTGGGGCTTTTCATCCGGCCTTCGATTTTCAGGGAATCAATGCCTGCCTCCAAAAGCTCCGGAATCTGATCAAGGGTGCATAAATCCTTCAAGTTTAAAACATACCGTTCCCCTTTTCCATTTATCGTTATCCCATTTCGTTTCACTTCATAAGGAAGGCGGCAAGGCTGGGCACAGCGCCCCCGGTTGCCGCTGCGTCCTCCAATCAAACTGCTCATCAGGCATTGACCGGAATAACAGTAGCATAATGCGCCATGGACAAAACTTTCGATTTCCACATCCACCTGGCTGCGGATCCTGCGGATTTCTTCCAGTGACAATTCTCTCGCTGTTACAATCCGGCTGGCGCCCAAAGTTTTTGCTTTTTTTGCGCCATACACTCCGGTAATGGTCATCTGAGTGCTTGCGTGAATCGCTAAATCCGGAAAACAGGTCCGGATCAATGCCATTGCGCCCAAATCCTGCACAATTACAGCATCCAGCCCCCGCTTGTAATATGGGAGAAGATATCCGTACAGTTCTTTTAACTCCTGTTCTTTTAAAAGGGTATTAACTGTCATGTATAACCGCCGCCCGTGAAGATGAGCATAGTCGATAGCTTTGCACATCATATCTTCATCTAAGTTATCCGCGTATGCCCTGGCTCCGAAGCGGTTTCCTCCAATATACACCGCATCCGCCCCTGCGGCAAATGCCGCTATCATACTTTCATAAGAACCAGCCGGAGCCAGCACCTCTACTTTTCTTTTTTCTTCCATATTTGATCTCCGCAATTTCCTGTCCTTAGTTTTTCAAGCGTTTTTTAAGCTCTGTCAAAATTCCACATAATATTCGTTTGCGAATTTACCCGAAACGCCATGTTATAACGAAAGGATGCCCCAAAGTTGAGACATCCCCCGTCAGACGGGCATTTTCCCATTGCCCGTCATAAAAAATCCATCATTTCCTGATTTAATACCGTTTTCCTTGATAGCCTTTGCTCTGTAACCCTCTGCTTTTTAACAACTGTTCCGTAGCGGCTCTGGCTGCCTGGATTGCCCGCTGCTTCTCTTTTTCTTCCTTCTCCCGGCGTTCCTTTTCTGATAACACTCCAGACTCAGTCCCTGACAGTTGCCCGTCAGCAGGTTTTGGCTGTTGTGGTGGTTGTGGTGTCTGTGGCATGTAGGTTGCTGCCGCTTCCTCTAATCCGTTGCCTTCCGCTTCCATTGCTTCTTCCAGTTTTGCTTTTTCTTCCGGCTGCTCAGTGGAAGGCCAGTCCGTTTCTTTCTCTTCTTCCAGTTCCGGCTCCGCCTTTTCTTCCGGCTGCTCAGTGGAAGGCCAGTCCGTTTCTTTCTCTTCTTCCGGTTCCGGCTCCGCCTTTTCTTCCGGCTGCTCAGTGGAAGGCCACCCCGTTTCCTTCTTTTCTGCAGGCTCCGGTTCTTCTTCCAAAATTTGGAACTCTTCCGGCGCACCCTCATTCCAATCAGCCTCCGGCTCCTCTGCCGCCTGGATCTTGGCCGGAATCTCCACCTCCGCTCCTTCTAGTCTTTCCCTTTCCTGTGGGTCGGTCTGCTGCTTTTCTTGTGAAGAGGTGGTCATCTTCTCCAGGACCTGGGCATATTGGGCCTTCAACTCTGTAATCTCATTATTCAGTTCTGCCGTTTCCCTGGCTGCCGTTTCCACCGCTTCCGCTGCGTACCTGGCGCTTTGCTCCGCCTTTTTCCTGGCTGCAATCTCTGTGGCGCATCTGGATTTTAGCTGGGCCGCCACCTCATTTAATTCCGCTGTTTCCAGAGCTGCTGCTTTTGCCTGTTCTTGTGCGTCCCTGGCAGTTGCCTCTGCCGCCTTCCTGGCGGCTGCTTCCTGGGCATGCTTTTCCCTTAATTCTTCATTTTCATGATTCAGCCGGTCCAATTCGTTTGCGGCTGCTTCCGCCGCTTCTTTAGCTGCCGCTTCCCCAATCTCCTGGATGGATGCCTCTGCGCTTTCCCTGGCTGCCGTTTCCGTTTCTTTCTGAGCTGTCAAAACAGCGATCTGCCTGTCCTTCTCCTGCAGCTCCTCTTCCATCTCCTGAACCCGGGACTGAACCTCCTCAAGCTTCATCTGGGCCTGGATCAGCTCATGCTTAATGCCATAAACATCCCGCTCATTATCTTCTTTCTGCTGTTTCAGCAAATCGGCGCTTTCCCTGGCCTTGAAATAATCATCTGCCATATTAATGGCCAACATTACCTGCTGATAATCTTCTTTCTGCTTTGCGTAACCCGGACGCTCCCGGAGCTCTCCCAGCTTATGATTCACATATGTGGCAATCTGCTGAAGATAGCCGGAATCCTCTGGCCCACATAATGTATACACTTTTCCATTAATTAAAACTTCCGCGTCATTTTTTGTCGTACCCACTGTTTTATCTCCCTATTCTGGAGTTTATTCCCTTTTTATCAAGTATAGCATATTTTTAACCAGATGAAAATTACAATATTATAAAATATCAATAATTGAAAATGCCAATAATAAAATATCAATTTTCATCCTGCTTTAATTGATTTCCAGTCCCAGGTGCCGAAAAGCCAGCTCAGTAGCTACCCTTCCCCTGGGGGTACGATTAATCAACCCGTTCATCAGTAAGTATGGCTCATATACATCTTCCAACGTTCCCGCATCTTCCCCCAATGCTGCTGCCAGGGTATCCAGCCCCACTGGCCCTCCGGAAAATTTTTCAATCATAGCCAGGAGAATATTCCGGTCATTCTGATCCAGCCCCAATTTGTCCACATCCAGAATATCCAGGGCAAAATCCGCCACTTGCTTTGTAATCGAGCCGTCATATTTTACCTGTGCAAAATCCCTTACCCTCCTTAAAAGGCGGTTTGCCAGACGGGGCGTCCCTCTGGAACGCTTGGCAAGCTCCATTGCCCCCTCCTCATCGATCTCTACATTTAAGACCTTGGCAGAACGGATGATAATGGTCTGCAACTCGTAGGGTGTATAAAATTCCAGCCTCTGCACGACGCCGAACCGATCCCGCAAAGGCGCTGTTAAAAGCCCTGCCCTGGTAGTTGCTCCAACCAAAGTAAACTTAGGAAGTTCCAGGCGGATGGAGCGGGCCGAAGAATCCTTTCCCAGCATAATATCAATGGCATAGTCTTCCATAGCCGGATACAGGACTTCCTCCACCTGTCTGTTCAACCGATGAATCTCATCCACAAACAGCACATCGCCTTCTTTTAAATTATTTAAAATTGCCGCCATCTCCCCCGGCTTTTCGATAGCTGGGCCAGATGTTACTTTCATGTTCACCCCCATTTCATTTGCGATAATTCCGGAAAGGGTTGTTTTCCCCAGACCTGGCGGCCCATAAAACAGCACGTGATCCAAAGATTCCCCTCTGGACTTTGCCGCGTCAATATAAATCTTTAAATTTGTTTTGATTTTTTCCTGTCCAATGTAATCCTTTAGCAACTGGGGCCGGAGGCTGCCCTCCAGCTTCTGCTCCTCAGGAATTACATCTGTAGTAATAATCCGTTGCTCCATATCTATTCCTGTCCCCTGCCCGTTTCCCGGTTTTGGTTTTTCAAATTCTTATAAATATTTTAACGATTCTTTTAATACTGCCTCTGTGGTCATATTTTCCGTAAGTTCCACCTTTTTTACCGCTTTTGTCGCTTCCATATTAGAATATCCCAATGCGATCAATGCCAAAACCGCCTCGCGGGCCGCCCCAAAAAGATCATTAGCAGCGGTCTGTTTTCCAAAGCCTTCTATTTCGCCTCCAGCAGACGCAAGCCAGCTTTCCGTTGCCTGCTCCATGGTAATCTTATCCTTTAAATCCAAAATCACCCTTTGAGCCGTTTTCATACCGATCCCGGGCGCTCTGGATATGGCCTTCGCATCCCCGGAAATCACAGCCATACGCAGATCATCCGGCCCCAATACCGATAAAATTCCCAATGCCACCTTAGGGCCTACTCCATTTACGCTTAAAAGCTGACGGAACATAACCTTATCCTGCCGGTTTAAAAATCCATATAAGCTCATGCCCTCTTCCCGAACCTGGAAATATGTATATACTTTTACCTCTTCTCCTATCGGCGGAAGTTTAGCAAAAACCGAAACCGGAACCCGAATTTCCAGACCAATCCCTCCGGTTTCTACAACAATGCTGTCTTCCTCTATCTGAATCAAAGGCCCTCTTACAAATGAAATCATATGATAACCGCCTTCCCTTATTCTGTCACTCATCATAGCATAGACAAAAGCCCCATGCAAGTCCAAACCGAACAAATATTCGTTAATTCTCATATTCCGGCGGGGCATGAGGATTTACTTTGAAAGTTCAGCGCCGAATAGGCAATCCAAGTTCAGGGATGCCAAATGCGCCCGCCAGACTTTCATGATTGGTGGAGCGTCCGCAGCCGGACGCATGAAGGTTACTTGGCAGCACACTAGAGCGTGATTGACGGAACCTGCTATTTTTACTATACTATAGAAAACGTCATACATGTTTTCTTTTTCATCATTCCAGAGTCAATTTTATTTGAAAACATGTTAAAAAATCCCGAACGGAGGCTTCCTCATGATAACCATTCAATCCCCCATAGGCTTTCCCCAATCTTATCCCTTTGATCGTCTGGGCACCTATGAAAGCCTGCTTTTTTTTGACATTGAAACCACCGGCTTTTCCGCGGATACCAGCCAGGTTTACCTGATCGGCTGCATTTTTTATGATCATAGCGCTGCCGGCTGGAACCTGGTTCAATGGTTTTCTGATACCCCAGAGTCTGAAATCGATTTACTAACCACCTTTTTTAAATTTTCTTCCCACTATCAAACCTTAATCCACTTTAATGGCGATTCCTTCGATATCCCATTTCTGTTAAAACGCTGCCGCATCTATGGTCTTCCCTGGCATAGCATCCAGCCAGACAGCCTGGATATTTACCGGAAAATCCGCCCCTACAAATCCCTATTGGGATTAAGCTCCATAAAGCAGAAATCCATCGAAGAATTTTTAAAAATCCACCGTACCGATACCGCCTCAGGCGGGCAGCTTATTTCCGTATACGAAACGTATTTGCTGACCAAATCCCCTGGTTTATATCGTCTTTTGCTTCTGCACAATACAGACGATTTAACAGGTTTATTCCAAATTCTTCCTATCCTCAACTACCCGGATTTGTTTGACCGGGAGCTTTTCCTGACAAACCAAAAAATCATCCAGCCCGGCCAGGAAGAATCGCCTTTGTTAGAACTGGTTTATGAAAGCCCCTGCACCCTTCCGGTTCCCTTCAAAATACTAGGAACCGTCCCTCACTCCCAAATCCTGGGGAAGGGCTGTAATATTTTCTGCCAGATCCCTCTTTTTAACGGGGAATTAAAATACTTTTATCCGAATTATAATGATTATTATTATCTTCCCATTGAAGATACCGCAATCCATAAAAGTGTGGGAACTTATGTATCTGGAAAAGCCCGAAAAAAAGCCACAGCCAAAACTTGTTATACCAAAAAATCCGGTCTGTTTCTGCCCCTAAAAGACTCCCTAAGCCATCCTGTTTTCCGTGAAGAATATAACAGCAAAACATGCTATCTCCTTTATGATAGTACGCTGCTGCTTGATCCCAAACTTGCCAACGCCCTTTTACGCCACCTTATTTTCGGATAATTAATACCGTCCTTTCCTTAGAAGCTTTCGAATATACCGAAAGGTTTTCTCCTCTCCTTCATCCCGCAACATTAACAGCAATTTTTCTAAAAGCACTCTGGTTTCGGGATGAATCACTGGCATAACATAAGGACGGGTATATTCATAGTATTCCCAGGCCGCGCCGCTGGTATATTGTTCTCCCCGGTATACTTTACAAGCGGCAATCCGGTCACATACCATTTCAATAACATACCTTAAGGGCATTTTATTTCCAACCAGGCCTTTTGAACGGTCACTTGAAAAATCGATCCAATATTCAAAATGATGTTTGTTCCTTCCCTTGTGATGCAGCCAGGCTGCCGAATAACCGATCCGTTCCCTTTCCGCTGCATTTGGACTTCTGGTTCCCTGGTAATATTTTACTCCTGTCCAGAATTCTGATAAACTGTATTTCGACAAATCATGGAGTAATCCTTGCCTGTATAATCCCAGTTTAAAGCACTCTTTCATCACCAAAATTTTATGCTGTGTTATAGTGCGAAAATGTTTTCCAATATTTTCAATTTTCATATTAAAACCTTCTTTATTTTTCTTTCATTAATCAATAAGTATAGCATATGAAAACCTTGCTGTTCAATCTCTTTTTTTCCGGCAAAAAAATAATTTAAAAAATGTTTTTTTTAGGATATTTCGTCAAAATGATTTGACTTACCAGGAAAACTATGGTATTCTAAGGTAAGTTGTGATGCGTTCGCAACGTTGCATATATTTTATTTTTTTTATATCTTTTGGAGGTATTATATGAAAGGTACAGTTAAGTGGTTTAACAACCAAAAAGGCTACGGATTTATTTCCGACGAACAGGGGAACGATGTATTCGTTCACTACTCTGGATTAAACATGGAGGGCTTTAAGTCTTTAGATGAAGGCGCTCAGGTTGAATTCGACGTAGTTAACGGAGCAAAAGGACCTCAGGCAACCAACGTTACTAAATTATAATCATCCGAATACAGTGTACCTTTTTCAATATATATCAGGCATCTGTGATAATTAGTTGAAGTAAGATATATTTGTTAGTTATGATTACAAATAAGAGCCATCTTAGAACTGAGATGGCTCTTTTTGTATTCCTTTTCTGTCCCCGATTTACCGGACTGCCTTTCTAAAAATTTCCTTCAATTCATTTACAGAAAATTGGTAATTTTGATTGCAGAAATGGCAATTCACATCAATCGGTTTTCCGTCCTGGATCATCTCCTGTATTTCCTTTTTTCCAACGCTAATCAGCGCTTTTTCTACCCTTTTTTTGGTACAATTACAGTAAAATCTGGCAGGAATTTTATCATTAATTTCCAATCCAAATTCTCCTAATATATATTCCAAAATCATTTCCGGCGTATTGCCCACATCTAATAAGGTAGTAATGGAGGTAATTTCCCCAAGTTTTTCCTCTAATCTTCCAATCAAGCTCTCAGAAGCTCCCGGCATCATCTGTAGGATAAATCCACCTGCCTGACGCACCGTATTTTCCTTATTCATCAGAACTCCTAATGCCACCGAAGAAGGAGTCTGTTCCGAGGTTGCAAAATAATAGGTTAAATCTTCTGCGATTTCACCAGTTACCAATATGGTCTGACCGATATAAGGTTCCTTTAGGCCAATATCTTTGATCACACTTAATACGCCTACCCCTAACGCGCCTCCTACATCCAGTTTCCCTTTATCATTGGGCGGCAACATAACAGAAGGGTGAAACACATACCCTTTTACATCCCCTTTTGCATCTGCTGTTACCGTCAAACCCTTTATGGGCCCATCTCCCTGTATTTTTATAGTAAGAAGATCCGATTCTCCCTTCATCATAATTCCCATCATTGCGGCTGCACTCATCAGCCGCCCTAGCGCCGCGGTAGCAACCGGGCTGGTATTATGGGCGGCTCTGGCTTTTTCCACCATATCTCTTGTAGTTGCCGCAAAGGCACGGATCTGCCCCTTTGCGGCTGTTGCTCGTATAATATAATCTGCCATATGGAATTCCTGCTCTCTTTCACAATTTTCCCATTACATCTATTTCGTTTTAGTTTCCTCTTTTTCCCTTTTCCTGGGCAATCACCGTAACCCGCTGGCTGTCTGGCTTTGGCTGTTCTTTTGTAAAGGCCTCATAACAGCCCAATAGTTCCATCCCGGACTCTTTTAAGGCTGAAAAAACCTCCTCCAGCAAAAAAGCCTTCTGATAATGAATTTCCTGATATTTCCAGTAACGCTGCCCTGTGGGATATGCTTCTTTAGAAGCGGTTTCTTTATCTGGAATAAACAAAGCCAATTCATATTCATTTACACGGCTCTCTTCATCAAAATAATTATCCCAAATAAAGCTTCCCTCCAGACGGTTTTCCGCAATGGTTTTGTCTGCCAGCACAACCCGGTATTTATACTCTGTGTTTAAATCAAAAATCAGGATTCCGCCAGGATCCAGATAATTATTAACCAGGCGGAATGTTTTAACCAACGCCTCATAATCGGGTAGGTAATTGAAGGAATCACAGACGCTGATTACGGCCCTTACGGTGCCATACAGTTCGAATTCCCGCATATCCTGCAGCAAATACAAAATATCCAGGTTGGAAGCCTGCCGTTTTTCCATGGCAATTTCCAGCATCTCCATGGAATTGTCTACACCGATCATATCGTAGCCTTCCCTGGCCAAAAGCTCTGTCATGGAACCTGTCCCGCATCCTAAATCCAAAAGCAGGCCGTTGCTGATTTTGTATTGGGCAAGCACTCCTGTCAGATAACGGCACCATTCCTTATAAGGGATATTATCCATAAACATATCGTAAACCCTGGCAAAACTGGTATATGCTTCCATATTCCACCTCCTTTCGGCGCTTGAAGCTAGCCGGGCGATTTTCCCAATGATAGGAAAAAGCCGTCGGCTGTATCCACAGCACAACGACTTTTCTTGGCTTTAAGCGTTCTTACCGCAGCACTTTTTATATTTTTTGCCGCTTCCGCAGGGACACGGATCATTCCGTCCTACCTTTTTCGGTTTACGGACGGTGCCGGATGCTTTCTGCTCTTTATAAAGCTCCTTCCTGCGTTCCTCTGTTAATATGCTGTCCCACTGAGGCAGTTCATACAGCCAGTTGGCCTTTGCCTCCACCATATTATAATACAGCTTCTCCGGATCAATCTCAATCCGTACCTGGGTATCTTCCTCCATGGTGTCAATGGGGTTTTCGTACCCTTTTAAGCTTTCGTTAATACCATCTAAAAAGCCGGTCATGATCAGTACTTCTGTCTGATATTTTTCCGCCAGCTCCTTAACGGTTCCGCTTATTACCTGAGTAGGGTCGGATAAAATCTGCTCATAGATACCCTTCTCAATGGTAAAATATCCGGTCCACAGATTTTCTCTCTCTTTATCATTAAGACCCTCGCCATATGCCAAATCTCTCCAAGTCTGCAAAATCGCCATCTTAAATCCATCCTTTATCTTTCATATTCTTATCCGGCACGCTTGTCCGGTAGCTTCCAAATGATTATATACCAAAACCTTATTTGTTGTAAAGTGCCTTCTGCTTAAAATCCTTTAATATCCCCACAATAATTACACTTGCCAGGACAAAGGTAAACACGTCAGCAACCGCCTGTGCCATCTGCACCCCCAAAAGGCCGAATACCCTGGGAAGAATCCAAAGGGCAGGAACAAGAAACAGGCCCTGGCGGCCCATGGCTACCAGCGATGCCCGGAACCCATAGCCCACAGACTGGGTCATCATATTGCACATTATTATCCACCCTTGGATTGGCATTGTCAAAAGTTGAAGCCGCAGCGCCCTGGTTCCGATTGCGATTACTTCTAAATCCTCCCGGCGGAAAATCGCGATGATGGGTCTGGCAAACCCGAAGCTTATTAGACCCAGGCCGGTTAAGGCTACGGTAGATACCCGAAAGCAAAACCAGAACGATTCCAACACCCGATCAAAGCGCTTGGCTCCAAAGTTAAACCCGCACACTGGCTGAAACCCCTGGCCAAAACCGATCAGGCCAGAATTGATAAACATCATAAAACGGGATACAATGGACATGGCCGCAATAGCCGCGTCTCCGTAAGGCCCTGCCGTTACATTTAATACTATAGAGGAAATGCTCATCATTCCCTGACGGCACAGGGAAGGCAGGCCTGCATGGAGGATAATCCCATACATTCTTAGGGAAGGGGTAAACTTGGAAAGCTGAATTTTAATGCTGTCTTTTCTGAAATTACATTGGCACAGCAAAATCCCAAAGCTGACGATCTGGCTGATCATAGTAGCAATGGCCGCCCCCGCAATCCCCATGTGAAATCCAAAAATCAAAACCGGATCCAGAATCATATTTAAAATACCGCCTGCCGCAATCCCAAACATGGCATACAAGGCAATCCCCTGAGCACGTAGAATATTATTCATTACATAGGAGCAAAGCATAAATGGCGCCGCATACAGAATATACCGCATATAATCCATGGCATAGGGTGCGATGGTGGGAGTCGCTCCTAGCAGATATACAATATTTTCCATATAAAAAATTCCAAAAACAATCATCAAAATCCCAATCAGAAATACACTGAAAAACGCGGTTGACGCTGCTTTTCCCGCCTCATCCCCATTCTGATCCCCCAGGGAACGGGAAATGTAGTTGCCGCTTCCCATGCCAAACGTAAAGCCAATGGCCTGGATTAGGAACATCAAAGAAGCGATAATCCCCACTGCCCCTGAAGCACTGGTTCCAATCCGGCTTACAAAAAAAGTATCTGCCATATTATAAATTGCGGTTACCAGCATGCTGATAATGGTAGGCACTGCAAGCTTTGAGATCAGCCTGGGGATTGGCGTGTCCATCATCATCTGGTATCGTTCTTCTTGTGTCATTGATTGTTTCATCTGTAATCCCTCTTCCCTTATTCCAGGCCTTTTTTCCTAAGCCTGTATGTGGTGTCAAATACCCTATTGCCAGTTGACAGGACGCCAGTCTTGCCTCCCTCAAACTGTGTGGATTTGACCGTGGCGGCATTCGCCAAATGTTCATGTAACCGCATCCTTGGACAATTGCTTGTAAAAATAAAGGCCAGGCAACATTCCCATGCTATAAAAAGTATAGCACAAAGGCTGACTTTTTTGCAAGAATCCTGCTAAAACAGTTGCGCCGCAGACATTCAAATGGTAGGATAAAAGATGGCAAAACGTCAATCCTTACGGTTTGGCATAAAAATTAGGAGGAACCATAATGAATTTAATCCTACCAGAAAACTACGACCCCCGCCTCACCGTCCGAGAAACCCAGGACGCCATTAAGTACATACGCGATACCTTTCAGAAAGAACTGGGCCGGAAGATGAATTTTGAACGAATCTCCGCACCTTTGTTTGTTGAAAAAAGCAGCGGCTTAAATGATGATTTAAACGGAGTAGAACGCCCCGTCCAATTTGACATGGCTGCTATGCCAAATGAAACGGTGGAAGTGGTCCACTCGCTGGCAAAATGGAAGCGTATGGCGCTTAAAGAATATGGATTCCAGCCAGGAGAAGGCCTTTACACCAATATGAACGCCATCCGCCGGGATGAGCAATTAGATAATCTTCATTCCTGCTACGTAGACCAGTGGGACTGGGAAATGGTGATCACCAGAGAGCAAAGAACCATCGATACTTTAAAGCAAGTAGTAAAAACCATATTCCAGATGATCAAGCATATGGAGCATGAAGTCTGGTACAAATATCCCCAGGCAGTGAAGCACCTTCCTGATGATATCTTCTTTATCACCTCCCAGGAGCTGGAAGACCGCTATCCGGATCAAACTCCAAAAGAGCGTGAAAATCTAATTACAAAAGAGCATGGCTGCGTCTTCCTGATGCAGATCGGAGATAAACTGGCAAACGGCAAGCCTCATGATGGCCGTGCCCCGGACTATGATGACTGGAAATTAAACGGAGATATCTTATTCTGGTTTGACACCTTAAATTGCGCACTGGAAATTTCCAGTATGGGGATCCGGGTAGACGAAACATCATTAGAAGAGCAGCTAAAAAAAGCTGGCTGTGAAGAGCGGAAAAACCTGCCTTACCATAAGATGCTGTTAAATGGGGAGCTGCCGTTTACCATCGGCGGCGGCATCGGCCAGTCCCGCCTTTGTATGCTTCTTTTAGATCGGGCTCATATTGGTGAAGTCCAAGCCAGCTTATGGCCTGAAGATATGCGGAAAACCTGCAAGGAGCATGGAATTATTTTACTGTAGCCCTCATGCCCCGTCAGGACACCGCCATGATTAAATGGGAGTTCCTGTAACCCTCTGGGAATGTGCAAAAAAACGGGCATGGAAGATGCCGCTTTGTGGCCTCTTTTCCCACAGCTCAGAAACAGAGCATACGGCTGTTAGCTGCGGGGTTGTAGGTTTGAGACCTCCTCGGGGAGTGAATTGAATGATTTATCACAAAGGGGCTGTTGCATTAAGAAAAACATATACAAGATTTCGTAGAATTTAATTCGAAAATAATACGATATCTTGTATACTCAATCCTTATTGCAGCAGACCCTTTTGTGCATTCTATTTTTCTGTAAAAACAGGTCATGAACGATGGGGCAAGAATTAGGATAGCTGTAATGGTAACATATTGGCATTTAATGATAGGGTATGTTAGAAAGAGAAATTTACAGAAATCCACGGAAACTGTTTACGGGATGTTATGTAAAATATAGAAAAGTTTGTGAAGTATGTGAAGAACTGGACACACCAATGCCTGAGTATATTTTGTTAGGCGATGACGTGACAGTGAAGCTTTCAGCCCTTGAAAGCGCCAGCATATCTGATTCTAAAATTTCAAGGTGCTAAAGGAAACAGCTTTTAAAGAAAACCCTCATGCCCCACCAGGGCGCCACCATGAATGAAAGGGGGGTTCCTTTAAAATCCAGGAGATGTGCAGAAAACGTGAATGGAAGATGCCGCTTCACGGCCCCGTTTTCACGCAGTTCAGCGCAAGGGCGGTGGATTTTCAAAGTAACTGAAGTAAAAAGATTAGCAACAAATTTGAAAATAACGATAATTCCTGAATTTTTTGGATCCAAAGAGGTTAATAAAGAAATAGAGTCTGAGGATGAAAAGATAAAATATATTTCATTTCTGATATGTCAGATGCTATTTCAGAATTACTTGAAATAGTTGATATTGATAGAATATTTCGTTTACTTGATGAGTGGCCTGAAATTCCAGAAACAAGTCAATATATTTTAGCAGCTTTTTTGAAGCGAACATTTATATCCAAGAAGGTTACATTAAAAATTACAGCTATTCCTAATAGAACGCAACTTATTTCTTAAAATAGAATTGGATTAAAGGATGGGGGAAATATATTCGGATTTCCCTTAAACAATGTTCATTTTAAACTTCTTCATCCAGGATCAAATTTAAGAATTTATTTTTATTGGTGCAATGATGCGATTACAAATGGAAATTTTGTAACTGGTTCTATTATACTGCTTCAACCTACTAAATGGAATAGGTTTTCTGAAATCTTGCTATTCTTTTTTCCATTTTTGACAGTATTATGACCAAAATCATCGTTCCCATTCAATATTGTTTCGAATAGCCTTGGCTGGATATCCGGCTATAAACCATATTATGTCCATCAGCGTCCCTCACATTTACATTCCACCCAAGAAGGACGTTATTTCCGATTATAAAATATCCCCTTTTGTTTTCGCAAATCCCTTCTGTACCACCAAAGCCAAAAAATATTCTATCTTTTCTTGCCGCGCCTTAATCCCTTACACTTAACATGATTTGATATTAGAAGGGGAAGCTTTACCCTCCCATTCCGAAAAGGAAAATATTAATTATAAATGAACGAGAAATGGCAAGTAAAATCGACAATTTCATTGTAATTACCTCCGTAAAATTTTATTCGTAAAAATATCAATGAGATATTTAATCCCCCAGATTATTGTATCTTTATAGAGCGCAAACATGATTGTCATGATCGCCACATAAAATACAACACACAAATAGTTAAACTTCACAAACGTATTATAAAAAGCATATAGGATAGCAAGAACCGTAAGAATCGAAAATCTCTTTAAGCTAAAATCCACATAAAAGTATCTGTTGGAAAAAATAGTTCGTAAAGCAAAAAACACAATGTATGATAGACCGGTTGATATCGCCGCTCCTTTGCCACCCAATATCGGAACAAAAATATAATTACCAACCAAATTCGTCAGGCAGGCACCAGCGGCAACAAAAACTTGCATCTTGCTTTTTTTCATAAAAACCAGGCCTGAAACTGTCGTTTCAGAAATTGTATACATAATCGGATTAAATATTAAAAAGGGAAGAATCATTGCGGCTTGTCTATATTTCTCACCAAGAAGAATCGCAAATACATCCTTAACCAGAATCAGGGAAAATCCTATAAAAAACATAATCACAGTAATAATCTTGTTCCCTTCCTGAAAAAAACTTCTATCTTCCTTATCA
>CAJUTC010000021.1 GCA_910589195.1 uncultured Lachnospiraceae bacterium
CATTGGCATCATTGTTAAACGTCATAATGGCAAAGGCGGCTCCGCAAAAACTAATAATACAGACAAAAATGGTTTTCATCCATTGCCATGCCTGATGGTTCGCCTTTGGCGGATGGTAATCAATAATATAATCAATTTCACCCAGGTTATCTACTTGGATATTGGGATCAAGCTGGCTGATTTGGTCAATTACATCTATCACATCTTCCACATACCGCCTCTGCCTGTCTTCCCGGATTTTTTTTATCTTTAAACAATTACATTTATTCAGCAAAGCCGGATCCTGGCAGGCTACCTTTGCCACATCTTTTAAATATACG
The DNA here is from genome assembly GCA_910589195.1 of uncultured Lachnospiraceae bacterium. Taxonomy (GTDB): domain Bacteria; phylum Bacillota; class Clostridia; order Lachnospirales; family Lachnospiraceae; genus Caccovicinus. The sequence goes on from CAJUTC010000021.1 coordinate 321, forward strand.
TCTTTCTTTTGGACTTCCGTAATTTGATTCAGCTTTAAATATACCTGCTTTCCTTTTGTATCTTTTTCGTTTCCGTTGCTCACAGAATCCCGCCTTTCCGCATCTTTAAATGATTTGCATGCTGTCTGATTGATCGTTCGATAAACAAATTTATCCATTTGCTATTATTTTGATGGATAACAGTCAAACTTACACAAGAGATTTCAGCGCCTTAAGCCGATCATACAGCCCTGAGAAAGCCTGTACTAAGGTTCCTCCATCCATTGCCTCTTTTGGCAGACCGAATAGGACAATCCATATGATGAGTCCAATCAGGCCCGTACAAAGTATCATAATTGCTACGCCTAAAATAAATTTCAGGGAATCCATTTTACACACCTTCTTAAAAGATTTTTATTTCTGAATCTTTTTCCAGTATGTCCGATTCCCTGAATTCTATACGATTTTTTCTCGCATTGATTTTAAAATTTTCTTTTCCAGACGTGATACCTGAACCTGGGAAATATGTAAGTCTTTTGCCACCTGGCTTTGAGTTTGGTTGTAAAAATATCTGCGCAAAATAATATCCCGATCCCGGCTATTCAACTCAGATACCAGCTTTTTCAACACCATTTTGTTTAACAATTTTTCCTGAGTTTCGCTTTCTTCCGGAATCCTGTCAATCAAGTACATGCCTGGTTCATCGTTATAGTTTACAGAGCGGTATAAGGATTCGATTTCCGCCGCGGATTCAATGGAAGCCGCTACTTGCTCACGGCTTTCCCCCAGGCATTGGGCAATTTCATCAATTGTTGGATCCCTGCCTAATTTGCCATTCAATTCCTGCCTGGCTCCATTCACCCGGATTCCCAGTTCCTTTAAGGAGCGGCTTACTTTAATCATACCGTCATCCCGCAAAAAACGTTTGATCTCTCCTGTAATCATTGGAACAGCGTAGGTAGAGAATTTCAGACCTAGGCTTAAGTCAAAATGATCCACTGCTTTCATCAGCCCGATGGAACCGATCTGAAACAAGTCCTCCATTTCATATCCTCGTCGTTCAAATCGGCGTACAATGCTCCAAATTAAACCCATATTTTCTACAACCAGCCGATCCCGGGCGGCTTTATCTCCTTCGTGAGCCATTTGAATCAGATTCATTGTTTCATCCATAGGGCGGTTATCCTCCTATCCGCTTTTTCATCCGGACAGTTGTTCCTTTTCCTATCTGTGATTCTACCTCTAAACTGTCCATAAAAGCTTCCATAAAGGAAAATCCCATACCAGAGCGTTCGCCGCTTTTATCTGAAGTATACATTGGTTCCATAGCTTTTTTCAAATCTCCGATTCCGCTTCCGTTATCTTTTATTATGATTGTAAGTTCCTGGCCTGTAATGGCAGCTTCTATGTATATAATTCCCGGATTTTTCCTGTAACCGTGAATTACCGCATTGGTAACGGCCTCGGACACCGCCGTTTTCACATCATCAATTTCCTCTAATGTAGGGTTCATACGGCTCATAAATACCGCGATTACCACTCTGGCAAATTCTTCATTCTTTGATAAGCTTCCTATTTCCAGACGGATTGTATCTGTGTCTGGTCCGCCTTCTTTCTTTTTCTGCGGATTCTCATTTCCTATGTTGTCCATTTTTCCCCTTCCTTTCTGATTCTTTTGTCTTGGTTCCCACCTTCCGGCCTGATATCCCAAATCGTTCTCAGAAACAATCAACGCTGCTTCTTTTCTGCCTCCGTTCATTCCGAAGAACCAATCAGCGCTGCTTTTTCTATTCAATCTATCTGGCCAAACCAATCAGCGCGCTTTCCTTTTGTCCAATTATCCATCCTAAACAGCCAGCGCTGCTTCTTTTGTTTCAAAACAAGGCATTAGACGTGCCAATCCTCCTACGTTCAAAATTCGATGTACCTGTGCGCCTACTCCATAGATGGCCACGCTACCTCCGCTTCCTGTCATTTGTTTATAACGGTTTAACAATACGCCAATACCGGAAGAGTCCATAAATTCTGTATTGCTAAAATCAAAAACGATTCGGCTAACATAATTTTCAGCCAGCAGTAAATCCGTTTCATATTTTAAATCAAGACAATTATGGTGATCCAATTCTTTTGGAAGATGAATCACCAGGACAGCGCCCTTAGCTTCATAGGAAAATGTGCTTCGGCTCATAAAAAGTCCCCTTTCCATATTTCAATTCGTTTTTCCTGTCTATGTTTTTATGATGCCACCGCTTCGTCCTTACAGGCCTGTAAGAGCCTTTTCTGTCACAGGGAAGTTTAAAAAACTTACCTAATGATAGAAAAAGAAAGAACCTACAAAGCGGTTTCTCTTTTGTAGTGTTCTTTCATCTTTTCTCAATATTCTAACATGAAATAATGCCATTTTTGGCATACCTTAATATCCTCTTGCTTCCTTTGCCTGGTCTGCCTGGTTAGAATCCGGAAATTCATCAATAATCTTTCCAAACCAGCTATTTGCCTGTTCCGTATTTCCGGTCTGCTGATAGGCACGTCCAAGAAGATACATAGCTGACGGATTATTAGGATTAACCTCCAAACTCTTTTCATAATAGGTAATTGCTTGGGCCAGATTTCCTCCATTCCAGGAAGATGTTCCTAAATCCTCTAATGTTTGGAATCCATTGGTTGTCATATCCTGTGTGACTGCCATAATGATCTGCAGGATACTTGGTTCCGTAATCAAAGATGAATCTAAGGAAGTATAAAGCTGGGCCACTGTCATCAAATCCTCATTCTGATAGGCCTGCAAAATCCCAATAACTGCCTGATATTGGGCCAGCACAGCCTGATGATCCCCGTCGATTGCGGCAATCTGAGCTTCCATTTCATCTGATAACGCCTTTAATTCATCGTATTCCTGTGTCTTTGCGGTTAACTGCTGGTTCAGTTCGCTGATTTTCTGACTATACTGAATCAGTTCCTGATTATGGGCAGTATTCAGCGATTTGGTATTTGCCGGCATTACCAGGAAAAATATTACTAACATGCCAATAATAAGTCCAGCTATAATATTTAAAATGCTGCCCCATCCCGTATTTTCTTTATATTCCGGAGGGATAATCGTATCATCGTCTGCCATCTGTCGATGAGAAAACGCATTTTTCAGCTTCTTTTTTTCAACATCCTCCCGTTTTGTATTTTGCTTTACAATCGACATATACCATTGAGCTTTTGGATTACTTTTGTCAATCTGCAGCACACGGTACAGGGATTTGCCCGCTTTGACATAATCTCCATTGGACATATCAATAAGGGCAAGCAGCATATGAGCCTTAACAAACCGTGGATTTGCCTCAGTTACATTGGATAGCTGCAAGGCTGCTAAGTCCATGCTTTTCATCCGGATTTGGAACAAAGCCTGGTTATAGGTTTTAATCATTTGGCTTTCCCGTTCTAACTGTCCGGGTTTTCTTTGAATTTCATCCAGATAGCGGTCAGCAGGGTTTCCCTCTGGCTTTAAGTTCATGCTGATAACCCATTGAGTCAGGGCATGGGGCGTTTCCCCCATTTCATAAAATACCAGTCCTAACAGGTTCCTGGCGTTCATCTGGTATTTATCAAAACGCAGGCTTTTCTTTAAGCATTCAATGGCTCCTGTTAAATCACGGAGTTTTGCTTTTTCTAATCCCAGATTGTATAAGCTATTTGCAATCTGGTGGTTCCTTTTCATATAATCCATCAATATTTATTCTTCCTTTATCCCCTTCAGCAATTCCATCATAATATCCGTCATATCGGTTAAGTCCGCTTTTACAATCGCGTCTTCCACATCTTCCACTTCTAAACTTGGCTTAAAACGCGCGATTTCTTCCTCAAAATTAATCATGGTACCTCCTCTCAAGCTCTGCCTTAATCTCCCCAATCAGATACAGGGAGCCGACGCAGAAAAGAAAATCCTGGCTTCCTTTTTCATCAAGGAGAAATTCGAACGCTGCTTTCACTTCTTCAAAGCCTTCTACCTGGCAGTCCATTTCCCGCAAAAACAGGCTCTTAAGCTGTTCTGCTTTCAGACCTCTTTCACTGTGCAGCGAAACTACTGCTGTCAGATCAGGATGTAACTGATTCCATAAGCACGATATCATGCTTTGGTAGTTTTTATCCGATACTACAGCAAACAGCACCAGTATCCTTCCCTGTGGCTGTCGTTTGGCTATGGCAGAAGCAGCCATTGTAAAAGCCTCCATGCCAGCAGGATTATGAGCGCCATCCAAAAACACTCCAGGGCAAATCTCTTCCATCCGTCCAGGCCAGACCGTGGATTCCATGCCTTTCATCAACAGTGGTTCTCGTTTCTTTTCGATCCGCCCGTTTTCCATCAGCACCGTAAAAGCCTTCCAGGCCAATGCCCCATTATCGGCCTGATACGGCGCCGGAAATGGAAGTACCATCCGCGTCTTTTCTTTTTTCAGTTCCATCACATACGGTATACTGCCTGTGGCTTTTAACAAATGAAAATCCTGCCTGCTGATTGGAAAGAAAGGAGAACCTTGTTCTATGGCACGCTGACGAATTACTTGTGCTGCCTCTTCATCATTGGCATCAAATATAACGGGAATTCCTTTTTTTATAATTCCCGCTTTTTCTTCCGCAATTTCCCTTATGGTTTCTCCCAGATAATTGGTATGATCCAGGCTAATTGATGTAATGATTGAAATAAGTGGATGTTCAATAACGTTGGTAGTATCCAGCCGTCCTCCAAGACCTGTTTCCACCACCCAAAAATCCACTTTCTGCCTTGCAAAGTACACGGCTCCCATGTAAAACAGGAATTCAAAAAATGTGGGATGGCGCAGCCCCTGTTTTACCAGTACATCTGCCGCTTCTTTCACTTTGCGAAAGCTTTCTTCGAATAAACCTTCCTCTGCCATTTGGCCATTCAGAAGAAATCTTTCCTGAATTTTCACCAAATGGGGGGAAAGAAATGTGCCTACCCGGTATCCCGCAGCAAAAAGACCTTGAGTCAAATAGGCACATACGGAACCTTTTCCGTTTGTTCCTGCCACATGGATCACAGGAACTTCTTTGTCTGGATTTCCAAGGTATTCCAAAAACCTTCTAATATGGGCCAGCGAATTTTTTTCCTTGGTCCACATAGGAATCTGGTTTAAATATTCTTCTGCGTTCATCGTTTTGGCCTTTCAATTTGATTATAAAGGTTCCTGCAGGATTTTCAACTAAATTTTCTCGAAAAAAATCGACGAAAATCCCGTTTCAGACATACGCTAGTGTATTGTCCGGATTATATCCAGTCAGTACACTAGCGTTTTTGAAGCTTCGTATTTTTTTGCGGAAGCTGTGCCAATATAATTGCGCCAAACATGATAACACAGCCCAAAAACTGTCGCCCATTTAATTTCTGCCCTAAAATCAGCCATCCTGCCAACACAGAGATGCTGGATTCCAGGCTTAAAATCAGGGAAGAAATCGTAGGATTCATTCCCTTCTGCCCTATCACCTGCAGCGTATACGCCACACCGCAGCTCATTACCCCCGCATATAAGATCGGCGCCCAGGCAGCCAGAATATTCCGCCAAGCTGGATGTTCAAATTGTATCATCATTACACATGATAACAACCCGCTGACAAAAAACTGGATGCAGGAAAGCATAACTCCGTCTGTCTTAGGAGAATAATAGTCGATAACCAGGATGTGGAAGGAAAACAGCAAGGCACAGATTAGAACGAAACCATCTCCCTTGGATATGGAAAATTGATTTGCTTCCACACACAGCAGATAAAGTCCCGCCACGCACAGGCCAACTGCCGCCCAGACAGTCCTTCCACACGTTTTCTTCATAAAAATTCCAAGGACAGGAACAATAATAATATAGCATGCGGTGAGAAAGCCTGCCTTTCCCACCGTAGTGTACCGCACTCCAAACTGCTGGAAATTAGAAGCCAAACAAAGCATCGTTCCGCAGGCAATCCCTCCGGCCAATAAGGTTTTTCTTTCTTCTTTTTTGGCACAGGCAGAACGTTTCCTTGCCCTCTTTTTTCCAAACAGAACAATCACCGGAATCAGGACAAAGCCGCCGATCAAGCTTCTGACCGCATTAAAGGTAAAGGGTTCCACATATTCCATCCCTACGCTTTGCGCTACAAAGGCAACACCCCATATGGACGCAGTCAAAAAAAGCAGCAATGCATTCTTCAATTTCATCAGATGTTATCCCTTTCTTTCCAAATGGGACAATTGTTTTGTTACCTGCTCTAACATTTGGGTATACGTTTCCCGTTTTCCTTTTTCTTCCGCAATTTTGGCAGCAGGGGCTTTCTTGATGAATCGCTCATTCCCCAGCATTTTATCCACCCGCTCCAGTTCGCCGTGAAGCCTTGTTTCCTCTGCTTTCAACCTGGCAATTTCCTTTTCAATATCAACTAATTCCGAAAACGGCATATAAATCGATGCCTGTGGAATTACGGCTGATACCGCGTCCTCATCAATTCCCGTTTTATCCTTTTGCAGTACCACTTCATTGGCGTAGCCTAATGTTGCGAAAAAGGCCTTACTGCGTGCGAAAATTTCAAGCAGCTTATCCTGCTGGGAAACGATAAACACATTTGCTTTTTTGCTGGGAGGAACATTCATGGATGTCCGCACATTCCGGATAGACCGAACAGCTTCTTTAATGATTCCTACCGCTTGCTCTTCTGTTGCGAAATTCCACTCTTCTTTCCATACCGGCCAGGAGGAGATCATAATGGATTCCTCATCTTCCTGAAGGTTGCAGAAAATTTCTTCCGTGATAAACGGCATAAACGGATGAAGAAGCTTTAAAGCCTGGATTAATACGGTTTTCAGCGTCCAGATAGCCGCCTCTTTTGTGGTATCTTCCTCTGCGTACAGCCTGGGCTTTACCATCTCAATATACCAATCGCAGAATTCTTCCCAAATAAAGTCATATACTTTTTGAAGGCCAATCCCAAGCTCATACTTATCCAGATTTTCCGTTACGTCTTTAGCCAGCATGTTTACCTTTGAAAGGATCCATTTATCAGCCATAGTCAGTTGGGAAAGATCCGCCTCTGCATTTGGCGCCTTCTCTATATTCATCATAATAAACCGGGACGCATTCCAAACTTTATTTGCAAAATTTCGGCTGTTTTCTACTCGTTCCCAGTAGAAACGCATATCATTTCCAGGGGCATTTCCGGTAATTAAAGTCATACGGAGAGCATCCGCGCCGTATTTATCAATTACTTCCAGCGGATCGATTCCATTTCCCAGGGATTTGCTCATCTTTCTTCCCTGGGAATCCCGGATTAGCCCATGGATCAATACGGTATGGAAGGGGCATTTCCCCGTTTGTTCAATTCCGGAAAATACCATGCGGATTACCCAAAAGAAAATAATATCATATCCCGTTACCAGAACATCCGTAGGATAAAAATACTTCATTTCCTCAGAATCTTTTGGCCAGCCTAATGTAGAAAATGGCCACAGCGCAGAGGAAAACCAGGTGTCAAGCGTATCCTCGTCCTGCCGAAAATGGCTGCTGCCGCATTTGGGGCATACCTTTGGCATTTCCTTTGCCACAACAATTTCCCCGCAGTCCTGACAGTAATAGGCCGGAATCCGATGGCCCCACCATAGCTGCCTGGAAATACACCAGTCACGGATGCCTTCCAGCCAATGAAGGTAGGTCTTTCCAAAACTTTCTGGAACAAAAGTTAGCTGGCCGGTTTTCAAAGCTTCAATTGCCGGTTTTGCCATTTCTTCCATCTTGACAAACCATTGCTGCTTTACCATAGGCTCTACAGTAGTGCCGCATCGCTCATGGGTTCCTACGTTATGGAAGTGGGGAACCACTTTTACCAGCAGACCCTGGCGTTCCAGATCGTTTACCATAGCTTTTCTGGCTTCATAGCGATCCATGCCGAAATAGGGGCCTGGCACATTCACTGTAGCATCGTCATTTAAAATTATAATTTCCTCCAGGCTATGGCGCTTTCCTACCTCAAAATCATTCGGGTCATGGGCCGGGGTAATCTTTACACAGCCAGTGCCAAATTCCTCATCTACGTATTCATCCGCGATTACTGGAATCAGACGATCCGTCAGAGGCAGCTTTAACATCTTCCCTACCAGATCCTGATACCGTTCATCTTTCGGATTTACGGCCACTGCCGTATCCCCTAACATAGTTTCCGGGCGGGTTGTTGCAATCTCTACAAAACGCCCTGGTTCTCCTTCCACCGGATAATTAATATGCCAGAAGAAACCATCCTGTTCCACGTGATCGACTTCCGCGTCTGATATTGAGGTTTGGCACAGAGGGCACCAGTTAATAATTCTGGAGCCTTTATAGATATATCCCTTTTCGTACAATTTGCAGAATACTTCCTCAACAGCGTCGGAACAGCCCTCATCCATGGTAAACCGTTCCCGATCCCAGTCAGCGGAAGAACCCAATTTATAAAGCTGGTTAATAATTCGGGAGCCGTATTCTTTTCTCCATTCCCAGCATTTCTCCAAAAAACCTTCACGTCCCAGATCCTGCTTATTAATCCCTTCCTGCTTCAGCTTATCAATTACCTTAACCTCTGTGGCAATCGCGGCGTGATCCGTTCCCGGCTGCCACAGCGCCTCATATCCTTCCATCCGCTTAAAACGGGTCAGAATGTCCTGCATGGTATTATCCAGGGCATGGCCCATGTGGAGCTGGCCTGTAATATTAGGCGGCGGCATCATAATCGTAAATGGCTTTTTTTCCGGGTTTACCTTTGCGTGGAAGTATTTCTTATCCAGCCACTTTTGGTACAAACGTTCCTCTATGGCCGCCGGATGATACGTTTTTTCTAGTTCTTTCATATGAGTTTCTCCTCCTAAAATCCTCTGATACTATCCTGGCTGTCATCTTCTGTCTTTATAATCTTTTTCACAACCACATCATATCCAGCCTTTTCATTTACCTGGACATGAACCCGATCCCCTTCTTTATGCCCTTTAATCGCTTTTCCTAACGGGGATTCAATACTAATAAAGCCTTTCATAGAATTCCCCCGGATGGACGTAACAAGGCGATAGGTTTCGATTTCATCATCTTCTTCAAAATACAGTTCTACTGTGTTATTAATTCCGATTTCATCTTGTTTCGACTGATCCGATACGATCACAGCCGTGCGAAGCATCTTTTCCAAATATCGGATCCGGCTTTCATTTTGGTTTTTATATTTTTTCGCTGCATAGTATTCAAAATTTTCACTTAAATCTCCCTGAGCCCTAGCTTCTTTGACTGCCTCAATGGCTTCCTTACGGATGACTAATTTGCGGTGTGTTATCTCCTCTTCGATTTTTTTAACATCACTTTTTGTAAGCTGCTCCCGCAATTGTTTCCACCTCCCTTTATTCCCTTGTTCCCAAGAAACAAAAAATTCCTGTTTCGTAAATTCCCCGCCTGCGGCAGATAGCTTTAACAAGACCATTCCGTCCCGCCACAGTAAGAGCGTTTTATCCGATAGAAAAGCGTGCGCATCCCCCAGAGGGGTTTTTGATTTATAGAACGCATTTTCCTAAAAAAACGCCCTTTACATAAAATTATGTAAAGGGCGAATCAACGCGGTACCACCTTTCTTCTGCCAGACGTGTTTCAAGGGAACCGTTTTGGCACTCAATGTCTGTAACGGGACATCCCGTGAACCTCTAATCCGGTAAAACCTGACCGTTTCAAAGCTCCGGCTCCAAAGCTACCTTCCATCCTATTTCCTCAGGGCGCCTTTCAGCCTATGGATGCCCCTCTCTGCCAGGTTTGTTACAGATGTACTCCTCTTTTTCTCAGCCTTTTCCTATGATTTCAGGATATTACATAATCATAATGAGTTTTTCCCTGTTTGTCAAGCAGAAATCGTAAAACGAAAGGAAATCTCTTATGGAATCCATACTCCGTTTGCGTCTACGTGATACCCGTCAGGTGTTGTGGTATTCGCATACATAGCGCCTTGCGGAAGCTGGCCTTCAGTAGTCATTATCACTGCCCCGGTAACGGGATCGGTCGTCTGCCTTGGAACTGGAACTACTGGATTTAAGTAATACCACTTTCCGTCAATCTGGCGCCATCCCTGGCTTCGCATAATGCCATTAGTTCCCATATAGTACCAATGATCATTTACAAAACGCCAGTCAGTGGTCATATATCCGGAATCTGGCTTTAAATAGTACCAAAGACCATTGTCTTGGAACCAGCCGGTTATCATGATTTCATCGTTGCCTAACCGATACCAAAGGCCTTTTACATAAATCCATTCATTCCTTGCATAAGTTCCGTTTTCAAACCGGAACTTCCACAGTCCTCCCGATACGGCTTCCCAATCGCCTTTTGCCTCAACTGCCAGACCAGGGCCTGTGCTGGATTCGATATAATCCTCTATGCTTTCGCCACCAGAAGAAGAGCGTCTTACACGGTTGCCGCTTCCGCCAGAACTGCCGCCAATCAGGTTTCCCCCATTATTGTTATCGCCTGTACTGGGATTTTCAGGATCTGGCTTTGAAGGATCATCGTTATTTCCCGGATCTTCTTCCGAAGAGCCAGGTTCAGAAGGCGTAGTTCCCGGATCGTTTCCAGCCTGGAACGTATACTGCTTTTCCTCACCCAGCCAATTAATTTCAGTAAGGTTTCCCCGCTCATCAACCGCTTTGCATTGCTCTTCAATCAAGGTTACTGTAACATCTTGCTCCGATTCCACATACAATTTCCCCAGGGTTAACGCACTTTCCTTATTCAGAATACCTCCGCTTCCATCGGGGGCTTTTCTGCTGGAAACCAAAATCCGCATCTCGCCTTCTCCCATATAGCGGCAGTCAGAAACAACTACCTTAGGATTTCCTTTGATTCCCTGACTAAACTGGAAATCGCAGTCCTCTTCCTTTAGCGCGGTTCCGTCTGCTTGCTTTAAAAGGAATCCTACTTGAAAGGTTGCGCTTTCTTCAAAAATTTCTTCCTCTCTCAGGCGGACTGAAATTTCGACGGCATTTTTTCCGTCCTGCTCCCCCGCATCCTTCCAATTTACAAACCCTGCTGCCTGTGCGTAAAACAAATTCAGGGGGAGCGCCACCGCGGCTGCCGTCAAGCAGGCCGCCGCGCCTAAAAGAATCGTTCGGATCGTTCGTTTCATTCTTCTTATTCTCCTTTCTCTCCCTGAAAGTTAATATTGGGAATCGAATCTGGTAGATCTACAAATACAGTAGAACTTACCAGCCTCTGCCCGGATTGTTCAATGGCATTATTCACCCGGTATAATTCAGCACGTACTGTAGCAGGCAAATTTTGTGGTATATTATCTGGTTCGATATAATATACCCATATTCCGTCACGGATATCACGCAGATCCCCATCGCCTGGATCATCCGCAAAAATTAGCTGTTTCGCTACAATATCCGTTCCGTCACTTCCTCCTACTATAGTTCCATTTCCATCCCAGAGAAGCACCGTGTTATACGCTGGGTTTCCTGCATAAGTCCCGGTGAAAATCAGCGATCCTTTCGGGATTAAAATCGTCGTGTTATCCTGAGGATTTTTATAATCCTCCTGAAGAAATCCGATTCCGTCAGAATCCAGATCTACTTTATCCCCGGTCTGCCCAATCAGCATAAGTTCCGAAACGGAAAGCTTCGTTCCTGCCTGCCCGGGCGCTGTTAATTTCACCATAGAAGCTTCATAAGAACAAAGCTGTCGGCCTTCCCCTTCTTTTGCTTCGCTGCTGAAAATAATCTGCTGGGTCTTTACCCCATTTGTTTCTTTAAGGGTAAACGCGGTTTCTTCCGTGGCTGCCTTTTCCCAGGTTGAGCCATCCTGGCTTACATAAACTTCAAACGCTTGAATGGGGGTTCCACTGCCTTTTAACCGGTATTCCAATCCTGTCAGGATTTCCTCACGGTTCAAATGCAAAATAATTTCCGGGGTTTCCCCATTCTTTGTAGAGCCGGTAAAGGTGGTGTCATTATCTCCGTCTGCCACACGGTTGATATCCTTCTTTTCTGCCACATCCGGGTAGTCATCAGAAGGTTCTTCATCATCTACAACGTCCACAGTCACCATATTGGTATCGGCTGTCATCTCCTGGCTGCTTAAACCGCCATTATGGGATACTCTCACCGTTCCCAACTCCACAGGTTCTGTTGGCCGGAGCCAGATATCATAGCCGATCGCCTCATAGGTAAAAGCCCGGTTGTTGACAGTCGAAACCACATCTGTTGCCGAACTTTCTCCAGCCGGCACAAAGCATATGGGCCTTCGTGTATACGTACTTCCTTTCCACTCACAGCGGAACACCTCATAGCCTAAAAATTCACCGGAACCATCCTGGCTTAAATCAATGGTTACTTCATTCCCGCTACCATTGGTTTCACTGTAGCTGACTGATCCACTGATTGTAATGCTGCTTTGAGTATCATCATCCGGCTGTGGATTTGCCAGTGCGTTTTCCCATTGGGTATCGCTGGCCAACCAGATTGCCCTGGTTTCCGTCTTATTAAACTGTTCCGCATACTTTCGTGTCATTTCATCCGGCTCCATGCCCCAGCGCCGGAAGAATTCCAGAACATCCATTTGGGCAGCCGCGCAAGCCAAACGCATCAGGTTATTATCCTTATCTCCTCCAAGGGACAGGCTAACGCCGCCTGGTTTTGGCGCTGCGGAGGTATCTCTTGCGTAAGAATCCACCCTTGCAAAGAACAAGCTGTCAAACTGTTCCTGGTACGCATCATACGTTGTAAAATGAGGATCCTTATCATAAGCTAAGTGAAGCTGCCAGTACATGGCAAGCTGGACTGCACCGTTAGAAGACGGCCCCATAGCTCCCGACGTTACCTTTTTGTAAACGTCTGGATAACGCCAGCGTCCCCCATAAGCTGGATTAATTTCCTGGGCAAGGAGCGCATAGTAATTATTGGTTACTTCTGCTACTGCATAAGCCCCTTCATTAATTTCATGGCCAATCTCATGGCCGATTCCCCAGCCAAAATAACTGCCCGACACATATTGCCCATTGGTTGCCACAAGAGGACGTCCCGCCATCATACCGGCTGCGGAACCCCACTCAATGCCAATATGGGCACCTCCGGCATACATAAAGGCTCCTTCAAACATTCTCTGATACCGAATGTTAATCCGGCTCACCGGCATCCGGTTCTTAACCCCGGCATCCGGATCATCACTTAACCCTTTGTGCTGATAGAATAACGTAAGCATTTCGTCCATCGCATTCAAGGTATCATCCAATACCTGGACTTTTGTTCGATCGGAACGGTTCAGACCTGCAAGCACACAATTGGCCGGAAGGGAGAACATTACCTTACTCCCGGCAATATCCGTCGCGCCGAAAACGCAATTCTTTTCATCATATGCGCATTCTGAGGACGGATGGTATTTCTCATGCATTTCCTCTGGATTCCATGCTTCTAATTCCTGCACATATGCTTCCATCCTGGTATTTCGTTCCTCTTCGGTTACACCAAATACATTCAGCACCGGAATTTTGGCCGCGCTGGACGCGCCTTCCGAAGCAGTTGGAATTTCCACACGGACCGCGTATTCTTCCGCATTATAATTTCCGTTATACCGGACATAGAGCTGACCGCCTGCTTCCGCATCCGCCATGCTGGTAATTCTTGGAATAGTAATTTCATTTGGCCCGATCTTTAACTGGCCCATTGATTTAAATAAATTGGAAGACTCACTGTGATACTGGGTCGCAATCACTTCCAGGCAGGTTGCTTCTCCCTGGGTCTTTTTTTCTCCGCCCACATAAAGGATCACCTTATCCCCTGCCAGGCCAGTAACGCCAATAGGCTGCCATGTATTTAAGCCGCCGCTAAAGCCAGTATGGCTATCTTGTTTGGCCGCCAGTTTTCCATCAATCCGGATAACATCAGCGCTGCTTACTCCCTGCTCAAAAATCTTCAAAGCTGTATCAATCTCCAGCTTCAGCAGATCATAGTGAGGGGTTTTTTCATTGGATACCGGATCCACATATTCCAGTTCTCCATAAAGGCTCTGGATCTGTTCTTTTGTTACTTCTGGCCGAAGCACCATATGTAAGTCATCAGTATACAAGTTAAAAATCCGATCCTTTAAATCATGGTACTGGTAAAACTTTAACTCCGCATAGCTGATCCGCCGTGCTGTCGCGCTAACCGTCACCTGGATCTTCTTTGCTGTAAACTTCTCCTTCGCTGTAAACTCGTAGTAAATTTTCCCTTTGGGATCCTGTTTTGCAAAGATGGTTCCGGCTGCTTCTTTTTTGGTTCCATTTTCATCCCAATAGTAAGCCTTGCAGGCATTATACCCATAGGTCTGTTCATAATCCGGGATGATAACAATGGTATCCATTTCATAAGGCTGGTCAAAGGTGATAACCGGCGCTTTATTTTCGGCTGGATATACGCATCCCGCATCCCAATCCAGACGCACCCAGGAAGTTTCATACCTGCCATCGACTACGGCAAATTCCTCGCTGCACAGATTCACACTGTTTACATGATTATCCACACTGGCAATCCCCTGAGAAAGTCCTCCGCCTGGGTTTGGAACATTGATAAGTTTAAAATTAGGCGTTACAGGCGGTTCTAAAATCAGAGTAGTACCCATATAGTGCTGAGATGGCCCGCTGGTTCCAATGCGATTCGTTCCTGTCATGTAAATCTCATAAGTCACGTCATCTTTTAAGCCTGTGATTTCGGTCTTGGTTTCCGTAATCCCGGAAATAGCAGTATATTCCCCATTTGTATTGGCCTTTTCCCGGTAGTACAAAGTGTAACTATCGGTACTCTTCATCTTTTTCCAGCTTACGGTCAGCTTCTGGTAGCCTCCGGTAACCTGAATCTGCTCTGGTGGTTTCGGTTTTTGGGCAGCTTCCGGAATCACGATAATCGCTTCACTGTAATCGCTTCTCCAGTCGTCATTTACGGATCGCACTTTTACGGTATACTCCTTGTTATTGCTTAAGTCAGATCCGTTTAAATTTTCTACCAGATAGCTGGTGTCTGTGATCCCCTTAAATACCTGTTCCTGAATCCCGCCTTTCTCGGTTTCACCTGCTACATACACATCATATCCGGTTACATTTGCCTGACGCCGCCAGGTTATTATAAACTCGGCATCCCCCGGATCACCTGATAATTTATCTGGGATCGATAAATCCGGTTCCGGAATATGATCTTCCATATGGTTTAAAAATTCCACCTTGGAAATTTCCGCCAAATTTGTAGAGGCAACCGTTTTGGTGATCCGGATAATAACTTGCTTTATGGGAATCTGCTTTCCTAAATCAATTAATACGGTTTTTCCCTGAATAGCTTCCTCTTCTGCCAATGGCGTTTCTTCTTCTGTAGGTTCTCCCTCTGTACTAAGAGCCATCATCTGATAAGAAATCTGAGATGGGCTGGCATGCCTTGTTGGCTGATTGGAAGAATCGGCTGCCGCGGTGGAAAGCCGGTTTGTCAGTTTGGCATCCCCTACCTGCTTTCCATTTTTTACCATAACCGTATATTCTTTCCCATCCTCAGCGATAAAGGAAATTTCACCATCTTCCATGGCATCTCCCGATCCCATAGGTGGAACGATGGCAAGTCCCCTGGCCGTAATTGGATTTGTAAATTCAGCCGCTACGGTAACCGAATTACTGTCGGATACTGCCTGATCTCCATCTTTTGGGGAAGCGGTTAACACCGATGGTTCCTGGCCTGTTGATACATTAGAAAATATGCTTACCACATCTTCTGGTTTTGTTTCGGAACCATCTGCCGGATTCCCAATGGGATGAATGCTGTCTGGGGTAATCATGGTTTGATGAATGGCCTTTGCTTCCCGCTTTTCACTGTTGTTATAAAATTTTGAAAAAATTTCCAAATCTCTTAAATCAACAGTATCATCGCCATTCAGATCACAAAGAGGATCGAATTCCCCTGCTCCATAAACAGCGTCCAGCATTACTTCCAAATCTGCTTCATCTAGGACTTCTTTTGCCTGATCGCCGCTTGTGAAATTTCCTGCCATCAAAACGCCCATCTTTTGTTTGGAGCTTACTGCTTCTTCATCATATCCATAGTATTCCGGGTAATCATTGGACAGATAAAGGGTTGTGATGGTTTGGCCTTTGATTATAACATCTTGGGTGTAAGTCAGATAAGCCCCAGGCTCATCCATGCCCTCTAATGTAAGGCGATAGGATCCTTCCGGAATCTCTCCCATTTCAAACACACTGCTTTGTCCAATGAAACCGTCCGCGCCTTCCCAGTTGGTTTCAAGAACCCAGTCCAAACCGTTTAATAGCTCCTGCTTTCTGGCTGTCGATTCACTGGGTTCTAAAAAAGCAGTAAGTTTGCAGTCTTTAGCCCCAAGAAAATTTTTAATTTCCAGTTTCAGTGTCCCCATGTTGTCTTCCTCGTTGGATGTCACTGAAAATTGGGCATTGGAAGAAGATGATTTTACATTACTTCCAGATGCCTTCTTGGCCTGCTGTCCCCGATGCGGAACTTGATAAAAACTGCTTCCAAACGCAGTTAACATCGAAGCAGGTGTCTGCAACAACATGCAAACAGCTAAAAGTGAGGCTATTTTTCGTTTCATGTTAATTTTCCTTTCATTCTCACTTCTTACATTTTACATAAAACTAATTTTACATTTGTTTCCTAACAATCCGGTACTCATCATATAAGCGGAAGTAGAGGCACTCATACTGGTAATGAGAGAAAAGACGCGCCATCTCATCCTCATCCAGATTTACCGCGCAAACGTATTGCTCCTCTTCTTCATCGTATATCAAATGGGCACAGATCTCACATCTGCTATTTCTTTCCATAAAAATAATTCTCCAAAAGCTGAATGGCAATGCTTCCTTTCCGCATATTGGCATGGGCCTCCTCAAAGGTCAGCCAGGCGGCTTGATCCACCTCCTCTGAAAGGTGGAATTCCGTCTTTTTTACGTGTGCTTCAAAAGCAAGCATCAGCATATCATTTTTTTCAAAATAATAGCTTTTGGTATAGCAGAGCGATTCCGGATTCAAACCTAGTTCTTCCATCACCTCCCTTCTGGCTGTTTCTTCTGCGCTTTCACCGCATTTTATGTATCCGGCCACGCAGACATAATATTGGTCGGATACATACCCTTGGCGGATTAACGCCACCTCTTCTAGTTCATTGATTACCAGTGTAATAGTACAAGCATAGGGCATATCAAACCAGGGACGTTTGCAGGTTTCGCAGTAGGGAACCAGACCTTCGTCGCCGATTTCTTTTTTTTCCAATTGGCTCCCGCATTGCGGGCAATACATAAATTTCATAACATACCTCGATATTCTTTCTTCCATTTTTTTACCATAGCAGAGGCGCCAGGCAGTCGCTGTGCCTGATCCTTTAGAAAAAGCTCATCCAGTTCCTTTACTGCTTCTGATTCCTGGCCTTTGGTCTTTGCCTCCATAATCCGTTTCTCCCATTTGTCCTGCCTGGCATTGGTAAAAGCAGCCTGGTAACGCTGGGCAATCGGCATATTGGGTTCAAAGGATTTTAAGTAATATATTTTTTCAATAATCCCTTCATTCTGGCGATCATACGAATAGGCACGATCATATGCCTGATAAGCTTTTTCAAACCGGAACAGTCTGGCCTGGCAGGCTCCAAGACAGCACAAAACCCGGCTGAAAAAATGATCATTGATTACCAGATCCGGCTCCATCTCCAAAAGCTTCTCATATAAGCGGATTGCCCGTCCGTATTGCTTTTTCCCAAACAGATAATCTGCCCGCTCCTTTCCATACTCTGCCGGATGTTTTTTTCGATAATCAATCAGCGTCTGACGGTACTGGCTCACCTCAGCCGAAGTATAATACTGGCAATGGGTTAAAATTAAAAGCAGCATATTGTCGGAGCTTTCCCCGCTCCGCTTCCAATTCTCCAGCTTCTCCGCTAACGGCTCCATATTTAAATCTTTGCGTATAAATTGAATCAGACGATTATCCACAAAATCATCCATAACCAGCAGGGGATTGTTATAAATTACATAGCAAAGCTCCTGGGACGAATGAAGATGTACTCCCAGCTCCGGAACCTCAAACGGATTCCGGACTGGCTCCATCCGGCATAAAATCAGACTCATATTTCAATCTCCTTGCGTATGATAGCGTCGGAGGCCGGAAACAGCTCCCCAAAGCCTTTATCCTGTATCGCAATCACCATGGTTTTTTCATCCGAAAACGCAACACGCACCCGGATTCTGGTAGTCCTGTTAGGACGGGGCGGAAAGCCTTCTAAGGGAATCTTAATTTGTCTGATTCCCTTCGCATCCACTGGCTGAACCTGCAGAACCAGCTCATTTTGCTGATCCAAAATAAACTCCATAATGCTTTTGGCCTCATACCAGCTATCTCCGGAAGCGGCAACTACAAGCTGGGTCAGCCGTTCATCGTGGAGTACTTCCATGGAAACCGTAGCCTTCAGCCGCCCTTCACATATCATGATATAAGGGAATGCCGTTTCTTCTGCCACAAAATCCGCCGCCTTTAAGGCGGCCCCTTTTACATACAGATGGGATTCCGCATACACCTTTCTCCGTTTCCCTATCAATTTCATAAAACCGGAAGACCAGTCAGTTTTTTCAAAACCTTTGCCAGTCAGCAGGATAGCCGAAAACAATTTTTTCGAAAGCATCCGCTCCCCGCATATGTATAACATCCGGTCTGCCTGTTTCATTCCAGAAAACGTATCCAAAAGATCCAGTGTAAGTCCATTTTCAATTTGCTGGCAATCGGCGGTTACCATTGCCTGGCGTCCTCCCCGCTGCACCCGCATTTCGTAATACCAAAGCCCAGCTTTCGAAAAGTCAAACAGTGCCACCTGATTCGTCCAGACCTCTTTTTTCTGACTGAGAATATAGTAAAGAAAACTTTCGCTGTAACTGATTACATGGAATCGGTTCCTTGGCACATCCAGATAATCCGCGCAATATAGCAAGCAGTCCATGATCTGGCTGTTTACCTCTGGAAGGGTAACAACCAACTGGAGGATCCGTTCCGTGTTTTGTTCTTGTTTTACCTTTGCGATTACCTGCTTTAAAAAATGTTGCAGCAGCTCCTGTCCGGTAAAACCAAATTCGTTTACTGCGGCAGGATCTTTTTTCCAGGCGTAGCTTAAAAAACCTCTAGCTACGATCCCGTCATCTGACAGCTTTTCTAAATAGACATCCTGGCCAATGCGCCAGCCGTCTTCCTCTTTTTTTTTGCCTATTACAGTTGGAAACATCCATATTTTTTCATTCCCGCCGCAAGCAACTTGTGTATAGCTGTCACACAAGTCAAGCCCTATCACAAGCCCGTTCACAGACATTTCCCACTCCTTTCTCTGTCGCAACCATCTATCATCGAAACGTTATCAAATTTTACTCAGCAGCAGGAAACAGTTCTTCTAACGCCGCGTTTTGCGTTAAATACTCCTGCATGCTTTTTTTCAATCCGTTTTCTTCTTTCATACTTAAGCACAAACCCATATCATTTAATCGTGCAAAACGGCTTTCTTTTATGTCGCTTCCTGAAAGCTCGTAAAGGATGCTCCCTTCCGCGGCTTTCATCTTTTCCCCTTCATCTTTTTCATACCGGTAGATTTTATATTCCAGCTTTTCTCCCTCAAACAGTACTTTTTGGCAGACAAAAATCCCCTCATAAATACGTCTAAGCTCTTCCCGGTGAAAGCTTTCCTCATCCGGAAGAATCCGGATAAACAATTCCAATTGATCCTCTTTGCTCCCTTCAAAGCAAATCATAGCTTTATCCCGAATATACTGAGGGATGCGCACAAAGGAAGAAAGCTTTTTTGTATAGGGAAAAATCAGCCCTTCCTTAATTAAAAGTTCTACCATGCGCTTGCACAATGCCTTTTGATCGTTTTCCAGTTCACGGCATTCTGAATAATATTTTGTCAATGCCAGCAGGTAAATTTGCGAAACCTTTTCCATATCTTCCGCCCGGTTTACCGTACTTTCCAAATACGCGAACACCTTTTCATCCGCTGGTTCATGCTTTAAGAAATAGCCAATGGATTTTACCGTAAAATACGCCTTCATTACCGTTTCATTCAGCCGTTTCCGTTTGGAGTAAAATGAGAAGGTCTGCTCCAACCGTTTGACATTTCCAGAAAACATCATCTGGCACAACAGCCGCTCATCCAAATCATATAGTTCTACCCTGGCAGAAGCCGCCTGGGACAGAAGTTTAAACATTTGGCTGGAATTTCCGTTAAAATGTTCACATAAGTAATCCAGAAGCACACTGTCGGCTTTTCCCGCTGTAAAAACCTGAAAGGACAGCTTTAGCAAAAATTCATCCTCATCAAATAAATTTTGCAGAATCATTTTGCCGCACAGCTTCGCAAGATAATAAGACCCAATACTTTCCCAGCCATAGGTCTTTAGCATATGATATGCTTCTTCTAAATAATTCTGGCTGATTAAGGTTTCGCACACCAAAATCCGCTCCTTGCGTGACATTGCCATTGTATCCAATGTAAGCAAATAAGCGCATTCGCTGGTTCTTGAATTCTCTTCCCCCGCCAAATTCCGGTAATAATGAATCACATTACCCAAAAGAACCTTCCGATATAATTCGTTAAAAGGAAGCTCTTTTATAGCACGCTCCAAAACATGAACCTGCTTTTCATTAATCGAATCCTGGGAGATAATCGTTCTGCATGCTGTCAAGCTAAGCATAGAATGCTCCGGATTAATCTGAAAACACTGATCCAGCAATTCCGGCTTATTCATAACCGGAATCTTAATATAGGATACATCATAATATCGGTTTCCAAAAGCATCCTGAAACAAAATCACGGCCTTATCCGAAAATAATGGTACAAACGCAATTCCATCTGATAAGAGATAAACGTCCTCTTTTGTTAACTCCTCATACCGGATCACCACATATTTCATCTGCTGGTTCCTGCATAAAATCCGGTAAGAGCGGAGAATTGCCGGCAATACCTTTGCTACCGGCTTATCGATCATATCTTTAAAAATCATATGATCATAGATAACCGCCAGGCTGCTGCTGATCTGGGATTTGAATAGCTGCTTCATCGCAAACTGTTCCATATCCCGCTCATACGTTTGATATATTTTAGAAGAAGGTTTCATAAACTGCAAAATATTTTGATATAATGCAGAACGGGTTGTTTCATCCGGGGTATTGGCATAAGAAAAATAAAGCAATACCTCCTTTGGAAGAAGATGATCATAATGATCCGGAAGCGAATAGAGATAGTATTCATAAAGCCGGGTCAGGTTTATCTTGCTGGCCAGCGCCTTTTCATACCACTTAAAGTCTTCCGCCTGCTTACACTCACCTTTTATCATCATACAGCATACTGCCGCTAAAATTTCCTTTCTCGGATACTTTTGATATAATTGCTCTAATAACCGATGAAGCCACATTTGGTAATGCTTTTCCGATCCGGCCATCTTGGCAATCCGTACTGCCATCTTCTCTTCTACAATTTCTTTTTTTGCGGCAAAATGCAAAACCTGTATGGTAAAATCATCCATCCTCTGCAAAAATTCCGGATGATTCTGAAAAAGCCTGTATGCGTGAAGATACAGAAACGGGCTATGGAACCCATTTTCGTACAGCCGCCGTATATCCCCCAAAAATGTGTACGGTGTTTCCTTTACGGTTTCATCTAATTCTAATCGGATAAAAAATAAAAATGGATACTTTCCTTCAGCAAGCTGCTTTTTCACCATCCGAAGGAGGGATTCCTTTTGGCCTGAATTTGGCTTAAGCTTCTGGCAAAGGTACTGATAAAAGCAGTAATGCTCAATCATATCACGTCTGGATAAAAGGATTTCATTTCTGCATTCCTCTAAAATCCGGGAAGCCTGCTCCTCTTTTCCGGTTCGGAGCAAGGTTTCGGCCATCCAAAGAGCGGCCAGATTTTTATCTCCTGGCACATTCTGCATAATATCCAATTCTTGAAGCATCCGCTGGCAAAGAACCTCCCGATCGGAACGGTTGCAGGCCTCTTCCAGGCGAAGGCTGACAAACCGGATTAGCGCCTGGCGGAATCGGAAAGTGCTTACATATGTGGCATCCACCGTTTCATCCCCTTCCACCTGAAACGGAACCACCCATGATTCTTTTGCCGTACTCAGGCGGATGCTTCCATAATTCTTTCCTCTATGAAGCCGTTCTGGTAAAATCCGATAAGGGATCCTGCAGATATCCTGTTCAAAGTCCCTGCCGCTTACATGTTTTTTCGTTATTTCAAGAAATGCCCCGTCTGCCTTCACTTCCACAGAAACAAATCCCCACAGGTTCTTTCGAAGTTCAATCACCCCTTCGGCGCCATCCACCGGATAATCATACTTCCTTAACTGCCGGGAAACCTCAAACGATACCGGTTTTTTAAGACCCAGGGCAACTAAAAACTCTTCTAACTGGTTTCCTCTGTCACCATGGCCTTTTAAGCCGTCGTAAATTGCTCGGGTATAGATATCCTGCATAAAACAAGTTTCTGTAAAATCCTGATAATCAAACAGACGCAGCGCCGTATCCGGCTTTTCTTTTGCAAGCTTCGCAAAATCCTCCGGGGTTTTTAGTCCTGCCAGGGTTTGTCCGGATACGCCAAGCTGTACGCGGAACAAGAAGGGAAGCTTCTTTTCTCCCCCATTCGTCACTAACTCAAACTCACCACTTATGGTATCTCCATCTTCTAGGTATCTTGCATCCACCTCATAAGAAATCCGGTTCCTCAAGCCTCCGAAAGCGGATGTAGCCACCGTTACTCTGGTGTGATTGGTATAGGCCAGGCCTTTTATATGAAGGCCGTTTCCACTATTTACATAAAACTCCCATACTCCTGTTGAGCCGGCTTGGATAGTTTCTTCAATCCGATCTGGCATAATCAGGATCTGTGGGACATCCATATCCAGAATCCCTCTGGCTAATAGATTAATTCGTTCTTTCATATTTGTGTCACCTGAAAATTTACCTGATATTGTATTATTCTATCATATTTCCGCTTGATTTAAAAGCCTTAAGTTGTTATCATAGTAATGCAACGAAAAATGCGAAACGGAAAGGAGCCATAAAGCTGATGCTTTCAGAACCGATAACGTTATATAAATTAATGAACTTATATATGCTACAGCAGGTAAATTTCCCTCTCACCAACGCACAATTAACAAATTTCTTTCTGGAACATGATTATACAACTTATTTTACTCTCCAGCAAACGTTAAATGAACTGGTGGATACCGGATTAATCCGGAAAGAAACCATCCGCAACAGCACCCGGTATGAGATCACCAAAGAAGGTTCTGATGCTCTGAATTTTTTTTGCAGTAAAATTTCACCTGCCATTATAGAAGATATCGACCAATATTTAAAGGAAAATAAATTCCGTCTTCGGAATGAGGTTGGAATCATTTCCGATTTTTATAAATCAACCAGCCAGGATTATATCGTCCATTGTGAAGTAAGGGAAGGAAAATCTCCTTTGATCGAGTTAAATCTATCGGTTCCAGATAAAGTCCAGGCCGAATATATGTGCAGCAACTGGCAGGCAAAAAGCCAGGAAATTTATGCGTTCGCAATGAAATCCCTTATGAGCAGCCATTCTTAAAAGGACGTTGGAACTAAGGTAAAAACAATGGGCAAAACATTCAGGGAGGAAATGAACATGAAAAAACAGATTCGCTTCTCCAAAAAGGCGCCAAAAGCATCCGGACAGGCTTCGGTTAAAGGGCTCCGGCAAACGTTGGCACAATGGGAACGAAAGCGGAAACTTTGGAAATTTTATTTTTACAGCTTTGTGGTGCTGCCTGTATTTATGATTATGCTGGCAGTAAAAGTACTTCGAACTTATGTACGAATTAAGCTTCAGGAAATTGCCATAACAGCGGAAATAGAGCGCTGAAGCTGTATAAAATGGCGCCGCCAAATTTATGTTTTAGGCAGGCAAACTTTAATCAAGTAAGCGAAAGGATGCTGCTATGCAGCATCCTTTCTAAAAGGTTTCTTGAACTGTTTCGTTGCGGGAATCCATGATATGCTCAATTAATTCCCAAATTTCATCTCTTCCCTGTTTCGTTTCCGCTGAAAAAGGAATCAGGATGTCTTGTTTCTCCATTCCCAAACCTTCCCGCAGCATCTTTACATGTTTTGCAACCTGGCTGCGTTTCAGCTTATCTAATTTTGTGGCAATAATCACCGGATGATATCCATTATATACAATCCATTGAAACATAGTCCGATCATTTTCGGAAGGCTCATGGCGGATATCAACCAATAAAAATACGATTTGAAGAACCTGGGATTTCTTTAAATAACGTTCAATCATTTTCCCCCATTTTTCCTTGGCTTCTAGCGAAACCTTGGCATAGCCGTAACCTGGAAGATCCACAAAATAAAGATCGTCATTAATATTGTAAAAATTAATGGTCTGGGTTTTGCCTGGCTGGGAAGAAGTTCTGGCCAACGACTTCCGGTTCATTAAGGCATTAATCAAGGAGGATTTCCCAACATTTGACTTTCCGGAAAACGCAAATTCAAATCGAGTATGTTCCGGCAATTTGCTGGTAATCCCACATACGGTTTCCAGTTCTGCTTTTTTAATAATCATAATATACACCTATTCTATTATGGTTTCTTTCAGGACCTCTTCCATCTGACTGACAAACATAATTTCCAGACCTTTTGTGATCTCTTTTAAAAGTTCGCTAATGTCTGGTTTATTTTTTTCCGGAACCAGCACCTTTGTTACATGAGCCATCCGTGCTGCCAAAATCTTTTCCTTTAATCCTCCCACAGGAAGAACACGGCCTCTCAGTGTGATTTCCCCTGTCATAGCGATCTTAGCCCGAACCTTTTTTCCAGTTACCGCTGAAAACATGGCTGTAGCCATAGTAATGCCTGCAGAAGGCCCGTCTTTCGGAACCGCTCCTTCCGGGATATGGATATGGATATCATGTTTCTCAAAATAATCATACTTCACATTGTAATCCGGGCAAACACTTCTCACATAAGTGAGGGCAGTCCTGGCAGACTCTTTCATAACATCCCCCATTTGCCCAGTCATTAAAAGCTCTCCTTTTCCCGGCATTCCATTTACTTCAATCTGCAGGGTGTCGCCTCCTACACTGGTCCAGGCTAACCCTCTCGCGATTCCCACCTGATCCTCGTTGTCCGCGTCCTCAAAGGTAATCCGCTGCTTGCCAAGGTATTTTTCCAGTGTACTTTCTGTTACCTTGATTGTTTTTTTCCTGTCTTCTAAAAATTCCCTGGCTGATTTCCTGCAAATATCCCCAATCCGCCGCTCTAAATTCCGGACGCCAGCTTCTCTTGTATAATTATGAATTATTTTTTCCAACGCATGATCCGAAATCGAAACCTGTTCTGGAGATAATCCATTTTTTTCTAACTGTTTTTTTACCAGATATTCTTTTGCAATATGGAATTTTTCATTCTCAGTGTAGCTGTTAACCTCAATCAATTCCATGCGATCCAGCAATGGTTTTGGAATTGACTGGGTAGTATTGGCTGTAGCAATAAACATTACTTGGGATAGGTCAATGGGAACCTCTACATAGTGGTCACGGAAACGGATGTTTTGCTCCCCGTCCAGCACTTCTAACAGCGCGGAAGAGGTATCCCCCTTATAATCGCTGCTTACTTTATCAATTTCATCCAGCAGCATCAGCGGATTGGATACGCCTGCCTGACGCAGCCCTTCCACAATCCGTCCTGGCATGGCCCCTACATACGTTTTCCGATGTCCACGGATTTCCGCCTCATCCCGGATGCCGCCCAGGCTGATTCTCACATACTGCTTGTTTAAGGCTCGGGCTACCGAACGGGCTATGGATGTTTTTCCTGTTCCGGGAGGCCCTACCAAACACAGAATGGAGCCGCTTCCCTTTCCCGTCAGCACACGTACCGCCAGATACTCCAGCATCCGTTCCTTTACTTTATCCAGACCGTAATGATCTTCATTCAGGATCTCTTCCGCATGATGAATATCATTATTATCTTTGGAAACCTTTTTCCAGGGAAGCTCCAAAAGAGTTTCAATATACGTGCGGATTACATTTCCCTCCTGGCTGCCTCCCGGCATGGCCCTCAGCCGTTCAATTTCTTTTTTCAGCTTCTCTTTTACCTCTTTGCCTGCCTTCAGATTCTTTAACTGCTTCTGGTATTCATCCGCATCCGATTGGATGTTTTCTTCTCCCAGTTCTTTCCGGATAATCCGCATCTGCTCCCGTAAAATATAATCTTTTTGATTTTTGTCTACGGCAGCCTTAACCTTAGCCTGGAAGTCCCGTTTGATTTTTGCCACCTCAATTTCAGAAACCAGGCTGTGAACCACATGTTCATAGCGAACCGAAAGGAAAAGGCTTTCTAGTATTGACTGGCGGAACCCGTAATCCCAAGGAATCTGAATAGCAACCTGATCCAAAAGCTCTTCCAAATCTTGAATCATCAAAAGGTTTGGAAGGATTTCCTTTACCAGTCTGGGATTCACCTTGCTGTACTCTTCCAGTTTCTCTTTTATGATACGAATCATCGCTTCTGAAGCCACATATTCCAATGGTTCCAGTTGGGCTCCGGGAAGAACCTGCTCTACTTCTGCCATCAGGCATGGCCCTTCCATATCCATATCCATAATTTCAGCCCGCTCCAGGCCTTCCACCATCACCCGGATAATCTTTCCCGGCATCTTAACCAATTGTTTTACCATTGCGATACAGCCTATCTGGAATAGATCCATTCGTTCCGGTTCCGCAATATCCGCCTGTTTCTGGGTGATGAGAAACACTTTCTGGTCTTCTACCATCGCTTTTTCGACTGCGGCAATCGATTTTTCACGGCTGATATCGAAATGAACCATCATTTTAGGCAGGACGGTCAACCCGCGAAGGGCAATTGCCGGTAATGTATATACTTTTTGCTCCATTCTTATCCTTTCTGAGTCAAATATGCCAAAAGAGGACGCTGCCGAACCTTACGTTTTGCAGCGCCCTTTCTGTCATTTCGTTGCCCATCAAGCAATTTCGCCGGACTGATCTTTCCGCATCCTTCTGGAAGATGCAGCCCTGGGTACTGCCGTATCCCGGTACACAATCTCAGGTTTCCCTTCCCCGCTGATTACATCTCTGGTAATGGTTACAATACCAATGGTATCATCCGAAGGAATCTCATACATCAGATCCGTCATAATGTTCTCCAGGATGGAACGTAAGCCTCTGGCTCCAGTTTTCCTTTCCGCCGCCAGCTCCGCTACTGCCATCAACGCATCCTGGGTAAACTCTAATTTTACATCATCTAACTCAAACAGCTTTTGGAACTGTTTTGTCAAAGCATTCTTGGGCTGGGACAAAATCTGAACCAGCGTATTCTTATCCAGCAGATTTAAGGATACCGTAATAGGAACACGTCCGATAAACTCCGGAATCAGGCCAAATTTTGTCAAATCCTGGGGCAGCACCTGGTGAAGCAGTTCATCAATATCCGTTTTATTTTTATCTACAATATTTGCGTTAAAACCAATAGAACCTGCGTTTAAACGCTGTTCCACAACCCGCTCCAAACCATCAAAGGCACCGCCGCAGATAAACAGGATATTTGTGGTATCAATCTGCAGCAGTTCCTGATGGGGGTGCTTCCTGCCTCCCTGAGGAGGAACGCTGGCTACCGTCCCCTCTAAAATTTTAAGCAGCGCTTGTTGTACCCCTTCACCAGAAACATCTCTGGTGATCGATACATTTTCAGACTTCTTGGTAATCTTATCAATTTCGTCAATGTAAATAATGCCGTACTCTGCTTTGCTAATGTCATAGTCAGCCGCCTGAATCAGCTTCAGCAGGATATTTTCCACATCTTCGCCTACATACCCAGCTTCTGTCAGGGCTGTGGCATCCGCAATAGCAAACGGAACATTTAAAATCTTCGCCATGGTCTGAGCCAAATAGGTTTTCCCGGAACCGGTAGGGCCAAGCATTAAAATATTGCTTTTGGCAATATCCAAATCAATATGCTTTGATGTGGTAACCCGCTTATAATGGTTATATACGGCAACAGAAAGCACCTTTTTTGCTTCGTCCTGGCCTATTACATACTCATCCAAAAAGGCCTTGATTTCCTTTGGCTTCATCAGGTTAATATCATTAAAGGCTCCAATCTCCTCTTCTTCCATATCCGCAAATTCTTCTTCCAGAATCTCGGAGCAAAGCTCAATGCACTCATCACAGATAAATACATTATTGGAACCGGCAATTAATTTTCTTACCTGATCCTGGGTCTTCCCGCAAAATGAACATCTGACCTTATCTTCTATTCTGCCAGGCATACATCCACCTCGTTTCTACCAGCATTAACGGCTGGTGATTACTTTATCAATCAGCCCATAGGCAAGGGCCTCTTCTGCTGTCATGTAATTATCACGTTCCGTATCCCGCTCAATTACTTCTATGGGCTGGCCTGTGTTCGCAGACAAAATTTCATTTAATTTCTTTTTCGTTTGCAAAATCTTTTCCGCTACAATCTGAATCTCGGTAGCTTGGCCTCTGGCGCCGCCGGAAGGCTGATGAATCATAACCTCCGCATTGGGAAGCGCCATCCGTTTCCCTTTTGTGCCGCCTGCAAGCAGAAAAGCACCCATGCTGGCAGCCATGCCGATACAGATAGTAGAAATATCACACTTAATATAATTCATAGTATCGTAAATCGCAAGACCTGCTGAAACCGAACCCCCCGGACTGTTAATATACAGGGAAATTTCTTTTCCCGGATCTTCTGATTCCAGGAACAAAAGCTGGGCAACTACCAGGCTGGCCGATACATCCGTAACCTCTTCTCCAAGGAAAATAATACGATCTTTAAGCAAACGGGAATAAATATCATAAGAACGCTCGCCTCTGCTTGTGGATTCTACTACATAAGGTATTAAACTCATGCAAAACTCCCCTTTCTTTACCATCGGAAAGTTGCAGCCATTCCCACAGACGGCAGGAACTGCTGCAACTGATCCTAACTAAACTAATTTCGCTTCGGCCACTAAGAAATCAACTGCTTCCTGAACAGCAATATCCTGCTTCATCTGCTTCTTCTCAAAGTCGCCCATGTATTCCTTAAGCTTATCTGCTTCCATCTTATAAGCTTCTGCCATTTTCTTAAGCTCTTCGTCAATTCTCTCTTCCGTTACTTCAATATTTTCAGCTTTCGCCACTGCCTCCAGCACCAGCCTGGTTTCAATCCGCTTTACTGCCTGAGGACGCATCTGTTCCTTTAAGGAATCAATGGTCATTCCCGTATACTCCATATACTGATCAAAGGAAATCCCCTGGCTCTGCATACGGCGGGCATAATCCTGAACCAGTGTTTCAACCTGGCTGTCGATCATTGGCTCCGGAATATCCATAGTAGCATTGGCAACAACAGCCTCTACTACCTTGTCCTCATTTTCTGTAGCGGCTTCTTTTTTCTTCTTTTCTTCCAGTTTCTCCCTTAAATCAGCCTTATACTCATCTAAGGTTTCAAATTCAGAAACTTCACTCGCAAATTCATCATCAAGGACTGGAAGCTCTTTTTTCTTGATTTCTTTAATTGTTACCTTAAAAACAGCAGGTTTCCCCGCTAAATCCTTTGCATGGTATTCTTCCGGGAACGTTACGTTTACCTGGCACTCCTCGCCTTTATTCTTGCCAATCAGCTGCTCTTCAAAGTTATCGATAAAGGAGTGGGAACCGATGGTGAGAGGATAGTCCTCTGCTTTTCCGCCATCAAACGGAACTCCATCTACAGAGCCGTCAAAATCAATTACCGTCTGATCTCCATCTTGAACCGGGCGGTCTTCAATGGTAATCAATCTGGAATTTTGATTCTGGATCTTAACCAGTTCAGCGGCAACATCCTCATCCGTCACTTCGTCTGAGGCCTTTTCCACCTCAATTCCTTTATATTCGCCTAAGGTAACTTCCGGCTTTACGGCTACCATCGCGGAGTAGATAAATGGTTTTCCTTTTTCGATCTGTACGATAGAAACTTCTGGCCTGGATACGATTTCCAGTTCGCTTTCCTTCATTGCGTCTGCATAAGTATGATCAATTGCCTCTTCAGCAGCATCCTCATAGAAAACGCCCACGCCATACATTTTCTCAATCATATTTAATGGGGCTTTTCCCCGACGGAAGCCTGGAATCGCAAATCGACTTTTATTCTTTTTGTATGCGGTCTTAATACATTCTTCAAACTGCTGGGCTGAAACCTCTACGGTCAGCTTAGCCATGTTCTTCTCCAATTTTTCTACTTGTAAACTCATGTTATGGGTTCCTCCTTAATCTATCTGTGAACCGCCTGACCTTAAGGGCGTTACACTTCAATTTAATACTATAGCATATCCGCCCACCAAATACCAGCCCTAAAATACAGAAAATTCGCTGGAAATTCGCCTAAAACTTTATTTTTCATATTGGATCGCTGCCTTTACCTGGGCCGCCGTTTCTTTTCCGACTAACAGCCCCGCAAGCTCCAGCCCTAAATCCAGTGCGAACCCAAGGCCTCTTGCCGTAGTAATCAATCCATCCGTTACCACGCCTTGGCTTGTGTATTCAGCGCCGTTTAAGCTGTCCTCAAAACCGGGATAACAAGTTGCTTTTTTCCCTTTTAAAAACCCAAGATTCCCCAACACACTTGGAGCCGCGCAGATGGCGGCTACTCTTCTGTCCTCGCCTAATGCCCGTTCCAAAGCCGCGGCAAGACCCTTATGTTCCGCTAAATGTTTCGTTCCCGGCATTCCTCCCGGCAGGAAAATGCAGTCTGCCTCCTCTGGCACCGATTCTTCCCAAAGCATATCAGTTACAATCTTAATTCCATGGGAACCGGTTACGATCCGTTCCCCTGACATTGAAACCAAAATTACATCCATTCCGCAGCGGATCATCACATCTGCTGCAGCCAAACATTCCACTTCCTCCAAACCTTCCGCCACACAGGCATACACCTTTGCTTTCATATTATAATACCTCCTGATTTTAATTCCAGTTTGAATCCGTCCCTCTCCAATTTGATCCATCCGGAGCCACCGATTGGGTGTAAACTGCCCCATCCGGATCCGGATGGTGAACTCGGTTTCCATTTCTTGGAACCCCAAGCCGTTCCTCCCGAAGTTTTAAATAAAGCTCCGCCATGGTAGCTTCCACATATGGCTCCACAAAAATCATGCCCACACAGCAAATCAATAATCCTAGTAAATACCATCCTATAAAAGACAGTTCCAGCACCCAGGTATCTAATTTATTCCCATCCATCATTTCTTTGCTCAGCCGGAAAACTTCCCTGCTGTCCATGTCCGGATACTCCGCCACCAGATAGGGAACCATATAATATTCATAGTGTTTGATAATCCCAGGGATCACCAAAAGCAAGGTCCATAAGGCTTCATAAAGCGCTCTAAGAAACTGGACTTTAACCGTATTCCAATATCGGCCAGCCTTAAAATTTCCAAATAATTCGGCAACACCGGCATGCTCTTCATAGAGCGTACTGATGGTAAAATAGCGGCATTTCCCCACCAAAACCACATTTGATACGAAAATTTTAATCACCATGAGTATGGCAAAAACAGCTAAGGCTACAGAAAAACCTAATAAAGCAAGGCCCAGTTCCAGAGAAGGATTTTTCAACATCTCTGATGCCCACTGGCTTTGTCCATGGCTGCCAAAGTTTCTTTCAACGGATATGTTGATTCCATTTCTTTTCTCCCCTCCCAGTATTCCTGCTAAAAAGGTTACAAGGAGGCCATAACCATAGTAATGTTCAAGGCCTGCCTTTGCGCATTCCTTTAATTCCGCCCTTGTCCACATAAGCACCTCCCTGTCCGAATGTTTTTTCTTAATTGCTAATAGTATGATGTTGGTGTCAAAAGGTCTTTTGCCAGCTTGCATCGGATTTTCCGCCTTTTGGCCCTGGTACTTAGTATATCACAAACTACAGCCAGTTCAAATATTTTTCTTGAGAATTTTTCTGCTATCATGTACACTGGTTACAGTTTTAGCATCTTCCTTTGGAAACCTAAATTATAATCGAACCAAGAAAGCGAGGATTTACTATGGAAATTGAACTCAATATGGAAATCGAACGCAAATATCTGGTAGAACAGCTTCCCCAACACTATCAATTATATAAGTTCCATTCCATCCAACAAGGCTATTTATGTACCTCACCTGTGGTACGGATCCGAAAAGAAGACCAGGATTATTATCTTACGTATAAAGGAAGCGGGCTTTTAGCCCGTGAAGAGTACAATCTTCCCCTTACGAAAGAAGCTTATGAACATCTGGTTCAAAAAATCGACGGAATCCTTCTGTCTAAGCGAAGATACCGAATTCCCCTTTCCGACGCATATTCCTCATCCCTTCCAAAGCCAAAACATACCGACGGTCTTATGATTGAACTGGATATTTTTGAAGGAATATATCAGGGCTTGGTTTTAGCTGAGGTGGAATTTCCTTCTGTAGAGGAAGCCCAACATTTTGCCCCGCCCTCCTGGTTCGGAAGAGATGTTACGTTAAGCGGAGAATACCAAAACAGCAAGTTAAGCGCCGGCAAATAACTGCCGACGCTTATTGATAAATGTTACTTCTTTGCAATATACTTGCGGATATCCAACGCGATGGAAACGATAATTACGATACCTTGTACAATATACTGGTAGTTGGTTTCCAACCCCAAAAACTGCATAGCAGATTTCAAAAGCTCAAATACCAAAACACCGATCAATACGCCAGATACTTTACCAACACCACCGTTTACGGATACGCCGCCAATGGTACATGCCGCAATTGCTTCCAGCTCATAGCCGTTACCCATGTTAACCGAAGTTCCGCCTGCTTTTGCCCCCAAAAGGAAGCCAGCCAGCGCGTACAGCATAGCAGCCATAACGTAGATAATAATCTTGCTGCGCTTTACATTTACGCCAGATACTTCTGCCGCCTGCTCATTGCCTCCGATGGCATACATATACTTGCCGTGAGGTGTCATATTATATAGGAACCACATTAGAATTCCCACAACAAGGGCAATCCAGAATAGGAAGGGGATCTTTAAAAAGCTTCCGGTCGCTACATACGTATAATCATTCCGGTATCCGCCGATAGGCGTTGCGTCCGTATAAACAAGGCAAATGCCGTAAACCATAAGCTGCATACCCAAAGTTCCGATAAACGCCGGCACACTGAGATAAGAAACCACAAGGCCATTGATTAATCCAAAAATAGCGCAAAACAGCATTACAAAAATCAGTACCAGGAAAACATTAAATGTGGGCAGATTCTTGGTCAGTTCAAAATGCCCGGAATAATCCGGCTTCTGAAGCAGCGTACCGGAAATACAGGCAGCCAGGCCAACCATACGGCCTGCTGAAAGATCTGTACCTTTCGTAATCAGGCATCCGGATACGCCTACCGCGATAATAAAACGGGGCGCTACATTCAGCGCAATGCTTTGTAAGTTCCGTGGTGTGAAAAATTTGGGCCGCATAATGCCAGTATAAATTACCAGAAGACCTAACACACAGATAATCCCGTAATTAATAAGGAATTGCTTCCAATCCATCTTTTTACTCATTCTTTTTTCCTCCCTATTTGTCGAACTGAGTCGCGTAACTCATAATCTTCTCCTGGGTTGCCTCATCACCTTCCAGCTCACCGGTTACATGGCCATTACACATAACCACAATCCGGTTGGACATACCAAGAAGCTCCGGCATCTCGGATGAAATCATAATAATCGACTTGCCTTGGTTCACTAAATCAATCATAATCTGGTAAATCTCGTATTTTGCGCCTACATCAATTCCCCTGGTAGGCTCATCCATAATCAACACATCCGGATTATTCGCCAGCCATCTTGCGATAATTACCTTCTGCTGATTTCCTCCGGATAATGACTGGATTAATGTTTTACTGCTTGGGGTTTTGATGCTTAATTTACCCACATTATCCTGAACCAGGTTTTCAATCTTTTTATGGTTTAGCATGGCGCCGCCTTCTAAATACTGAGTTAGCGAGGAAATCGATACATTATCCGCAATGGAAAGGCATCCTAAAATGCCGGTTCCACGGCGGTCTTCCGTAATCATTCCGATTCCGCTCCGGATCGCGTCAGCAGGCCGCTTAATATTCGTTTTCTGGCCTTTAATCAGAACTTCGCCGCTGGCAATCCCCCTCATGCCAAAAATCGCTTCCATAATCTCTGTCCGCTGGGCGCCTACCAAACCTCCAAAGCCTAAAATCTCGCCTTTGCGCAGCTTAAAGGAACAGTGCTGGAAAGAACGGGCATGGATGGAGCAAAGATCCTTAACCTCCAAAACCACCTCGTCAGTTCGATAATCCCCTTTGGGAGGATATACATTGGTTAATTCGCGGCCTACCATCTGGCGCACGATTTCATCATCTGAAATATCCTTAACTTCCCAGGAACCCACATAAGTTCCATCCCGCATGATGGTAATATCATCGGCTATCTGCCGGATCTCCGCCATCTTGTGGGAAATATATATCATAGCAACACCTCTGGATTTTAAATCCCGGATAATCCGAAACAGGGCTTCTACTTCATTATCCGTCAAAGAAGAGGTGGGTTCGTCCAAAATCACCAGATTCGCGTTCTGGGAAACTGCTTTCGCAATCTCCACTGACTGCATTTGCCCGATGGAAAGTGTACCTAACTTTGCCTTCGGATCAAAATCCATCTTCACATCTTTTAACCATTTTTCGGCTTCCTCATTCATGGTTTTATGGTCAACCATGCCAAAAGGCCCGATCTTTTTCATGGGATACCGTCCCAAATACATATTTTCCGCAATCGTCCGCTCCGGAATCGGCTGCAGTTCCTGATGCACCATAGCCAGGCCTTTAT
This sequence comes from uncultured Lachnospiraceae bacterium, assembly GCA_910589195.1. Taxonomy (GTDB): domain Bacteria; phylum Bacillota; class Clostridia; order Lachnospirales; family Lachnospiraceae; genus Caccovicinus. Next base: position 35,230 of record CAJUTC010000021.1, read on the forward strand.
GTAGCGCGTCATCCGGATTTTCAATTGTTGTAATGTTGCCGTCAATTTTAATCATTCCGGTATCCATCTTATAAATACCGAACAAACATTTCATCAGTGTTGATTTCCCCGCACCATTTTCCCCCATCAGAGCATGGACCGTTCCAGGGCGTACCTTCAGATGCACACCGTCTAAGGCCTTTACACCCGGGAAGCTTTTCGATACATTTTCCATTTCCAGCCTGTATTCTGCCATCCCTTCGTCTCCTTTCAAAAAATAGGGTGTATCAGAAGATACACCCTATATAAGCAAATTTGAATCTAATTACTTAAGAGCGTCTAATACTTCCTGAGCATTCTCTGTCGTAACCTTGGTATAGTCAACCATATTAACCGGAGCAACGTCTTCTCCCTGTAAGAACTGAACCGCAATATCTGCCGCGGACTTAGCCTGCGCAATGTGATCGTTAAATACGGTACCGGTCATCTTGCCGTCTAATACGTTCTGAACTGCCTCAGTTAACGCATCAACGCCTACTAAGTAAATATCTTCATTTACAGTACGTCCTGCCGCTTCGATTGCCTGCAGCGCTCCAAGAGCCATAGCATCGTTGTTGCAGAATACAACTTCTACGTCATCGCCAAACAGGGTTAACGCATCCTGGGTTAACTGCTGGCCCTTAGCCTGATCCCAGTCACCACGCTGCATAAACAGCTCTTCTACTTCTTTTCCCGCGTCGGTTAATGCCTTAACAGAGAACTCGGTTCTGTACTGAGCGTCTACGTTCTCTGGATCGCCCTGGATCATAATGTAGGAAATCTTTCCGTCGCCGTTGATATCACCGCCGTTAGAGGTTTCTAAGATTTCTTCGCCCTGGAATGTACCAGACTGTCTTGCGTCACAGCCTACATAAGTAGCCTTAATGCCTTCAGCAGCCCATCTGTCCTCTTCTTCTACATCTGGCTCACGGTTAATATAAACAACTGGGATGCCTGCTTCATTACACTTATCTGTAATCTGAGGAGCGGAAGAAGCCTGTACCAGGTTCAGGATCAGCACATCAACTCCAGAAGTGATAAAGTTGTCAATCTGGTTGGACTGCTCTGCCTGATCTCCCTTACCATCCTGGATGGTAATGTTCTCAGCCTTAAAGCCTAAATCTTCTACCAGATATCTCTCTAATTCGTTGCGGTATAAGGTCATGAAGTTGTCATCAAACTTATAAATGGAAATACCAACCTTTACATTAGAAGCATCAAAATCACCTGCTGCCTCTTTTACTTCCTCTGCAGTGGTTTCTGCTGCTTCTTCAGCCTCTTTTGCAGTGGTTTCTTCAGCCTTTGCAGTAGTTTCCTCTGCTTTTGCAGTTGTGGTTTCAGCCGCTGTTGTTTCTGTGCTGCCGCCGCTGCAAGCTGCCATGGAAAGCGCCATTGTAGATGCTAATCCAACTGCCATAACCTTTTTTAATAATTTCATAAAAATCTCCTCCCTACTGGAAATATTTTGATTGATTGGCACCTTTGCCATATCAACAGCTATAGTTTACCTTATTTTTATGCATTTTTCCATATGATTTTTTTTAATTTCTTATGAAATTTCTTTGAATCTTTGTCTATTTGCAACGAGCATCTTATACGCATTTTGTTTGATCTGCCACGGAAACCAGATACCGCATTTTAATTGCGGAACATGGCTTTCTGCCCGGCCCAATAGTAAATTTTATCCTCCAATTCAATCTTTTCCTTAGGATCCTCTCCCAACGCAAGCGCTGCTGCAATCGTAATAATCGCATCTGCGTATTCCGTCCGGTCACACTGCACCGTTCCTAAAAGATTTCCCCGTTCCAGAGCCGCTATTCCCTGGGGGGTTCCGTCAATTCCTACAATATTGATAGGATCGGTTACCTGAAGCCGCTGGATGGCGTCAATGGCTCCAAGTGCCATATCGTCATTATTGCTGATAACCAGCTCGATTTGTCCCGGAAACTCTTCCAGCCACTGTTCCATCATGGCCGATGCCTGGCTTCTTTCCCAATTCGCTATCCCGCCTGTCAGCTTTTCTAAAGGCACGCCACCGTCCATTAACGTCTGGATCGACCATTCTGTTCGGATTAACGAATCCTGGTGGCTGGTTTCCCCCTCTAACAGAACGTAATTTACCTTCCCGTCACCATTATAATCGATGCTTAAGGGATCTGCCTGGTATGCTTTTACAACGATTTCACCCTGGAGCATGGCCGACTCTTTTGGAGATGTGCCTACATAATATAATTTCTCCCACAGATTTAAGTCTTCTTCCACTGGCTCCCGGTTAAAAAATACAATGGGCACGTCTGCCCCGATAGCTTTATCGATCATCACCGATGCCATGGAGCGATCCACCAGATTTACACAAAGCGCGTCATAGCCCAAAGAAAACATCCGCTCTGCCTGGCTGTTTTGGGTATTCTGGTTTTCCTTTGCGTCTTCTATATTCAGCACAACCTTGATTCCGGTTTCCTGCTCGTAACGTTTTGCCTGTTCCTCTAAAGCCTGCCGGACATTTCCGATAAAGGTATCATCACCCTGATATAAAAGGATCCCTAAGCGGATTGCGTGCTTTTCTTTTTCCTCTGTTTCTCCCACGCTCCTTCCTGTCCAAATCCAAACGGCGGCAACACCTGCCAGGCAGGCAGACCACAAGAGCCACATTGATTTTTTCATAGTAATCCCTTCTTTCGCTAATATATCGGATACAGCATTTTTTCATAGACCGGATTGCGCAAATCTTCTTTCGTAATGTAGTAAACTTCCATATTTGTCTGTTCTTTTAAATTTCCGCCGCCCTGAATGGCCTCTACTGCCTTTTCCACGCTTAAATACCCTTCGTCAAACCAGTTGTGAACCACCAGACCCTGGATGATTCCTTTATCTAAGTAATTCAAAATCCGATTGGTGCCGCCAATTCCGTATAATTTTGGTATCCGCACGCCATTCATACTGATTTCCTCAAGCATACCTGCCGCTTCTTCCAGGCTGTTTTCATCCAACGCGATTATGACACCATTCTGGCTGTATCGGGAAATGGCGTCCTCCATTAAAACGACGCTATCCGAATCCGATTGGGTGACAATAAGCGAAATGGGAACATCCACATCCATAAAAGCCTGATAAATCCCATCATACAGATCTCTGGCATATCCATATTCCAACCCTTTTGTAAACAGATATACTGGCATATTCTTATGGTTTTTCCTGACCGCTTCCCCTAGAAGCTTTCCTGCTTCCATATAATCAATAGAAATCCCTGCTGCTGCCTGGACATGAGGAAATATGGTTCCCAGAATAACCAGCGGGCTGTTTAATACCATCCTGTCTAAACCAGCCATTGCTTCCACTGGATTAGCCGGAGAAAGGATCACAGCCTTTGCCCCGTCTGAAATTTCTCTGGCAATCAGGCCAAGCTGCTGTTCCTGATCATTTGGCTGATATAAAGTTATAAAATTCAAATCCACATGGAGCTCTTGGGCCGCCCGATCCATGCCTTTTCGCAGTTTCTCGTAGTCTTCATCTGAGGAATCTTCCACAATTACGGATATTGGGTAAATTTCCGTTTTTTTCTCACGGATAATCAGATTTGTGGACGACATCAGATAGAGCAGCACCAAAATAACGGCAGAAACACCGAAAAACAGCCTATAAGTCTTCTGTTTCATTTTGCCTCCCTTTTTGCCTGCCGGATTCCTGCCTCAAAACCTCAGAGTAGGACACCGCCGGAAGATAAATCCGTATGGTGGTACCCTCATCCGGTTCTGATTCAATCGTAAGGCCATAATGTTCTCCAAAATAAAGCTTGATCCGCTCATTCACATTCCGCACGCCGATGCCTGACCCCCGCCCGGAAGGAACATGGGCCGTGCAGGTAAACAAGCTTTCCACCCGCTCCTTGGTCATCCCTAACCCATTATCCCGGATCACAAAACACAGGTACGGTTCCCGCTCCCCGATTTCCTCCCAAAGACTTGCCTGTATGAAAATCTCCCCATCTCCGTCCATAAATTCCATCCCATGGTAAATCGCGTTTTCCACCAAAGGCTGGAGCATCAATTTCAGACTGGCTAGCTCCAAAACCTCTTCACTTGCTTCAATCTGATACGAAAATTTATTTTTAAACCGCATCTGCTGGATCATAAGATAATTTCGCACATGTTCCAGTTCATCCCCAACCGGAATAATGCTTTTTCCTTTGCTTAAGCTGATCCGGAAAAAGCGGGCCAGTGCCGTCACTACCTTTACCGCTTCCGATTTTTTCTCATTTTCCACCATCCAGACAATAATATCTAAGGTATTGTAAAGAAAATGAGGGTTAATCTGAGACTGGAGCGTATCAAATTCACTTTTTCGTTTGGATTCATGTTCTGCCACAATGTCTTGCATCAATACCTGGATTTGACTGGCCATAGCTGCTATGGAGCGGCCTAGATGCTGGATTTCATAAGAACCTCCAATATAAACCGAAGCGTCCAATTTCCCTTCTTCCAACTGGCGCACGGATTCTTCCAGCTTATGGATCGGGTTTGTAATTTTAGAGGAAATATAATAATTGATCACCGAAAGGATCAATAAAATTAAAAGCACAATAAATAAAATAAACAGCCGCGCTTTTATGCCTCCGAAGGATATTCCCTGAACCGGGGTAACGCCTACCAGCTTCCATCCAGTATAGCCCACCGATTTAACCGTTATATATCTGCGCTCTCCCTGAAACCGTTCCTCATAAGACCCGTCACGATACTGGGAAGCATTCTGATGGTTCTCCTGTACCCGGCCAGAATCGATAAGCTGGGCTTTAGGATGATAAATAATCTGCCCGTTATTACTGATTAGATAAATGTATCCCCCATTCCCCAGAGTTACGCTGTTTAAAAGCTGTTCTAAGCTGCTATAGCGGATATCAATTAATAATACGCCCTGACTTACGGAAGAACCTTTTGTAATTTCCACTGCTCTTGACACAGAAATGACCCATCGATACTGAGTTTCCGAATTATCAAATACATACTGCACATGAGGGATAGAAAAATGAAGATTTTCTGCCTTTTCCAAAGCTTCCTGAAACCATGTTTCCTCTTTAATTGTAACTGTGGATTTTAGCCTGGCAGCCGGAACAGCCGTGACCAGTTCCCCATCTTTGGAAAACAAGGCAATGTTTTCTACGGAATCATCGTTGTTATCATACAGAAGTTTCATCTGTCCAAAAACAGAGTCGTCTGCAATATCCGTATTCTTTACTGCCCCATAGTAAAGGGTATCAGAAAGGCGCATAATATTCCTAAGATACGCATCCACGGATCGGTTTACCTGAGTCATTAAAATTTGGTTTTCGTTTTGCACCGCCTCAGTAAGCTGGTTGGAGAAACGGTCATACATAGACAGGCCAATCAGCATAATCGCAATCAGGGCTGTTATGGTAAAATAAATAAAAATAGAGTACCGAATCCCCATTTTGGAAATAATCTGTCTTTGCCCTTTTTCCCCCATCACTTTGCTCCCCGGTATTTGGAAGGGGAAATTCCAAATTTCTTTTTAAATACATAGCTGAAATAATTCTGCTCCTGATATCCCACCTTTGCCGCAATCACATACGTTTTATCATCCGTTTTATTTAACAGCTCCACTGCCTTATTCAGACGCACTTCTGTTAAATAGGCAATATACGCCTGCCCTGTTTCTTTTTTAAACATTGTAGAAAAATAAGCAGGGCTCATATGAAGGTGGCGGCAAAGCTTCTCCACGGAAAGCTCCGGATCCTGATAATTCTCCAAAATATACCGTTTTGCTTCCTGGATCACCTGCTTCATGGAACTTTCCCGTTCTTGATTCATAGCCTGATTCACCAAAAGGGCTGTTTTTAGCAGCCAGTTTCCAAATTCTTCCCGCTTTAAGGCCTTTCCTAAGATACCTGGAAAGCTGCCTTCGCTCCCTTGTATTTCCGCCAGTTCCAAATCATACTGCTGGATCATCTGCATCATGCTGTTTACAATACTAAGCATAAAAATCTGGTGCCGGCTGGCATGAACCTTCGCCTGTTCCATCCGTTCTAAAATTTTCTGAACCGACTGCTGGATTTTTTCTTTTGGGCCAAACTTAACAGCGGCAATCCATTCCGCTTCATCCTGGCCTTCCCAAACCAGCTTGCCTGGATCTACTGGTTCCACATCATTAATATAAATGGTGCTTCCCGTGCCTACAATCGCTTTGTAACCTAACGCATTTACGGCTGAGCGGTAGGAAGAGCCAATATCTGTCAGGCTGCCGCATCCATGGCCAATCCCCACCGTAATCGGCACCTCTAAAATCCGTTTTGCCTCCTTGCACACATCTCCCAATACGGTAATCAGTCCAGTCTGGGTTCCGCCTTCATCAATGGCAGCAATCAATACCTGTTCCATTTCCACAGGGGAAGTGAATAATACCATGCGGCAATACCGCCTTAACATTTCCCCCATGAGCTGGCGGACTGAAATCGGGATTAGCTCCTGCTCCCGGTGAAGGGATAAATTTTGCTCTTTACTAATCTCCCCCTCTTCTACTTCAACCACCGCGACTGCCCACTTTTTCGCTCCTAAAATATCCACATCGTAATCCCAAAGCTTTCCGGCAATCACATCCTCCGGAATCGGCCTGTGAAGCATATCATTTAAAAACTGTTCCCGAATAACGGGAAGACTCCTTCGGTAATGCTCCCGAAGAAGATTCACATTTCTTCGCTGCGAAATTTCCTCATCCAGGGAATTCTTGATTTTTTTCAGGATCGCTGTTAATTCTTCTACATTAACTGGCTTTAAGATATACTCGATTACATTTAGCTTGATCGCCTGTTTCGCGTATTCAAAGTCGTCGAATCCGGAAAAAATAATAATCTTTGTTGAAGGATATTTCTGCCGAATCCGCTCCGCCAAGGTCAGGCCATCCATATAAGGCATACGAATATCGGTTAATACCACATCCGGTTCCAGCGCTTCAATCTTTTCCAGCGCCTCCTGCCCGTTTTCTGCATCCCCAACTACCTGAAAGCCCGCATGTTCCCAATCTATTTTTTTGATAATACTTTTCCTTACCTCTTCCTCGTCATCCACAAGAATAATCCGATACAGTTCCATTCCTTCTTCCTTTCCCTTCTTCTAAGCATTCCTTCAGCATGTGCAAAAGCACTTTATTTTCTTCTTCTGTTTTCACGCACACACGGTAATAGCTTCCGTCCATCCCTTTAAAATTTTTGCAGGAGCGCAAAAGAAGCTTTCGCTGCCTGCACATAACATACAGGTTTCCATCTTTCGCGCCGTCCCTCAGATCCTGAAACAGCACATAATTGGCCTCTGAATCACAAACCCAAAGTCCAAGCTCTTTTAATCCCTCTGTTAGCTGTTTTCTTCCCTCTCCTATCACCCAATCTGTCTGGTTTAAATATGCCTGTTCCTCCAAAGCAGCTTCCCCTGCCGCCTGCGCAAGATTCGATACGCTCCAAGGCTGGCGGATTTCTTCCATCCGCTCCAGTAAATCATAATCCATGGTAAGGCAGTATCCCAGCCGGATCCCAGCCATGCCATACCGTTTTGTAAATGCTTTTAACACAACTACATGGGGAAACTCCTGTAAATTTTGAATAAAAGAATCGGTATTACAAGTTTCACAAAAATCCAAAAAGCATTCATCTATTACCAAACGGATATTGGTCTTTTTTGTATACGCCGCTAATTTCGTAAGGTCGCCCTTTTTGATCACCAGACCAGTAGGATTATTGGGGTTACATAGAAATAAAATCTTGTTTGGACACTTTCCCTTGCTGCCATATTTTGATTCATATGCGTTTCCACGCTCCATAGACAGTTTTTCAATCAACTTATCACAGTCTAAACGAAACCCTTTTTCCCGTTGAAGAAAAAAAAAGCGGATATCAGCATCTGCGGCGTTCAATGCCTGTTCATATTCCAAAAACCCGGGTGCTAACAGCCAGCCTATTTGTGGCCGTTCCGCAAATACAATTTGAAAAATCAAATCCGCCGCCCCGTTGCCGCACAAAATAGCGGTTTTTGGAAGCTGATGAAAGGACGACAGTTTTGTTACAAGGCCGCGGCACTTGCTGTCCGGGTAGCGGTCACAGTTCTTTGCTGCTTGGCAAATAGCCTTCCTGACCCCTTGCGGGGTTCCTAACGGATTGATATTCGCGGAAAAATCCCATAAGATTTCCTGGCTATAGATGTCGCCTCCATGCTGATATTCCATCTCTATCCCCCTGATTCCTATTATTTGCTAAAGCATATCATATTTTAAGCAAAAGAACAATGATCCAGTAATTTTTAAAATCGAAGATTTTAAATCTTTAAAAATTATATTTATAGAGATTAATAAGGGAATAAATCATGTAACTTTCCCCTTATACTATTTGTAAAAGATTAAAAATCTCTTTCACGTAATTGTTTGCAGGAGGATTGAAAATGAAGAAAAATTATATTGGCGATCGTGTTACATCACTCCGCATGGCGAAAGATATTTCTGAATACAACTTAAGCCGAAATATTGGAAAATGCAATAATTATATCAATAAAGTATCCTCCGGCATCATTAAACCCTCAATAGATACATTAGAAGCGATTTGTGATTTTTTTGAAATTACACTGAGTCAATTTTTTGACGAAAGCAATTCTGAACTATCCCTATCGGCTATTAAGATCATCTCCCTTCTTCCAGAATTATCAGAAAAGGAGCTTGAAAGCCTTTTGGTTCTGATTCACTCAATGAAAAAGAATGGAAAGAGCGGAGCCGATTAAGGGAAATAACACGTTTGACGCCGCATATTCAGTAATCTTAGTTAGAAAGAACTTTTCATCATATTCACAAAAATTTTACATTTTAGGACAGCAAATAAGGCCGGGGAACCTGTTTTTGATTCCCGGCCTGCAGTTTTCTCGTTGCTCATAAATTCTCCTTTCCACGCAGTCAGACTTTATCCTCCCTGAATTCAGCCAGGATAGAAAAAGCCATTTTAAAATAGTTCTTCTTATGGTATGATTGAAGGAAAGGCAAAGAAACCCAAAACAAAGAACCAGTACTCTTGGAAATTCTGAGAGCGCTCAGGAAAAGGAGGATACCAACTATGGCAACACCACACATTCAGGCAGAAAAAGGAGAGATCGCAAAATTCGTTCTTATGCCAGGCGATCCTCTGAGAGCTGAGTTTATTGCGAGAAACTATCTCCAAAATCCAAAATTAATTAACCAGGTAAGAAATATCCTTGGCTTTACCGGAACTTACAAAGGCAGGGAAATCACCGTTATGGCCAGCGGGATGGGAATGCCGTCTATTGGGATCTATTCTTATGAGCTGTATGCGAAATATGATGTGGAATGTATCATCCGCATCGGATCTGCAGGCGCGTATTCCTGGGATTTAACGCTATACGATTTAGTTCTTGCTGAGTGTGCCTGGAGTGAGTCAAGCTTTGCCAAAACGCAAAACGGCTTCCAGGGCGATACTTTATATCCCGATCCGGAATTAAACAGCCAAATTATGAAAGCAGCCAATCAGATCCAGATCCCTTTGCGTCTTGCGAAAATACACTCTTCTGATGTATTTTACAACGAGCCAAATGTCGATACCTATCAGGATATTTATCAGAAACACCAGTGTGTCTGTGTTGAAATGGAAAGCTTTGCGCTGTTCCACAATGCTTCTGTCCTGCAAAAGAAAGCTGCCTGCCTTTTGACTATTTCCGATTCCTTTGTAACCAGCGAAACCATATCAGCAGAGGAGCGGCAAAAATCGTTTGGATCTATGATGCAGGTTGCCCTTGAAGCCTGTTGCCAATAAATAAAGGAGAACACTATGAACTATAAACGGATTTTTATTATTGTAATTGATTCTTTGGGAATCGGCGCCATGGCCAATGCCGCAGAATACGGCGATGAAGGCTGTGATACCTTAGGGCATATCGACCAGCACATGGATCCCTTCCAGATCCCTAATTTGATGAAATTAGGGCTTGGGCATCTCCACCCTTTAACACATGCGGCCCCGGCAAAAACCGTCCAGGGCTATTACGCAAGGCTTTCCGAAGCAAGTGTGGGAAAAGATACGATGACGGGGCACTGGGAAATGATGGGGCTTCATATTACAAAACCCTTCCAGACCTTTACCGAAACCGGTTTTCCAAAGGATCTTATCGATGAGCTTGAAAAGCAAACAGGACATAAGATCATCGGGAATAAGTCGGCAAGCGGAACCGAAATCCTGGATGAACTGGCAGAGGAAGAAATCGCAACCGGGCACATGATCGTCTATACATCCGCGGATTCCGTACTGCAGATATGCGGAAACGAAGAAACCTTCGGTCTAGAAGAGCTTTACCGGTGCTGCAAGATTGCCAGGGAACTGACTATGCGGGATGAATGGAAAGTAGGGCGGGTAATCGCGCGGCCTTATGTAGGCAGAAAAAAAGGGGAATTTAAACGGACATCCAACCGTCACGACTATGCGTTAAAGCCCTATGGAAAAACGGTTCTGGATGCGCTGGCAGGGCAAAATCTGGATGTTATCAGTGTTGGGAAAATCGTAGATATTTACGATGGGGAAGGCATTACAGAAGCGCACAAATCAAAAAGCAGCGTTCATGGCATGGAGCAGACCATCCAGATCCAGCAAAAGGACTTTCATGGGATCTGTTTTACCAATCTGGTAGATTTTGATGCTTTGTGGGGGCACAGAAGGCTTCCCGTGGGATACGGAAAAGAGCTGGAAGCGTTTGATGAAAAGCTTGGAATTTTTCTTGACAGCATGAAGGAAACAGATCTTTTGATGGTAACTGCAGATCACGGAAATGATCCCACATTTAAAGGAACGGATCATACGAAGGAAATGGTTCCCCTTTTAATGTATTCCCCCTCCATGAAGGAATCGAAAAACCTTCCGGATCAATCCTGTTTTGCAGTGGTAGGCGCCACTGTCGCCGATAATTTTGGTATCGAAATTCCAGAAGGATGTATCGGGACTTCTCTGTGGAAGCTTTTAAAGTAAACCTTCATGTGCCCGGCTGAAGACGCTCCACCAATCATGAAAATCTGGCGGGCGCATTTGGCATCCCTGAATTTGAACCGCCTATTCGGTGGTGGATTTTCAAAGTAAACCCCCATGCCCCGCCGGGGCGCCACCATGAGCAAATACGTAAAAATGGGTTCTATCCAGCAAAAAGGCGCCAGTGGCGCCTTTTTGCTGGATAGAATTATTATGCCAATTGAAAGCACAGAGCCCCCGCAATTAACAATACTTAAGCGCCCCTCAATACTTTTACCATGACTTTCCGCTCTCTGGGTCCGTCAAATTCAATAAAATAGACTCCTTTTGTGTTTCCGATAAATAATTCCCCATTTTCAACAAACAAGGTAACCGAGCTTCCTACTAAAGCTGATTTTACATGTCCAGCCGCATCTTCTGGCGTGTCGTGCTGATGTTTAAAATCCACTCTTGTGGGAATCAATTTTCTTAATTCATCCTGTATATCCTCATGCCCCTTTTTGTCACCAAAGGAAGTAGTAATCAGACCTGCTGTTGTATGAGTACAATAAATCACACAAATTCCGTCTTCCACCCCTGCGTCTTTTACAATTTCCTGAACCGAATCGGTAAGACACACCACATCATTTTTAACTGTTTGAAAGCTTACTGTTTGAAACATTCTGTTCTCCTTTTCCATGGTTGATTATAGCGATACCATTTTAATCTCACTTTCCACTGTTCCCGGAATCCCTGGGGCATCACAATAAGGGTAGGCAAAGCCGCGGCTGTAGGATTCGTTTTTGATTTCTGTCAGATACGACACTAGCAGACAAGGCGGAGCAAATTCCGCAATCGGGGAAAAGATATCATGCGCAAGCAATGGGGTATGGAGAACGTAATCGGATTCCATTTCATCATCTGTAACTACAATATAAATCCGCTTCATGAAATCCATACGCTTTAAGGCTTCCAACGTCCTTTCTTTCCCATTATCCCTCTTGGATATATAAACGATTGTGAGTGTATGCTGAAAATCTCTTAAATATTTATTTGTATGAAACCAGCTTTCACTATCTCCCCAAACACACGGAAGACCTACCGCCTCATACATTTTCTGCTGAATGAACACGGCAGAAGACGCATCTCCCCCCTGGGCAATTAGCTCCCCGCTTGTCACATCCGAAAACTTCTGTGCCATTTGTAAAATTTTTTCATCCTGGTCTTTTAGGCTTTGGCTAACATATTTCATGGAATCTACTAACTCATTTCGATACTGGTTCGCAAGATCCATCGTATAGTTTCCCAGTACTTCCCCAATCCGTATGGCCAAAAGAAAAAGCGCCAGCATTGAACACACATAATTTCGGATTCCAGGAGCTTTCTCAAACTCTGGTATGGAAAGAACCAGATTTCGATCTGCCTTTAATACAAGAGGAGAATCCTGATTTGACGTAATTGCTAAGGTTAATGCTCCTGCCTGCCCATAGCGCATAAGCCCTTCTATCACTCTTGTAACCCGTCCTGAATTGCTAATTCCAATTATCAGCGGATTGTTGGGGCTTTGCCCTATCTTCTCCGTTGGATCCATTCTTGACACTTCAATAGCAGTCAGCGCCGAAACTGATAATCCAGTTAACTTCCGGAATGCCTGTTCCACTGCTAAAGCAGCGCAATACGAATCACCACAGCCAGTAATAACCACCTGTTTTAAGGAGTAAATTTCTGGTGTGGATAAAACGGTTCTCGCCTTTTTTTCCGTATCCGAATAAATTGATGTTATCAAAGTTTCTATGCTGTATAGCTGCCTTCGCATTGGATTATCATATTTTTGATCCATCTTCTTTCCTCCAAACTTGTTTTTTATACATCCTTATCACCGTCTGTTCCGCCTCATTGCGCATATTAAGGTTAAACTCAGAAGGGGGGCCATATTGCGCAATTACACAGGAAGCCGCTACCGATCCCCGGAGTCCGGCCATTGCCGGATGTTCCCCCTGACATATCCCATACAAAACTGCCGCTGACGAAGCATTGCCTGCTCCTGTGGTATCCACTACACGGCATCCCGGAACACTGGGGCAGAAAAATACCTGATCCGGCAATACCATATATGCGCCTTCAGCGCCATTACGTAAAAATACTGTAGGAAATCTTTCTTGCTGAAAATAACGGATAATCTGCTTTTTTTCTTTTGTTGAGAGCAAACATTGCGCTTCCTGCATATTGATGGAAAAAGCGGATATCTGTCTGCACAGCGCGGCAATTATGTCTTTATTTTCTCCTATAGCCGCATCTGCCGCAATTTCCCACATAATACGAAAACCATACTTCTTTGATAATCGGATCGCTTCCTGAAGATACGGTTCATCCAAATGTCGAAACAGATAAAGTCCCCTAGCTTCTTGGCACCGTTTTTCGATCTGAGATATGGAGGGATTCCGCTTCCGTTTTTGTTTCAAACCTTCCGTGGGCGTATCATTCCTTGTTCCATCTGGAAAATAAGTAATTACTGTTACTCCGTTATCTTCCATGCATTCTAAAATCCCACCGGAAGCTACCCGGTTCCTTTCATACCATTCCTTATGTTTCCTGAAATGTCCTTTTTCCACGTTGCAGATCAGTTCTACTCTTTCATCAAATAGGCGGATTCCCGCATATGCATATAGACCTGCTCCTCCTAATATATCTTTTTGCTGTGTATCAATGTCTGTAAGAATACGGTCCTCCTGGACACAAGACGCAATCAGATACTTCATTGTTCTCCCTTCCAAACTAACTTTGAATCTCAAAACCATCTGCAAACATGGTGCCTGTATTAATAAGGAATCCCGTACCGCCACATGAATAGGAACCGTCAGGATCCTGGGTTTCCAAAGAAATTCCATTAAAAGCAGCGCTTAGTCGATTCCCGATTGCCTTCAATTTCATGTTATAGGTCTGGAATTCCTGATATTCCACTTCAGTACTTGCCAAATAGATCGTTTGCTCATCTTTTTGCTTTAGGATAGAAAAACGCTTCCCCTCTTCCGCAACTGCCGCGTAATATCTTCTGTGCCCATTGCTTCGTATTACCAGACCTGCTTTTTTATGCAAACTGAAGGTGAGTTTAGAGGCCGCCTGATAGTCTTTGAAGTCTTTTGTTCCTATGGTGGCCAGGCCATTACTATCATTATGGGAAATGCAGTATGTATGATTCAAATTCGGAGCAAAATGTTGAGCACCTGAAACAAAGGCCCGTGACCAAAATGGGCGGGTATCCCACATATTTTTCATAAGAATCCCTTCCTGGCGGAAAGACTCTGGCGCTCCTTCCCAGTCCATCCATGCCAGCCGGATCGTGCCGTCAAACCGTTTTTTACTTGTAAGCTCCAATCCAACCCTGCATATGGGCATTCCGCCTAAAGAAGGGATCTTCCATCTTAAAATGGTTTCCCCTTTTTGAAGAGCAAGATCTGTACCATATAAAATATGCTGGACATCACTGGCGTCTATGTAGCAAATATAAGGCCGGAGTATAGGGTTTTCATCATATTCAGAGAAAACCGCCCCACGAATCTCCTGGCCTTCATAAAGGGTAGGAGATGCCACTGTTTCTCTGTTCTGCTCTTCAGACGGATCCAAAAAGGTGGGGGTACTAATGCGTCCATAACAACCTGGAGCCAGATAGCCAAGCCTGATTTCCAGTCCGTTTCCATTGTTAGCAAGCTGAAGCTGACAATTTTCATGTAAAAAAATAGGGCATTGGGCAAATCCCTGTACAGAACCCGGAAATTCAAAAGCAAACCGTTTTGTTTGGATATCCGGACGGCAATGATTCAGCAATTGTGCTGCCTTTATAATTTTTCTGCTTTCCAGCACAGCATCTGAAATACAGGAGCCTCCGTCTGCTGTAACCACATAAATCCGATCCCTTATTGGCCCTCTTAAATCCGAACCAGCTTCCATTCCCTTTAATCCAAGACGTATTCCATTAAAACATCCAACATTAGCAGCATTGCAGTCCGTATCCCAACCAGAAGATGCCGCAATCATAAGGGAACGCTGGAAATCATCTCCCCCGCAAAGGATTGAAGCAAGAACCATCCCATGGTTTGGAATAATATGGCAGGAACCAGGATACCGATGATAACCATAATGGCAATCCATCCAATCCCTCACATTACGCCAATTTTTCTCTTTTGCGGTAATATTCCTAACATCGTCGATCAGTCTTAGCAGATCCAGATAAACTACATATCGGATACCGTGATCGAATAAGCAATCCAAGCTTCTTTCCTCAAAAGCCATGGCTTCCAGCGCTGCCAAAAATTCTGCTGCGTTCACAGCCAAATCATCGTGAGATACCCGTGCGCATTGTCCCGCATACCAGACTGCTTTATCCGGATCTCCGGCGCACATCATCGCATATGCATCCATAAAAATCTGGGCGCCTATTTGATTTGCCATCACAGATCCATTCCTCTTAATGGAACCGCTTTCTGGAGCCGGAATGCCTCTTTTTAAATTTTCATAGGCAGTATGTTCCACGCTATTCCCAATTCCGCCCCACCATAGTACTGTCCGATTTTCAAAAATGTAATTCAGCCATGTATTTCCAATCTCTTTAGATGTGAGGGAAAAATCATAATTCTGATCTTCTACTGTTTTAAAAAAGCCAAATACCCCTGAAATATCATCATCAGCCACGATCAAGGTTTCTCCTGCTTTCTCCTGGACATAGCTGTAAATCTCCCCATACGTTTCTTTGATTGTTTCATAATCCCAACCTTCTACTGGAATCCCCAGATAAACCCCTATGATCTTTCCCAGAACACCAGCATAGATTTTTTCTTTATAAGTTTCTTTAAACCCGCTCATATCTATCCTTTCACAGAACCACTAACAATTCCTTCTATAAAATACTTCTGCATGGTTAAGAAAAACGCAAGAACTGGCCCAATTAAAATGACAGCCCCAGCTAAATTCGTTCCAGGATCAGTAAGATTTACACTGATCAGCGAAAGCATCCCCATAGTGGCCGTAAAGTTCTTCTCTCCCATTAAGAAAGTAGCTGTCAGTAAGTATTCATTCCAACTGTTTAGACCCACAATGATGGCCACTGTAATGATACCAGGAGATATAATTGGAAGAATAATTCTGCGGATTACCTGCCAGGTTCCCGCACCATCAATTCTGGCTTGTTCTTCTAATTCTCTGGGAACGCCTAAAAAGAATGTGCGCATCAGCGTTACGGAAAACGGAAGGTTACAGGCTCCTATGATCATTCCGACCGCAAAATGATTTCCTAACAGGCCATACTTTGCAAATGTGGAATACAGGGGCACCAAAAACAACTGAAACGGAATGGTCATTGCCACCAGAAAATAAATGGTAATAATCCATGTCCCCTTGATTTTTTTATTCGCAATCACGTAAGCTGACAGCACTGCCCCTGTTAACGCAGTTATAATTGCGCTGAAGCACAACTTGATACTGTTCAAAAATCCGCCGGAAAACCTTCCGTATTTCCAAGCTCTCCTGTAATTTTCCAAACCGGCAGAAAAGGATATGGATAATGGATTTCTTGTAATTTCCGGAGATTCTTTGAAACTGTTCAGCACCGTAAGGCTAAGGGGAGCGATACATATGATTACAAATATCATTAAAACAATCGTAGATATCCTTCTCTGCCCTTTTGTTGTTCTCACAATATCCTCCTACTCAATTTCTTCTAATCTGCTGAAATGTACATAAACGCAAGACGCCGCCAGTCCAATTAATGACATAATTAAAGCTACCGCAGACGCTTTCCCATATTGGAACATTCCAAATGCCAGATTATAGGAAAGGGTCGCCAATGTTTCCGTCGCCCTTGCCGGACCTCCTCTTGTTAAAAGGTAAATATAATCAAAGGTACGGAAGGAATTAATGACGATCATAATCATCATAAGCCGAAAAGTTGGGAGCATGGAATGAAAGTAAATATAACGAAACAGTTGAAAGCCATTGCACCCTTCAACCAAAGCTGCCTCTACCTGATCCATAGGCGTCTGTCTTAATGAGGAAAAGAAAACAATTGCCAAAAATCCCCAATAATGCCAGATGTCTACTGCTGCTACACCTGCTAAAGCAGTTTCTCTCTGAACCAGCGGTGATTGCAGACCCAATACGCTCATTATGCCGGATACCGGATTATAGATCATGGTAAGCCATAGCAGAGAATTAGCGACGGGCGCAATCACATATGGGCATAAGAAAATTACCTGATAAAAATTTCGGCTTCTTTTTTTGTACAAAAGAAACCCGGCTGTTATCAGACCCATCAAAACCGGAATTACAAGAAACATACCCAACCATTTTAAATTATTAAAAAACGCTTTGATAAATACTGAATCGTTCAGCAGCTCATCATAATTTTGAAAACCGATAAACGCGCGTTCAGCCGAGATCCCGTTCCAGTCAGTAAAGGAAGAAACCACCGTATTGACGGCAGGCACTAAAACAATAAACAAGCTCAACACAACGGCAGGCATCAGCATTAGATAATACTGTATCTTTCTTTTCAATCCGCACCTCACCTCTTCTGCTTTAAAAGTCCACCGCCGAATAGGCGGTCTAAGTTCAGGGATTCCAAGTGCGCC
>CAJUTC010000022.1 GCA_910589195.1 uncultured Lachnospiraceae bacterium
TTTTTCTTTGGGGCAGTTACGGTTACTGTGCCAAAGAAAAAGAATTACAGGACAATAACAATCCCTCAGGAGAAAACCGGCAGAATTTTTTAAAGCAATTAGCTGTATATCATCAGCAAAAACCGGAAACTAGACTTTTAATATCTGCCAGGAATCATTTTTATCGGGAAGGGATGTTAGGTGACTTTTTTCAGGTGGTTTGGATCGAACCGCTGCAATTTGAAGACAAGAGTGAAAAACCACAGCAATTGGAGGATGAGATCAGAAAGCCACAGCAATTTGAAAACGGGGCAGAGTATGTAAAAGAATATGGTCTGGATAAAGAAGCTTTTATGGAAGAAATACGGAAGCGTAAGCTGGAAGAACTGCTTCGGGTGCCGTTTTACTTTATTGAAATATGCAAAATTTATAAGGAAAAAGGAGTGCTTCCGGAGCGAGGCCATTTGATGCAGACCTTAATTAACAATAAACTTTCGGAGGATTTAAAAAAGTTCCGGATGGCGACACCTATGGATTTGCAGGAAGAGCAAGCTCAGATCCGTTTGCTTCTTCGAAAAATTGGGGCAGCAATTCATGCAATGGATTGCCGGACTTTGTCAGAAGAAGAATATCGGAAGCTGATTCCTTCCTCCACGGACCGGGAACTTCTGAAATATAGTGGAATTTGGACGCTTCAGGAGGGCAACTGGCAATTTTCCCATAACAATTTCGGCGAGTATTTAGCAGCCGAATACCTTTTGGAATGTCCGCTTGAAACCATTAAAACCCTTGTAACAGCAGGAAAGCCAGAACTTGGAATTTGTGGCCATTGGTATCATGTGTTGTCTTACCTGCTTTCCATTTCTGATGATACCATAGAAGAATGGCTTTTGGAGCAGGACTTTACGCTCTTTTTTAATTTGGAAGCACATCGGATTCCGGATTCCAAGCGTTCTAATCTTCTTCGCAAAGAGTGGCAGAGGCTAAAGAAGCAGTATGAGTGGATTTCTGCCCAGCGCTACCGGGTTGCGGATTTGATGAAATTTGGCGCATCTTATCTGGAAGTTAGAATGTTCCTTGAGGAAATCCAACATCCTAAACATGTGATTTGGCAGCAAAACGCAATCATTGCTTTAAGCCGGTGTCCGGATTTATTTGGTTTTGAGAAATTGGCGCGGGATACGCTGATGGAAATTTGCAATACGATGCAGCAGGACAGTGTCTGTGAATCTGCTATTTTAGGGCTTTTGGAGCAGAAGCTGATGGGAGAGGAGGAATTGGAACAATTGATTCAGCGCTTCCAGGATACCTCCTCTTCCCCGATCCGATATGCGCTGTATTCCAGCATCCGCATGCTGGAAAAAGCAGATCAATACATTGCGTTTCTGATCAGCGGTCTGCCATATATTGCGCTGGGAATCCATGCAAATCCCGGAAGGCTGGGGAATGAGTCTTTTGAACTTCATTATGCTATGATGACTGTAAAAACGCCTTCTGCCGCAGCGAATCTGGTGGAAGCATTAGCAAAGGACTCGCGGCTTTTGTACACGTTTCAAATTGAACAGGTGGTGGAGTCTGCTTTCGCCATTCTTGCAGAAGCGGGAAGCGAAGCTCAAACCGCATACTGGGATATACTGAAAGAATTTTATGAAACCGTTTCATGGAGCGGCTATTATTCTATGGAAAAGGCTTGTCTGGACTATTTTAGGTCTTCCGGTTTCAAAACCAATTTGTTCATGGAAGAATTAGAGAAAGTGAACAAAAGAAAACAGTCATGGCATATTTTATGGAAATTGATGGATGATGAGATGTCAGAATGGGTTGCTGAGCAATACCAAAACGGCGCAATCAATGATATTCAGGCAAAATGGTGTATTGACAGCATGAGAAAAGAACTTCATGGATATGCGAAATTGGCTGCTGTTTACACGGAGCGAACCGGTACTCTCATAGCAGATAAGCCAGTAATTGATTATGAAGCATATCGCAGAGAGGGAGAGGAACGTTACCGGAAGGCAATCGTTTGCCAAGAAGTTTATTTGCACCTGATAGATGAACTGATTGGCCTGTATGGAAAAGAACCGTTAACAGAGGCAGATATGGAACAGGCTTCTATTGAAATACTAGAGAAACGCTGGGAGTTAGGAGAAGTTAGTTTTGATTACCGCCGAAACAATTCCGGGAAATCGGTACAGAGGTGGAAACAGGATTTGCGGCATCAGGGGTGGAAGGAATTTGAAGGATATTTAATGATGCAGTGGCTGCAAAGGAACGAACTGGAAGGAGGAGAGATTCCGGAAGAAATAATGGAAGCGGCCAGAACCTATTATTACCGGTATATCAAATTGGAGGATTTTTCAAAAGCCGTCTGCTGGGAAACGGATACAACATGCCGGATTATCAGCGCCAGGGCACAGAAGCTTCTTTACTTTGCGTGGAAGTTTGCTTTTCCAATGAAGAAGGAGCAGGCAGAAGGGATCCTGACAGCGGTCAGGCTGATGCCAGACGAGAACAGCTGCCAGGAATTACTGGAACGGCATTTTACAAAAGAAGAGATCCGTTGGATGGTACTGAAGAATATGAAAGAAAAGAAACTTATGGGGGATGATCTCCATTTACATCTTTCCTACTGCTTAACGTTTAAAATCAAACAGTGCGCAGAGGAAATTCGCAAAGTGGCAGTGGATTCCAGCCGCCCGGACTGGATTCGGAAACGGTCTGTGGACTATTTTTCTAAAGTAATTGGGCCGGATGGGGTATGTAAGGCGATTCTACCTAAGTTGACAGGGGAGTTGTTTTTATATGCGAAATCCCAGATTATGGAAAGCGGTCCAGATGGCCTGGCAGATTGCCTGTGGGAATTTGCCAGACAGAATAAATGCCAACAGATGCTTTGTTACAGAGATCTGATCCGGCTTCAGGATATCCGGGGCCTAACTGCCTATCGCATAGTGCTAGAGAAGGAGAGGAAGATAAAGGAACATACTGAAAATAGCCAGCCATTGGAGAGCTTTTCGTATATTCGAAATGAGGACTTGTGGGAAGAATTATTTAAGCTGGCGGATTTATGGCTTGAGCCGGATTTTGAAGATGCGGAATTTGCAGGTCTTGCCCTTGCCTTAAGACATGCATTTAGCGGGATTGCCGGAAGCGGAGAAAAGGGGTATCAGGCAGTAAAAGCAAGAATTAAACATAATATTCAGTCCCACCAGAATGAGCCTTCAAAACAAGCATGGCTGTATCGCTGCCTGGGGGACGCGCAGAGAAGCTATCGGCAGAGCGTTCAGAGGAAGTGGCCCTTGGATAAAGTGAAAGATTATATTTTTTCTTAGCTTCCGGACTTAGGTTATTCGATCCGCATCATTCGGTATCCCACTCCAATATGAGTTTGGATGTACTGAGGAGAGTCGGGTTTTGATTCCAGTTTTTTCCTTAGGGTAGCCATAAAAACCCGCAGGGATGCAACATCATTTTCCCAGCATCTTCCCCAGATATTTTGCGTAAGAAAGGTATGGGTCAAAACTTTGCCTACATGTCTGCATAGCAGGCACAACAGTTTATACTCAATAGGTGTCAGATGCAGCTCCTGCCCATCCAAATAGGCGCAGCCTCCGGCATAATCTACCTGCAGCTTTCCATTGATAAAGATGGAGCTGGCGGCCAGCATATCAGCCGTCATAAACGATAGCCTGCGTTGGGTTACCCGGAGCCTGGCCAATAATTCTTCTACAGAAAATGGTTTTGTCAGATAATCGTCAGCTCCTGCATCCAGGGCTTCGATTTTATCCCAATCTTCACTTCTTGCGCTAATTACGATGATTGGAAGGTTAGACCAGGAGCGAATTTGCTTGATTACCTGCACGCCGTCCATATCGGGAAGCCCCAAATCTAACAATATGATATCCGGATTATGGGAAGCGGCTTCCAGGATGGCGGTTTCTCCGCTGCTAGCAGTTAAGTAGCGGTAGTCATTGGTCTTTAATGTGGTAGTGATCAGATTGCGCACAGGGGAATCATCCTCAACAACTAAGATGAAAGGTTTATTCATAAAGAGTTACCTCCTCTGCAGGTAATGTAAATTGAAAAACGGCGCCATGCGGCTGATTATCAGAAACAGAGAGAAAGCCGCCATGGGCTGTAATAATTGCCTTGCACAGAAACAGCCCAAGCCCCAGGCTTCTGCGGCTGTCGGCGATTTTATTTGCGCCGCTGTAAAACATGTTAAAAATCAGTGGTTTTTGCTCATCCGGTATTCCGGGACCGTTATCAGAAATGGATACAGTTACCCATTTATCCTTTTTTGACGAATGGATTTGGATGACGGATCCGGAAGGGGTGTATTTGATAGCATTATCAATCAGATTAATGATTACCTGCACCATTAGCTTTGCGTCGATTTGGGCAAGGATCAACTCTTGTGCAGGGTTTGTTAAAATAATGTGTTCAGTGCTTTTCCGATTGACGTGGCGCAGCGCTTCGGCGATGACTTCCTCGATCAATTCTGCTGATGGTTTCAGGTTCATGCGGCCTTCTTCAATTCGGGTCACTGCCAAAAGATTTTCTACCAAGTTAATCAGCCACATGGAATCATCATAGATGTCTGTAAAAATTTGAGTCCTGGTAGTATCATCCAGTTTTTTGTCATTGGATAGAAGTGTGCTGGCATTGCCGGAAATTGAGGTTAGGGGAGTCCGAAGATCATGGGAAATAGCCCGAAGCAGGTTGGCCCGAAGCTGTTCGTTTTTTGCAAGGATGGCAGCTTCCTCTTTTTCTCTGGCATTTTTAATATTCTCAAGGGCAAGGGCGCACTCGCCTAGTATGGATAGCAAAACACTGTTTTCAAAGGAATCCAGTGGTGTGTCCTTCATTGCGATTCCTACCACACCGTATACATGCTGATTAATGCGGATGGCAAGGTAAAGGCATTTGGCATTGCTGAGTGTATCAGTAGTTGCTCCTGCATGCTGATTATTTTGAAATACCCAGGCGGCAACCATTTTTTCTTGTTCTGTAATCAAATCGTTTTGGCAGTTGCCTTCTGCATGGTAGATATTTGGATCCGACAGCTTGTTTCCATCAGAAGAATATATGACCAGATCCCGTTTCAATAATTTGGTAAGCTGTCCGGCAGTTGCTGACATTACCGCAAGTTCATTCCGCTCCTTTTGCAGAAGCTGGCTGGTTTCAAACAGGATTTTTGTCCGGAACGCGGCATAAGCAGATTGCTTTGCGTTATCTTTTAATTTAGCTGCAAGGGAGCCAGTCAAAAAGGAAACCATAAACATAATAGTAAAGGTTACCAAGTAATCTGGATCGTAAAAATGGAAGGTAAAGCGAGGGATGGTAAAGAAAAAATTAAATACCAGCACGCTAACAATAGAGGATAAAAATCCGCATAAACGGTTTGTGGTGATCACAGAGATTACTAAAACCCCAAAGATGGAAACGGCAATTAAATTAGATTCTGTAAACCCTGATAAATAAAACATATAACTTAGCAACGTGGCGATTAACAGGACGAGAATACTTTTTCCCATATCCTGTGCGGACATCAACACCGGATTAGACAGCCTTTTTTTTCGTTCCTGATAACGGCTGCCCATGCTGGCATCTGGAATAACATGGATATCCAGGTTTGGAGCAGTAGCAATTAGCTGATCCGTTAAAGGAGGTTTGCTGAATATGCCTTTTCGGGTAGCCGTGCTGCGGCCAATTACAATCTTTGATACACCGGAAAGACGGGCAAACTCGGAAATTTGATAAGGAACATCATCTCCGTGGATTGTTTCAATTACCGCACCAAGCTGCTGGGCTAGGCGCATATGTTCCTGCAGGCGTTTCTTATTGGAGCTTTCCATACTTGCGAAATCGGGAGTTTCGACAAACAGGGCAGTAAATGTTCCACGGAACGCTTTTGCCATTCTGGCAGCTGTCCGAATGATCTTTGCGTTAGATGGTGAGGAGGAAAGGCATACTAAAATATGCTCATCTGCATGGTATTCCCGTTGCTTATGCATCTGGGTGCTTTCGGTAAGAAGGCTTACCCGATCTGCACAGCGCCGAAAGGCAAGCTCACGTAAAGCTGTCAGATTGGAAATAGTAAAAAATGGAACATCTTCATAAGCTGCCAATTGATTGAAAGAAATTTTTTCTTGTTTCAGACGTTCCAAAAGTTCCTCTGGTTCCATATCAATAAGCTCTACCTGATTGGCCTGATCAAAAATAAAATCGGGGATGCGTTCGCTTGGCGATATTTTGGTGATAGAAGCGATCGTATCATTTAGGCTTTCAATATGCTGAACGTTAAGAGTTGTGTAAACATCAATTCCTGCTTTTAATAATTCCAGCACGTCCTGATACCGTTTTGCGTGTCGGCATCCTTCTTGGTTAACATGGGCAAGATCATCAACTAAAATCAGTTGCGGGTTTCGTTTTAATGCCCCATCCAGATCAAATTCCGGGATACAGGCTTCTCCATGTTGGAACGACTGGCAAGGAAGTTGTTCTAGTTTGCTAATAAGCGTCCAGGTCTGTGAAGAGGCACAAGATTTTATGTATCCTACAGTTACATCAATTCCCTGATTTTTGGCCCGGTGTGCTGCCAGCAGCATAGTGTCGGTTTTTCCGGTGCCAGGAGCATAACTAAAAAATATTTTCAGCTTTCCAAGATTGCTGGACGCTTCATTGGGAGTTGGGTGCCCCAAGGAGTCTGAGCTTTGCCCGTTCAGTGACATATAGTTTCCTCCAAAACTGCTGCCGGAAATGGCAGGCAGGTAATAATACCAGATAGGCTGGATCTATTATAGCATGTTATTTTGCCAATTTCCATGTTTTCAATTTTGATTCGGCCAATCGAAAAAACAGTCCAGCCGTTTTGCTATTAAATATCCGAAAATAAATTCCGCGGCAACTGCTGCCAGTAATAAAATGTCTTGCATATTCCGGCCTCCTTTCATTGTGAGGGTTCTCCTTGATGGTGGCGAATCAACAGCATCAAAATAGCAAGGGCATGGGGAAGAGAGGCTGAGTGTTGTTTTTATATCCGGAAACATTTTTGCAGATCTTTGTTCCGCCCAAGAACCAGCATGGTTTCGCCTGCCCTAAGCATTATGTCTGGTGAAACTGAAAGTTCCAGTTTCCCCATTTTCTTAATTCCCATAATATTAATATTGAATTTTTTTCGGATATCAATTTGTCCGATTGTTTGCCCGTCCCATCCGCCTGGAACTGGAATTTCAAACATGGCGTGTTCTGGATCCAATTCCATATAATCCAGGATGTGATCGGCGCTATAGCGGATAGCTGTCCATTTGGCAAGCTGTTTTTCCGGATAGACGATTTCATCTGCCCCATTGCGCAAAAGGAACTTTGCCTGGACATCCCGTGCTGCCCTGGATACTACCAGCTTTGCTCCAAGCTCTTTCAGCAGAGAGGTGGTTTCTAGAGAGCTTTGAAAATTGTTTCCAATAGCCACAATGCATACATCAAAATTGCGGATGCCAAGAGATTCCATAAAATCGAAATTGGTGCTGTCGCCTATTTGCGCGTTAGTTACAAAGGGCAGTGCAGCTTCCACTCGCTCTTCTGTGTGGTCAACTGCCATAACCTGATGATGTAATTGATTCAAATGCATGGCGATGTGTTTTCCAAATCTTCCTAATCCAATTAAAAGAATTGATTTCATGTTATTGTTTCCTCCTTTATCCTACCATTATTTTTTCCTGAGGAAGTTTTACGCCTCTTTTTTGTGTGCTGGATACGGCAGCGAAAATTAGGGTCAGACCTCCCACACGCCCAAAAAACATTAGCAAAATAAGAACCCATTTTGACAGTATGCTAAGATTTGCTGTAATACCCAGTGAAAGGCCTACTGTTCCCACAGCGGAAGCGGTTTCAAATAGGCAGGTGAGCATGGGCAAATGTTCAGTAATGCTGATGATTAGGCCGCCTGAGAAAAACAGCACAATGTACATTAAGAAGATGGTGGATGCCTGCTTTATCACATCATGATCGATGCGCCGTCCGAAAAAATGGGTGTGCTGGTTTCTTCGGAAAGTAGAGATAGACCCAGAGCATAACACGGCAATAGTAGTGGTTTTCATTCCGCCAGCCGTAGAGCCAGGGGATCCGCCAATCAGCATAAGAGCTATGATAATGGAGCGGCTTGCTTCGCTCATGGCAGTGATATCTGCCGTATTAAATCCTGCGGTTCGAGGCGTTACTGCCTGAAAAACAGAATAGAGGAACCGCTGGCGAAACGGAACAGACGCAAATTCAAACAGATAGAAATAAACGGTTGGAACAAAAAGCAGTATGACAGTTGTACACAGGATGACTTTGCTTTGCATTTTATATTGATGAAAGTGCCACCGTCTGCTACAGATGTCGTCCCAGGTCAGGAATCCAATGCCTCCGATTATAATCAGCGAGGCAATTGTCAAGTTGATTACCAGATTGGAGGAATATGTGGTAAGGGAAGAAAATTTCTGGTTGACGCCCATCAGATCAAACCCAGCGTTGCAAAAGGCGGATATTGAATGAAAGAGTGCCATCCAAAGGCCCTTTATTCCAAAATCACCGCAAAAAACAGGAGCCATAATGGCTGCGCCCAGCAGCTCGAAGCAAATGGTTGCTGTTACAATAAATCTGGTCAGCCGCACGATACCGCCTACCTTTGGCGCCGCAATGGCTTCTTGCATGGTGCTCCGCTGCATCAGGGAAATTTTCCTGCCGGAAATGATTGTGAAAACAGCGGCGGTGGTAATCACTCCCATACCTCCGATTTGAATCAGGAGTAAAATAATTAGCTGTCCGAAAGCGGACCAATAAGTGGCAGTATCATGAACTACAAGCCCGGTAACGCAGACAGCGGATACTGAGGTAAATAGTGAATCGAAAAAGGTGGCCGCATGATTGGAGCGGTTTGAAAAAGGCAGCATTAACAGGAAGGTACCGATTAAAATTACACCAGTAAAACCAAGAATAATGATTTGAAACGATGTTAACTTCCTGCTTTTGAATGTTAGTATTCCCATGTAAAAGCCTCCTTATTTCGTTTCGTTACCTTAATCATACAGCAAAATAAATAAAGAAGGTAAAAAGGTATTAAGATCTGTATTAAGATAAGATAAAGATGAAATCCAATAGCCAGACAAAGTGTAAGAAAGTAAAAGAGCCCATTTTACTGGGCTCTGTCAATGAGAAGGTTATTCGTTCAGATTTCCTTTTTTTATATGCTCCTGAATAATTTGATCGGTTACTTCAAATAAAGTTTGTGATCCTAATTTGGTTTTCTCCTGTCTGCTATATACCTGCTTTGCGCTTACCTGATGCTCTTTCCAATCGCCGCCGTTATTGCTGTTATTTAAAAGCAGAGGCTGCAAATTATCCATGGCATGCGCGAATTTTGCTTCTGCTGTCTGGTATTCTTCAAATTCATCAAACAATGCGATGAATTCCTGTTTTTGATCCTGGGGCAGGATGGAATACAGTTTCTCCTTTGCGGCATCTTCCCGGGCCTTTTGGGTTTTTAAATGTTGGGTGTCGTAAGCATACGTATCCCCTGCCTCGATCTCTACAATATCATGAATTAAGCACATAAGCATAACTTTGGTGATATCAATTTCTTCATTGGAATATTCCCGAAGGAGATATGCCATAATTGCCATGTGCCAGGCGTGTTCCGCGTCGTTTTCGTTTCTTCCGTGCCCGGATAAATGGGTTTGCCGGAAAATGTCTTTTTCTTTATCGATTTCTAATGCGAAATCTAATTGTTTTTTTAACCGTTCATCCATGGAAACCCTCCAGCGTTTCTGAAAGCAGAATTGCTCAGTGCCCGTCTGCGCAAGCATGATTTGCCCCGCATCCATGACTGCCACATCCGCCTTCATGGTGGTGCTCCTCATGATGATTGCACTGGATATTGGAATTAAATTCCAGCTTGCCAGCTAGAAATGCTTCCACAGCCGCATCTGCGTTTCCGCTAACACCACCATAAAGCTTAATATTAGCGTCTGCCAGGGCCGCTTGTGCGCCGCCGCCGATTCCGCCGCAGATTAAGGTGTCTACCTGCAACCCGTTCAGAATTTCTGCCAGTGCGCCATGGCCGTTTCCATCAGTGCCCACAACTTCCGAATGTACTACATTACCGTTATCAATGTCATAAACCTTAAACTGTTCTGTGCGTCCGAAGTGATGAAAAATATTGCCGCCTTCATAAGTAACCGCAATTCTCATAATTCGTTCTCCTTTCGGTTTTAGCAATAGCCTATTAGTAAGTATACGGATATTTCTGGTATCTGTCAAATGGTTTGTTTACATAATATGTTTTTCTATACAGTCAGCGCAGCAAGTAAAAAGCTGCCAGCTTCTTGATTTGATAATCAAAAAAGCGGCAGCCTGACTTTCTGAATACGAAATATCCCAAAAGCAGATAAGTATAAAATCCTCAGATTAAGCCCGTTCTACTAAACCGGAACGCAGGCAAGATGTACATACATACATCTTTTTGGAACCGCCAGTGGTCTTAACCCTTACAGATTTTATGTTAGCTTTCCACATTTTGTTGGATCTTCTATGGGAATGGCTCACAGCATTACCAAAGTGAGCGGCCTTTTCGCAGATTGCACATTTAGCCATGACTTTGCACCTCCTTTGATGGTACTTGGATTTTCCATATTACTACATCAAAAAATCCACAACGATCATATCTTATCAGAAACTCTTAAAAAAAGCAAGTGAAATTTAAAAATTCATTTCTTTTTTTCGGAAAATAGTGTATACTTGTCAATATAAATCGTTAGGAGGCTATGTTATGAGGGGTCGAATCAATACAAAACTGGGTGAAATCCAAATTAACGCGGATGTGATTGCGTTATATGCAGGCACCACGGCTGTAGAATGTTTTGGAATTGTGGGGATGGCTGCTGTCAGCATGAAGGATGGCCTGGTAAAGCTATTAAAGCGGGAAAGCCTGACTCATGGAATTAATGTTGATATTAAAGAGAACCATATGGCCATTGACTTTCATGTAATCGTATCTTATGGAGTCAGTATCTGTGCGGTGGCAGATAACCTGATTGAAAATGTAAAATACAAAGTAGAAGAATTCACCGGAATGGAAGTTGACAAAATCAACATCTACGTAGAAGGTGTGAGAGTGATTGATTAAGGAGGAAACCGGTGATATGAATACCATTGACGCAAAGCTGCTTCAAAAAGCATTTTTGGCAGGAGCCTGCAGCCTGGAAGCAAAAAAAGAGTGGATTAATGAATTAAATGTATTTCCTGTTCCGGATGGTGACACAGGGACCAACATGACCCTTACCATTATGTCGGCGGCAAAGGAAGTGGCAGCCATTGAAAAACCTACGATGGAAGCATTGGCAAAAGCTATTTCTTCCGGCTCGTTAAGAGGCGCCAGAGGAAATTCTGGCGTGATTTTGTCCCAGTTGTTCCGAGGATTTACAAAGGAAATTAAAAATGTTCAGTCGATTGATACCGCAACCTTGGCCAGGGCATTTAACCGTGCTACGGAAACGGCTTATAAGGCGGTTATGAAGCCTAAGGAGGGAACCATTCTTACCGTAGCTAAGGGTATGTCAGATAAGGCAGCGCAGCTTTCTGAGCAGACCGATGATATTCTGGAATTTTGTAAACAAGTAGTAGAAGAGGGGGATGTGGTTCTTAGCAGGACGCCGGAGATGCTTCCCGTATTAAAACAGGCAGGAGTAGTAGATTCTGGCGGCCAGGGCTTGATGCAGGTATTAAAGGGCTGCCTGGAAGGGCTGGCGGGAAAAGAAGTGAGCCTGCCTGTGGAAGGGGCCCACCAGACAGCTTCACCGGTTCTTTCTGCTCCGGCAGACAAGTCCCGCCTGGACACAGCAGATATTAAATTTGGGTACTGCACCGAATTTATTATCAATGCGAAACAGGAATTTACCGGCAAGGATGAGCTGGCATTTAAGGCATATTTAGAAGAACTTGGAGATTCGATTGTGGTGGTTGCTGATGAAGATGTGGTAAAGGTTCATGTACACACCAACCATCCCGGTTTGGTCTTTGAAAAGGCGCTTACCTTTGGCTCACTGTCCAGAATGAAAGTTGACAATATGCGGGAGGAACATCAGGAACGCCTGATTAAAGACGCGGAGGTAATGGCCGCACGCCAAAAAGAGGAGGCGGCACAGAACCTGTTTAAGGAAGAACCAAAAAAACCCTTCGGCTTTATTGCCGTATCGGTAGGAGAGGGATTAAGTGAAATTTTTAAAGGAATTGGAGCCGATTACTTAATCGAAGGCGGACAGACTATGAACCCCAGCACAGAGGATATTTTAAATGCGGTTGAACAGGTAAAAGCAGAAACCATATTTGTCCTTCCTAATAATAAAAATATTATTTTGGCAGCCGAACAGGCTATGCATTTAGTTGAAAATAAAAGGATTATCGTAGTGCCTTCTACTACGGTGCCTCAGGGGATTACTGCTTTAATTAATTTTATGCCCGATTTAACAGCGGAAGAAAATTTGGAAAATATGAAATCAGAAATGGGGCGGGTGAAAACCGGGCAGATTACCTATGCTGTGCGCACCACAAATATTGATGGCATGGATATTAACGAAGGCGATATTATGGCGCTTGGAGATAAAGGAATGCTGGCGGTAGAAAAAACCATTCCGTCTGCTGTTATGAAAGCATTAGAAGCTATGATTGATGAGGAATCGGAATTGGTGACCCTTTACTATGGTACAGAGGTATCCCAAGAAGCGGCAAATGAGCTGCTGGATCAGGCGGCGCAGCAGTTTCCGGATGTGGAGATCGAGCTTCAGAATGGCGGGCAGCCGGTATATTATTATATGATTTCCGTAGAATAGCAAGGATTAAAACGATGATGAACGGACAGCCGATTGAGGAATTAAAAGGAATTGGAGTAAAGACAGGGAAACTGTTTCAAAAGCTTGGAATTGAAACCGTGACGGATCTGCTGCAGTATTATCCAAGGAACTATGATGCCTTTCACGCTCCGGTTTCTATCGGCCAATTAAACCAGCAGTCAGTAGGCGCGGTATCTGGCGTTTTAATGAAACCAGCCGAATTGATTCGGCATAACGGGATGCAGCTTGTTACAGCACAGCTTAAGGATTTAACCGGAACTTTGCAGCTATCCTGGTATCATATGCCATATATTCGTTCCAACTTAAAAACAGGAGTTCCATATATTTTCCGGGGGCGGGTGGCGCGAAAGCATGGCCGGCTTACTATGGAACAGCCTGAAATTTATACATGGGAAGAATTTGAAACCTTGTCTGCTTCTCTGCAGCCTATTTATGGGCAGACAAAAGGGCTTGGCAACAAAACCATAGCAAAGGCCGTATCCCAGGCTCTTAAGGTAAGCAAATTAGAGCGGGAATACCTGCCAGAGGAGATTCGGAAACGGCACCAGCTTTCGGAATATAATTTTGCCGTTGCGCATATCCACTACCCAAAAGATGAAAACCAGCTTCTATTTGCCAGGAAGCGTCTGGTTTTCGATGAATTTTTTCTGTTCCTTATGGGTCTTGGGAGGCTGAAAGAAAAAAGAGGGGATCAGAAGTCACTGTTTTCTATGGTTGCCTGCCAGGAGGCAGAGAAACTGAAAACTTCCCTTCCTTACCGGCTGACTGATGCCCAAGAGCGGACATGGGCAGAAGTAAAGGCGGATATGCAGGAAGGCTCTGCTATGAACCGGCTAATCCAGGGGGATGTGGGCTCCGGAAAAACCATAATTGCGATTTTAGCCCTGGTTTTGGCAGCGGAAAACGGATATCAGGGAGCACTGATGGCTCCTACAGAGGTTTTGGCAAAGCAGCATTATGAAGGGATGGTTTCGCTGTTTCGCGAGCGTAAAATTTCGAAAATTCCGATTTTAGTAACTGGTTCTATGACCGCAAAGGAAAAACGTCTGGCCTACGAAGCCATTGAAAATCACAAAGCTGATATTATCATCGGTACCCATGCTTTGATTCAGGAAAAAATTCGCTATGATAAGTTAGCCCTGGTAATTACCGATGAACAGCACCGGTTTGGTGTGGGCCAAAGGGAAGCGCTGGGGGGAAAAAGCAGCGGCAGTGTGCCTCACGTTTTAGTAATGAGCGCTACCCCCATTCCCCGTACCCTTGCGATTATTTTATATGGGGATTTGGACATTTCGGTAATTGATCAGCTTCCGGCTAACCGCCTTCCCATTAAAAATTGCGTAGTAGGAATCGACTATCGGAAACGGGCATATGATTTTATTGCAAAGCAGGTAGCTGGCGGACGGCAAGCATATGTGATCTGCCCCATGGTGGAAGAAAGTGAAATGATTGAAGCGGAGAATGTGCTGGATTATACAAAGCTTTTGAAAAAGGAGCTGCCCTCCGGAATACAGGTAGAATATCTTCATGGAAAGATGAAAGGAAAAGAAAAGAACCAGGTTATGGAGCGTTTTGCCCAGGGAGAAATTCAGGTGTTGGTTTCGACTACAGTGATTGAAGTAGGGGTAAATGTTCCCAATGCTACTGTAATCATGATTGAAAACGCGGAACGTTTTGGACTGGCTCAGCTCCATCAGCTTCGTGGCCGTGTGGGGCGTGGGAAATACCAATCCTACTGTATTATGGTAAATGGATCCGAAGATGAGGACACCAGCAAACGCCTGGAAATCCTGAATCACTCCAATGATGGATTTTACATTGCTTCAGAGGATTTAAAACTAAGAGGCCCGGGAGATATTTTCGGAATCCGCCAAAGCGGAGAATTAGAATTTAAGCTGGCAGATATTTTTACGGATGCTAATCTTTTGAAAATAGCTTCCCAGGAAGCCAAGCAGCTTTTGGACCAAGATCCGGAGCTGGAAATGGAAGCGCATAAGGAATTAAAGAAGCGGATGGAAGAATATCTGCAAAGCCGTTATGATAAGCTGAATCTGTAACGCTGTATCGGTATGTTTGACTCCCTCTGTTTCGTGCAAAGGAGTTTCGCAATCACCTGAATCCTATTAATAATAAAGATGGAGGAGTATGGATGAATCCAACAATTGAAACGATTTTAAAAAGAAGAAGTACCCGAAGCTTTGCCAGGAAACCGTTAAAGGAGGCGGATCTTCAGACCATTGTAGACTGCGCGCTTCATGCTCCTAGTGGAATGGGGCGTCAGACATGGAAGTTTACTGTGGTAGAAAATCGGGACAAAATCCGAAAATTAGCAAAAGCTGTGGGAAAGGAATTAGGGAGGGAAGGATATGACATGTATGATCCGGAAGTCTTAATTATCCCTTCTAATTTAAAAGACAGCCCATTTGGAATAGAAGATAACGCATGTGCCATGGAGAATATCTATTTGGCGGCTGAGGCATTAGAGATTGGCTGTGTCTGGATCAATCAGCTAAGGACCATCTGCCAGGTACCCCAAATCCGGGCAATCTTAGAAGAACTGCATATTCCAGGGGATCATGTGGTTTATGGCCTGGCTGCCCTAGGGTATCGGGATGATACGCCTGTACTGCCCAAAGAGCGAATTGGGCAGGTAGAATATATCAGATAGGCTTCCAAATGTTATTTCAGACATGGAAAACAGAAACAGACATGAAAAACCGCCAAGGCAGTGTAGGAATAATCTGTCCTGGCGGCTTTTTTTCATCGTGATATTGGCTGCCGCAAAAAATGGGAAAGGCAGCGCCGTTTTATTATGAATTGAAAAATTGATCGGTAGAAGCTTCCTTGATAGCTGGATTATATTTTATGTCTAAGAATCCGTTGTAGTTTTTATTATACATTTTCTCCAGCTCGGATGTATAACCCACTACCATCTGAGGCTGTTCTGCCGCATAAATTTTTAATATTTCCTGTGTGTCTTTCTCGGATAAGGAGATATGGTATAATTTTTTCGCTGTGGTATACAGACGCATTTCACTTACGCTGTTCCGTCCGGTTCTGCTGTAATAATATCCCCAAATCAAATCTTTATTTGCAAGGATCTTTGCCTTGGCGCCGTCCATGTAGATGGTCCATTTCTGTCCAACCCATACATTTTTCGCAATCACACGTGCCTGGTTAAAGTCTGCTTCGATAGCGGCCATAGATGTGGTATTGTCTTTTTGCAAATACTGATGGATATTTTTTATGTATGCGTTGCTGAACAGACCTAATAGGCTTAAAATAGCAAAAAGCAGAAGGGCGACCGCGCCAGCGTTAACAGCCCAAAACAAGGGGGCATTCAAACCGCCGATATTTTTGGTATCCAGCTCATAAAAATAAAATTTGTCATATTCCCCTTCTGTAACTTCCAGCTCCGTCATAGCGCTTCTAAAATACTGCTCCATCTGGGAATCCATTTTTGTCCAGGTTCCGGTAACGGTAATGGGATCAGGAGGCGCTACTGTTCCGGTTTCATCACTCCAGTACTCAAAGGCTTGATCCATTTTTAAATTCATGCTGCTTTGTTTGCTTTTATCCAGGTAAATGCTGTAGAAGTACCAGGTAGAAGTATCGGCCTCATAATTATCAACCGATTGGAAGGCTACATAGCTGTAACCATTTGTACTTGTTGTTTTTCCGCCGTATTTCCTGGTTGTAGTAGTGGTGTGTTCCACGTAGTCGTACAGGAAATACTCTGCGTCAATGGTTACATACGTTCCTTCGTATGCATCTGGATTTGCTGTGATGTCCAGTTTTGTAGGACCGGTAATCACATCAAATATGGCAAATTTTGAAATGGCCAACAGCGCGACTACAGCAATGACAGACAATATGACCCGAATTATATTCGATTTTCTGGATTTTTTTCTGAGTGTTTCTAACATGTTCTTCTCCCCCTTTTCATGATCAATTTGGTTTCATATTTTAATGCTGCCTATATAATATACTATAATTTTTCCATTTCGTCTATAGGATTTTTGACGATATTAAGCGAATTTGTAAATGGAAAGGCGGCGGAGCGGAATCATTTTCTTGTGAAATTGGGGATAATTGGTTTGTTTGGAAGGCAAAAAAGAACTGCTGCAGTATGATGGTATCTGGACAGATATCTATACTGCAGCAGTTCTGATTTCGCTGCCCTTTTTGTTATTTGCCTCACCCCTCACTTACTGAAAGGCGAAACAAATGGTCAGGGATGGAAATCGTTTTGGCTGGGAAAGAAATGCTTTACTTTCCGGCCATCTGGCGTTCCTGGGCTTCAATCATCTTCTTAACCATATAACCGCCTACAGAACCATTCTGTGCAGAGGTTAAGTTTCCGTTGTAGCCGTTGCTTAACGGTACGCCAATTTCGTTTGCTACTTCCATTTTCAGACGATCCATTGCCTCTTTTGCTTCAGGTACATTTGTTTTGTTGCTAGAAGAATTGCTTGCCATAATAATATGCCTCCTTTTCTTCATTGCCCGCATCCAGTTTGTTTTTTTGACGCGGTTTGTTTTTTGCTACACTCATATTATGTGCGTTCGCTTTGGGAATACACTAGAAGGTTTTACGAAAAATGTCATTTTACGGTAATACATTCCGGCTAAGAAGCAAGCAACGCTGTCCCATAAGGAATTGGCGGCGTAATTCTTTATGGCATGAACCGTAACATCAATAGAAACAAAAAACAGTAAAAATTTGAAAAATCTCTTGTGTATCTGAAATATTCATATTATACTAGATTAGAACATGCGTAATGATAACCTCAGAAAGAATAGACTGAAGTGAGGATTGTTTATGAGAGTGATTTCCGGCAGCGCCAGGCGCCTGCTGTTAAAAACGATAGAAGGCAGTGACACCAGGCCAACTACGGATCGCATAAAAGAAACATTATTTAATATGCTGCAGTATCAGATTGCCGGAAGCCGGTTTCTTGACCTGTTTGCCGGAAGTGGAGCCATCGGGATTGAAGCGTTAAGCCGGGGAGCGAAAGAGGCGGTATTTGTGGAACAAAATCCCTGCGCTGTTTCCTGTATAAAAGAGAACCTGAAAACGACTCACTTAAAAGATCGCGCTTCCATAATGCAGGCAGATGTATTTGCCGCGCTGGAAAATCTGGAAGGCAGGGAGGAAAACCATGCCTTTGATTTTATTTTTATGGATCCGCCCTATAATCATCAGTATGAACAGCAGGTTTTAAAATATTTACGGGATTCAAAATTAGCGGATCCCAGCACCATTGTTATAATAGAGGCTTCTAAGGAAACCGATATTGACTGGATTTCGTCATCTGGATGGCAGATTGACCGAATTAAAATGTATAAGACGAATCAACATATTTTTACCATTAAAGGAGAATAAGCAAATGTCAGTAGCCGTATATCCGGGCAGTTTTGATCCGGTAACATTAGGCCATTATGATATAATAATGAGAACTGCCCAGGTAATGGAGCGGGTTGTAATAGGCGTTCTGAACAATCAGGCGAAAAAACCGCTTTTTTCTGTAAAAGAACGCATAGCAATGCTAGAGGATGTTACCGCAGGCTTATCTAATGTGGAGATTCAGTATTTTGAGGGTCTTACCATTGATTTCGCGCGGAAGAACCAGGCAAAAGTGATCGTCCGTGGACTGCGTGCGGTAACCGATTTTGAGTATGAGCTGCAGCTAGCTCAGACAAACCGGGTGATTGCCCCGGAAATCGATACCATGTTTTTGACTACCAGTTTAAAATATTCTTACCTTAGTTCCAGTATGGTAAAGGAAATTGCCTCGCTTGGAGGGGATATTTCAGAGTTTTTACATCCACAGATTGCCAGGAACGTATTAAAAAAATATGAAGAGTTAACGTGTAAGGAGATAAGGCTATGAGCAGAATCGAGCAGTTGATTGATGAAATTGAAGAGTATATCGATAGTTGTAAATATCAGCCGTTGTCTACAACGAAGATTTTAGTGAATAAAGAAGAATTAGAAGAGCTTTTGGTTGAGCTGCGGCTGCGGGTTCCTGATGAAATCAAGCAGTATCAGAAAATTATCAGCAATCAGGAAGCTATTTTAAGCGAGGCCAGAAGCCAGGCGGACAATATGGTTGCGGAAGCGACGGCCCAGACCAATGAGCTGGTAAACCAGCATGAGATTATGCAGAAGGCTTATGCCAGTGCCAATGAAATTATAGAACAGGCAAATGGACAGGCTCAGGCGATTGTAGATAATGCGGTAAATGATGCCAATAATATCCGCCAGGGCGCGGTTCAGTATACGGATGATATGCTCCGCAGCCTGCAAACCATTATTAATCATACGATGGAAGGAGCCAGAGGCCGTTTTGACGGGTTCCTTACTTCTCTCCAGTCCAGCTATGATATCGTATCTACCAATCGAAATGAACTGGCAGGAGGCATTGTGCAGGAAGCCCCTGGTGAAGACAGACCTCAGGAATAACGGCACAGGTTACAAAAAAAGACGGCGTTCCATGAAAGCGAGGAGCAGGCAGGCGGTAAGGCTGTGTATGAATTTCCACAGGATATAATGTCGGATGGATAATCCGACATTTTTTGTAACACTTTTTACTTGAAATACACCAGAAAATCCGCCAAAGGTGGCAGCTGCTAACATAATCAGAATTCCCTTAAATCCCGGAACCAGATTTGCGGCAAGATCAATCCCTGTGGTCATCTCTGTTATGGCGATTAGCAGGACAGTAATGGCTCCAGAAGGAAGCAGTTTTTGCATAAATTGGGATAATATAGAAAATATCATTAAATAGCCGCCAATCTTAACCATAAGTTCAATTGACGACATTAATGTTTCATCAAAAGGCAGTCCAGGCTGTCCAGGCAACCAAGTTGTTTCCTTGTTTAAATTTGACCGGGCGAATGTGTCTGAACGACCATAAATATTACGGGCCAGAAAAAATATGGGGATAATAGGAAAATAGATAGAGATAGCCAATTTCCAAAATGGAAGCACAAAGTTACCTCCTGCGGCCTGGCCAGCTTTTGACATTACATATCCTGCCAGAAACATGGGGCTGGGAAAGTTGCTGACAGCATACAGGCTTTTGGCTTCAACGGCGGAAATACAGCCCTGATCCAAAAAATCGCTGCAGGTTTTGGCGCCCATAGGGTATCCACATAAGATTCCGTTAAAAAGGATAAAGCATCCGTTTTTGGATAAGCCGAACAGCAGCCGAAAGATAGGAGCGATTGGAGCCATTAAATAGGTAACTCCATTCATTGCCATGATTAGATTGGTGCATATCATAAAAGGCAGCAGGGTGGGAAGAACAGTTTGATACCAGAGAAGCAGCCCTTTTCGCGCGCCTTCCAGGGACAGTTTTGGAAAACACAGCAGAAGAACCATAATAATAGAAGGAATAGCTTTTATCAGAATCTTCCTTGTCTTCATGTTTTTTCTCCTATGCCTTGGCGTATATATAATTAATACAGTATATGTGGAGTCTGGCTATGCATATGATTTGGATTTGGTCACTGGTGTTGTTTCTTTCGGTTTACCATACGGCTCTTTCGGACTATTTGCTGATGAATCCGGAGTTTTATCAGCTTGATGGTTATTCCTGGGAATCGGAGGAATTCCGCAGGATGGAATTGGGAGAATATTTGTCTGAGCAGACCCAAATGGATTATGACTGCCTGGCAACATTAATGATCACACATGATTATGATTTGACTCACCTAAAAAAAGAAGATTTGAAAGGCTGGACACAGCAAAAGACATCCATATCCAGGAAAAAAGGGATTGAATACCAAAAGCTGAAACAGGCCTATCAGATGGTGTTTCAGGATATTTCCTGCTTTCCGATTCCGGTTTCTTCCAGGCCATCTGAGGAAACAGATTCCCGGTTTGTTTCCTATCAAAATGATTTTTTCACGCCCAGAACCTATGGAGGAGAACGCCAGCATGAGGGATGTGATATTTCCGGCAATGGGGCGCCAAGAGGTTTTTATCCAGTATTATCCATGACTGGGGGAACAGTGGAACAGGTAGGGTGGCTAGAAAAAGGCGGATGGCGGATCGGGATCCGTGCTCCATCTGGCGCGTACTTTTATTACGCTCATCTTTACAGCTATGCGGAAGACTGGAAAATTGGGGAAACAGTGGAACCAGGAAGGCTGTTAGGTTATATGGGGGATTCTGGGTATGGAATTCAAGAAGGAACGGTGGGGAATTTTGAAGTCCATCTTCATCTTGGAATTTACCTGAAAACCGACCATTATCAGGAATTAAGCATTAATCCTTACTGGGTGCTTCGGTATAGCCAGCAGTTCATCCGCCGGGCCAGCTATTAAGACCATGAATAAAAGGAAACCATAAGGCGAAAGGATGTGCCAATGGAATTACTACATAATACAGAAAAACTTCCTCAAGCATTTCTTCAGGATTTGGAGAGGCTTCTGGGAACAGAAGAATACAGGGAGTACCTGGCTTCTTTTAGCCGCAGCCCAAATCTGGGACTGCGGGTAAATACGGGAAAGCTTTCTCCTGATACCTTGGTATCCCTTTGCCGTGAAGCCTTAGAACCGATCCCCTGGATTTCAAATGGGTTTTATTATAATAGGAAAAAGGGCGACGGTGAAAGACCCTTGTGGGAACCGGCAAAGGATCCATATTATTATGCCGGCCTTTACTATCTTCAGGAACCAAGCGCCATGACGCCTGCCAGCCTGCTTCCGGTAAAACCCGGGGACGCGGTTCTGGATTTGTGCGCGGCTCCAGGCGGGAAGGCTACCGAATTAGGAAGCAGGCTTTTGGGAAAAGGGATTTTATTTGCTAACGATATCAGCAGCTCCCGGGCAAAGGCGCTGCTGAAAAATCTGGAGCGCTTTGGAATTCCTAATATCTGCGTAACCAGCGAATCTTCTCAAAGGCTTGCAAAAGCATTGCCAGAATTTTTTCATCATATTTTGGTAGATGCGCCTTGCTCCGGGGAAGGCATGTTCCGGAAAGAGCCGGAGATGATAAAAGACTGGGAGAAAAAAGGGCCAGAGTACTATGAGCCTATCCAGAGGGAGATTTTAAAGGACGCGATTGCGTTATTAAGGCCAGGAGGATACTTGCTATATTCTACCTGCACGTTTTCGAAAATAGAGAATGAAGATAATATAGCGGCAGTGCTAAACCAATTTGAAGAGATGGAACTGGTTCCCCTTCCCTTATTTCCCGGGGCTTCTGATGGTTTTGGCCTTTCGGGAGTGCTCCGCTTATTTCCTCATAAAATCAGAGGGGAAGGGCATTTTTTGGCTCTGCTGCATAAGCGGGAAGGGATAAAAAAGCAGACCAGGAAAAATGGAAACCAATTAGAACAAAACGTTGGATTCAAGACGGCAAAAAGACCAGAAAAGGAAAAAATGGTTTCTGGGGGGCAGCCAGAGGAGCTGGATCAATTTCTGCAGGGCATATCCCGCCGCTTTCAGCCGGCACAAATCCGCCAGATTTATCATAGCCTTTATTATCTTCCGGAGCAATTCCCGGAAGATACTGGCCTTCGCTTTTTGCGGACCGGTCTTTTGCTTGGTGAGTTAAAGTCCGGGCGTTTTGAACCAAGCCAAGCCCTGGCCATGACATTAAAACCGGATGAGGCATCAAGGGTAATCCGGTTTTCTCATGAAGATGAACGGGTGATCCGGTATCTGAAAGGGGAAACCATTCCACTGACAAAGGGGGAGGGCAGCGCAAAGGGCTGGCATCTGGTTTGTGTGGAAGATTATCCGTTAGGCTGGGCGAAAGGAAATGGGGAAACCTTAAAAAATAAATATTACCCTGGTTGGCGTTATCAATAGCAGGAGCAATGAATATGACACAGATGCGTTTGGACAAGTTTTTAGGGGAAATGGGTCTTGGAACCCGTTCCCAGGTAAAGGACCTGATTAAAAAGGGCCGTGTGGCGGTCAATGGACAGACCGAAAAGAAAAGCGAACGGAAAGTCGATTTGAGCCAAGATCAGGTTCAGGCGGACGGCCAGTTGATTTCCTACACTCCCTGGGAGTACTATCTGTTGAATAAGCCTCAGGGCACCGTATCCGCCACAGAAGATAATCGTTATCCTACGGTAGTTGATTTGATAAAAGACAAAAAGCGGAAGGATTTATTTCCAGTAGGGCGTCTGGA
Organism: uncultured Lachnospiraceae bacterium; assembly: GCA_910589195.1. Classification (GTDB taxonomy): domain Bacteria; phylum Bacillota; class Clostridia; order Lachnospirales; family Lachnospiraceae; genus Caccovicinus. Next base: position 23,026 of record CAJUTC010000022.1, read on the forward strand.
TGTGGATACAGAAGGTCTTTTGCTAATTACCAATGACGGGAATTTGACCCATTGCCTGCTGTCGCCAAAAAAGCATGTGGACAAAGTTTATTTTGCCAGGCTGACAGGAACTCTGCCTCAGGACAGCGTGAAACGGTTTCAGGACGGCCTGGTTTTAGATGACGGACAAAAAACCCGTCCTGCCCAACTGAAGGTTTTGAATCCGGGCAGCTCTGAAACGGAAGCGCTCCTTACAATCCATGAAGGAAAATTCCATCAGGTTAAGCGGATGTTCCAGGCATTGGGCTGCCAGGTGGTATATTTAAAGCGGATATCCATGGGGCCGTTAAAGCTGGATGATTCTTTAAAACCAGGGCAGTACCGTCCGCTGACAGCAAAGGAACTAAGGGAATTAAAAGACCTGGAAACCGGGAGGGATGAAGCAAAATGACAGATGGGATTTTACATGAAAAGCAGGCCGTTATTTTTGACTTGGATGGAACTCTGGTTGATTCTATGTGGATGTGGAAAGCCATTGATATTGAATATCTGGGGCGGTTTGGGTATGAGTGCCCGGATGATTTGCAGAAAATAATAGAAGGAATGAGTTTTACGGAAACCGCTTACTATTTCAAGGAGCGGTTTTGCCTGGACTGTTCCATTGAAGAAATCAAACAAGACTGGATCCATATGTCAGTTGAAAAATACCGGAACCAGGTTCCTCTTAAAAAAGGCGCTAAGGTTTTTTTACAGTACGTAAAAGAGTCCGGGGTTCCCATGGGGATTGCTACCAGCAACAGTAGGGTAATGGTAGATGCTGTTTTAAGTTCATTAAACATCCAGCAATATTTTGATAGTATTACCACAGGCTGCGAAGTGGATCAGGGAAAACCGGCGCCGGATATTTATTTAAAAGTGGCCAAGCATTTAAAAGCGGATCCGAAAGCATGCCTGGTTTTTGAGGACGTTCCGGCGGGAATCTGTGCGGGAAAGGCTGCCGGAATGACGGTAATTGCTGTGGAGGATGTGTTTTCAAGGGGAATGCGGGAAGAAAAAAGAAGGCTGGCAGATTATTTTATTGAAGATTTTTACCAGTTGGTTCCCCAGAAGCAAGCTTCGCCAGAACAACCAGAAATACCAAGAGGGCAAGAACCGTCAGAACCATCAGAAATACCAGGAGGAAATAATGGAGCTGAAAATAGAAAACCAACTTGAGTTTCTTCCGGTGAGCCAGGCTGACATGGAAAAAAGAGGCTGGAAACAGTGTGATTTTGTATATATTACAGGGGATGCTTATGTGGATCACCCTTCATTTGGAACCGCGATTATCAGCAGGGTTCTGGAAGCCCATGGCTACCGGGTTGGAATTATTTCCCAGCCGGACTGGAAACAGGATTCCAGCATTGCCGCATTAGGCGAGCCACGTCTTGGATTTCTTGTTTCAGCAGGAAATATGGATTCTATGGTGAACCATTACACCGTGTCAAAAAAACGACGGAAGGAAGACCAGTATACTCCAGGAGGCAGAATGGGGAAACGGCCTGACTATGCCGTTATTGTTTACTGCAACCTAATCCGGCGCACATTTAAAAAAGTTCCGATTATTATTGGCGGGATTGAAGCAAGCCTGCGCCGCCTGGCCCATTACGATTACTGGTCAAATCGGCTGAAGCATTCTATTTTAATTGATTCCCAGGCGGATTTGCTTTCTTATGGAATGGGGGAACGCTCAATAGTTGAGATTGCAGATGCCCTGAACAGTGGCCTTGCGGTTTCCGATCTTACTTTTATTGATGGAACTGTTTACAAAACAAAAACAACGGATTCCATATATGACGGCATTTTCCTGCCATCATTTGATGAATTGAAAGCAAACAAGAAAAAATACGCTGAAAGTTTTTATACCCAATATTCCAATACGGATCCCTATTCTGGGAAGCGGCTGATTGAGCCATACCAGGAACATCTTTACATTGTTCAAAACCCTCCTGCAAAACCATTAAGCCAGACGGAAATGGATGATGTGTATGCGCTCCCCTTTACTAGAACCTACCATCCTTCTTATCAGGCCCTGGGCGGTGTTCCGGCAATCAAGGAGATCAAATTCAGCCTAATCAGCAGCCGTGGATGTTTTGGAGGCTGCAGTTTTTGTGCCCTTACCTTCCATCAGGGAAGGATTATCCAGGCCAGAAGCCAGGAATCTTTGATAGCGGAAGCAAAGCTTTTGACAGCGGATCCGGATTTTAAAGGCTATATCCACGATGTGGGAGGTCCTACGGCAAACTTTCGGTTTCCTGCCTGTAAAAAGCAGCTAACCAAGGGAGCTTGCCCAAACAAGCAATGTCTGTTTCCCAAGCCCTGCGAAAATCTAAAAGCGGATCACAAAGATTATATCCGGCTGCTTAAGGCGCTTCGAAACCTTCCAGGCGTTAAGAAAGTATTTATCCGTTCCGGAATCCGGTTTGATTATCTTTTGGCGGATCCGGATCGGACATTTTTGAACCAGCTTTGCCAGTATCATGTCAGCGGCCAGCTTAAAGTAGCGCCGGAACACGTTTCCGATTCTGTTCTGGCCATGATGGGGAAACCAGGAAACCTGGTATACCGGAAATTTACGAAAGAATATTATGACGTAAACCGGAAACTGAATCAAGACCAATACTTGGTGCCTTATTTCATGTCGTCCCATCCAGGCTCTTCTTTAAAAGAAGCAGTGGAATTAGCAGAGTATATCCGTGATTTAGGCTATATGCCGGAACAAGTGCAGGATTTTTATCCCACGCCTTCTACCATTTCCACCTGCATGTATTATACTGATCTGGATCCAAGAACCATGCGGCCAGTATATATTCCGGATAACCCTCATGAAAAAGCCATGCAGCGGGCACTGATCCAGTACAAAAACCCTGCAATGTATGATCTGGCAGAGGAAGCGCTGATAAAGGCAGGACGGCAGGATTTAATCGGGTTTGGTTCCAAGTGCCTGCTCCGCCCCAGAAAGAAGGGCGGTATGTATGAAAAAAACGGAATGGTAAACCCTAAGAATATTGGTAAAAAAGCAGGCAAGAAACGAACCATACGAAATATTCATAAAAGCGGCAGAGGAAACAAAAAGCAATAGAATTGGTTGACAGGAAGATTCTGAATGAAAAAGAAGAGGGGAATGACGATGAAAATTGCAGTGATCACCGGTGCGTCTTCCGGTATGGGAATGGAAACAGCGATTCAGCTCGCAGACCGCTTTGGAGGAAAGTTGGATGAAATCTGGCTGATTGCAAGGAGAAGAGAACGGATGGAAGTGCTGAACGGCCATGTGCCGGTTTCGCTTCGCTTCTTTCCCATGGATATTACTGACAGGATTCAACTGGAGCGTCTTAAAATCGAGTTGGAAACCATACGGCCTAAGGTTATCTTTTTAGTGAATGCCGCCGGGTTTGGAAAGATTGGGAAAATCGGAAGCCTTCCATTAGAAGCGGAGATGGGGATGGTACAGTTGAACGCACAGGCGCTTTTAACAGTCACCCATCTTGTGCTTCCCTATATGGCAAAAAATGGACGTATTATTCAGTATGCGTCTGCTGCCGCGTTTTTGCCGCAGCCGGGCTTTGCAATTTACGCAGCCACAAAAGCCTTTGTGTTAAGTTACAGCCGAGGCCTGAATACCGAGTTAAAAGGAAGGGGGATCTGTGTTACTGCTGTATGCCCCGGCCCAGTAAAAACCGAATTTTTTGATATCGCGGAAAGCACTGGAAAGATTCCTCTATATAAACGGCTGGCCATGGCTGATCCCACAAAGGTGGTAAAACAAGCTATAGAAGACAGTATAATGGGAAAATCACTATCCATTTATGGAATTACCATGAAACTTTTTTATATCCTTTGCAAGGGAATTCCCCATTCATGGATTTTGAATATCTGGGGATGTCTGAATCGGAACAAGACCGTAGAAAAGAGATGAGAGTTTATTGAAGAAGCAGCGGATTCAAAAGGGCCAGTACGGCTACCGGAATTATCACAAAAAAGCAGAGTTTGTAAAAATTTTGATTGGCTTTCTTTTGATTGCCATTCTTCTTTGCGCAAAACTTGCTGTCAGCCAGCAGGCGTGGAAAAATATTTTAACGGTATCTGCTATTTTAACGGTACTTCCTACGGCAAATGTGGCTTCCCCATTTTTGGCATCCTTGCCGTATGGTACGCCAAGGGCAGAATTTCATCAGGCGCTAGCGCCCTATGAAAAGCAAATGGCCGTATTATATGATTTAATTTTGACCTCAAAAGATTTTGTGCTTCCTATGGATGGGATCCTAGTGCATCCTACCGGGGTCTATGCGTACTGTACCAACAGGAAAGTACAGGTTTCAAAAGCCGAGGGATTTTTTAATGAATTATTCCGTGCTCATCGGTTGGATCCGCATGTTAAGATCCTTACAGATGAAAAAATGTTTTTGAAACGGGCCGCTTCCTTAAAACCAGCATGCGAATACGATGATGACGGGAGTGTGGAGTACACAGTAGCATTGCTGAAGAATTTGTCTATGTGAAGAGAATAGACCTTTAGGAAGAAAGGACATGGGAATTATGCAGGTATTGACTGTAAATGAAAATGAGGCTGGACAAAGGCTGGACAAACTGCTTTCCAAGTATTTGAATTTGGCGCCGAAAAGCTTTCTTTATAAAATGATGCGGAAAAAAAATATTACTTTAAATGGAAAGCGCTGTGAAGGTTCGGAAAAGCTTCAGCTTTTTGATCAGATTACTCTTTTTTTATCAGACGAAACCATTGATAAATTTTCGGAAGCTACATTCCGTGCCCAACAAGAACCCAATCCTTCCCAATCCGGCTGCCACAATGGTAATGTTGTCCAAGGCAGTCCGCTGAAGTTGGATATTATCTATGAAGATGAACATATTCTGGTGATCAATAAGCCAGTTGGAATCCTTTCCCAGAAGGCAAAGGAATCTGATTATTCATTAGTCGAACAGGTGATTAATTACTTAATTGAGTCCAGGCGTATCCCCATAGAGCAGCTTCGCACCTTCCGCCCTTCCGTTTGTAACCGATTAGACCGGAATACAAGCGGTCTTGTTATTGCCGGAAAATCGTTGGCGGGGCTGCAGATTATGTCGGAAGCATTGAAAGACAGAAGCATCCATAAATATTATCAATGTATAGTAGCAGGAGAGCTGTCACAAAAACAGGTAATTGCGGGATTCTTAAAAAAGGAGGAACCCAGGAACCAGGTAACAATCCATCAACGAGAAGTGAAGGGCAGCGTTCCTATTATGACAGAGTATGTCCCGCTAGCGTCAAATGAGTCCTATACCCTTCTTAGGGTTACCTTAATTACCGGGCGCACCCACCAGATCCGGGCCCATTTGTCTTCCATCGGCCATCCGATTGTGGGGGATTATAAATACGGATTGGAGTCAGTCAATAAAGTGGCAAAGCAAAAGTATGGGATTCGTTCCCAGCTTCTTCATTCCTGGAAATTAGTAATGCCAAAGCTTCCAAAACCTTTGGAATATTTAAGCGGAACCCAATTTACGGCCCCATTGCCTGAAGGGTTTCGCCGGGTAATTAAGGCAGAAGGGCTGAAAATCACGAATACTTGACATCAGCTTTTACAAACGCTATAGTAGTAGGTAGGAATTTTATCATTTGGGAAGGAATTTTACAATTATGTCGAAGATTATTTTAACAGGCGATCGGCCTACTGGAAGGCTCCATGTAGGACATTATGTGGGTTCTTTAAAGCGGAGAGTAGAGCTTCAGGAATCCGGCGAATATGATCAGATTTTTATTATGATTGCAGACGCGCAAGCGCTGACAGATAATGCGGATAATCCAGAGAAAGTTCGGCAAAATATTATTGAAGTAGCGCTGGACTATTTGTCTGCCGGGTTGGATCCGGCAAAATCCACTCTTTTTATCCAGTCCCAGATTCCCCAGCTTTGTGAATTATCGTTTTACTATATGAATCTGGTAACCGTGTCACGACTTCAGAGAAATCCTACTGTAAAAGCGGAAATTCAGATGCGCAATTTTGAAACCAGTATTCCGGTGGGATTTTTCACATATCCCATTAGCCAGGCGGCGGATATTACCGCGTTTAAGGCTACTACAGTTCCGGTTGGCGAGGATCAGATGCCTATGATTGAGCAGACCAGGGAGATTGTTCATAAGTTTAATTCGGTTTATGGGGAAACCTTGGTGATGCCGGATGTGCTTTTGCCGGAAAATAAGGCGTGCATGCGGCTTCCTGGCATTGACGGAAAAGCGAAAATGAGCAAATCTTTAGGAAACTGTATTTATCTGTCTGATCCAGAGGAAGAGGTAAGGAAGAAGATTATGTCTATGTTCACGGATCCCAATCATTTAAAGGTAGAGGATCCAGGCCAGGTTGAGGGAAATCCGGTCTTTATCTATTTGGAAGCATTCTGCAAGGATGAACATTTCGTAAGATTCCTTCCGGAATATAAGAATTTAGAGGAACTAAAGGCCCATTATACCAGAGGCGGCCTTGGTGATGTAAAAGTAAAGAAGTTTTTAAATAACGTAATTCAGGACGAGCTTGCCCCTATCCGGGAGAGAAGGAAGAAATATGAAGCCAATATCCCGGCTGTTTACCAGATGCTGAGGGAAGGGAGCAGGAAGGCGGAAGCAGTGGCGGCACAAACCTTAGCGGATGTAAAGCAGGCGATGAAAATCAATTATTTTGACGATCAGGCCCTGATCCAAGAACAGGCCAAGCGCTTTCAGGCATAGGAAGAAGCGCTTGGCATTGGGGCAAAAAGAAATCATGTGGCGGAGCGAATTATCATAGAAACGACCTGCCACAGGCGGGGAATCCTGTAAAGCAGGATTCTTTTTCAATGGAAAAGTCCGTTGGATTTTTGTACATTTTGGAGTTCTGCCGGAAAGTAAGAGGATTATCATGGGAACATGGCATACCAGGGGTCTGCGGGGTTCCGGTCTGGAAGAGTTGGTTAACCACACCAATGACCGATATCGTGAAAAAAAACTGGCTTTAATCCAGAAGATTCCCACTCCCATTACCCCCATTGAAATTGATAAGGAAAAACGGCATATTACATTGGCCTATTTCGATCAGAAAAGCACAGTAGACTATATTGGTACGGTTCAGGGGCTCCCGGTCTGTTTTGACGCGAAAGAGTGTAAAACCGATACCTTTCCCCTTCGCAATATTCATTCCCATCAGATGCGGTTTATGAAGGAATTTGAACAGCAGGGAGGGATCGCGTTTATCCTGCTATCCTATACGGCACGTAATGAAATCTACTATCTGCCATTTGACCATATTGCAGGATTTTGGGAGCGGATGGAGGAAGGCGGAAGAAAAAGCTTCACGTATGAAGAAATTGATCATGATTTTACTGTGCGGCCCCATCGGGATATGTACGTCCATTACCTGGAACCGCTTCAAAAGGATTTAAACCGTAGGGCCAGTACATACTCCAGTTGACAAGGGCCAGGCGATTTTATATAATAGAAAAACACGTTATCGAATTAGCACTGTGCCATGTGAAAGCAAAAACCGGATCCGGAAGAAGGAAGTGGCTGATTGGAAAATGTGAAATTACGGCAAAAGGAGAACCTATGTCAAATAAACTGATTCATACCCCCGAAGGAGTGCGGGACATTTATGATGGGGAATGTATGCAGAAATTAAAGGTGCAGGAGAAAATCCTGAAGGTGCTGTACCTTTATGGCTATCAGCATATTGAAACCCCAAGTTTTGAATTTTTTGATATTTTTAATAAGGATCGGGGAAGCGTAAGCTCCAATGAAATGTTCAAATTTTTTGATCGGGATAATAATACCCTGGTGTTAAGGCCGGATATGACGCCCGCCATTGCACGCTGCGTATCAAAATACTTTGCGGACGAAGATATGCCTCTGCGTCTTTGCTACCTGGAGCGGACATTTGCCAATAACACCAGCTATCAGGGAAGGTTAAAAGAGTCCACTCAAACCGGCGCTGAGATGATCGGAGATGATTCTAGCGACGCGGATGGGGAAATGATTGCCATGGTAATTGACTGCTTAAAGTCAGCCGGTCTTAAGGATTTCCAGGTGGAATTAGGACAGGTGGAATTCTACCGGGGTCTGGTAGAGGAAGCTGGCCTGGACGAGGAATGCCAGGAAACGTTACAAGATTTGATTGAAAACAAAAATGTATTTGGAGTAGAGGAACTTTTGGAAACGATTTCAATTGGACCTGAGTTAAAGGAGGTATTTTTACGCCTTCCAGAGTGGAACGGCTCCATCGAGCAGATCCAAAAGGCACGGGCATTTACCAATAATAAGCGGGCCTTATTTGCGATCGAACGTCTGGAAAAGGTTCATCAGATAATGGAGCATTACGGGCTATCCGAATACATTTCCTTTGATTTAGGCGCGTTAAGCCATTACCGCTACTATACCGGTATTATATTTAAGGCCTACACCTATGGCACCGGCGACTATATCGTTACGGGTGGCCGTTATGATAAACTGTTGTGGCAGTTTGGCAAGGACGCGCCGGCAGTAGGCTTTGCCATTGTGGTTGACCGGCTTTTAATGGCGCTTTCCAGCCAGCATATTTTTCTATCTGTGGAAAAACCAGATACCTTAATCCTATTTGATATTTCAGCCCGGGTTCCCGCAATCCAACTGGCAAAGAAGTTCCGGGAAAAGGGGATTCCGGTTCCCTTTCAGAGAAAGCATAAAACTCCGGATGTGGAAGCGTATCTGACGATGGCAAACAGGTCAGGCATGCGCCGTGTACTACATGTATTTGGGGATGGCAAACAGGTCAGGGAGTATTCTGTCATAACCGGAGAACAGAAGCTCTTTCGGATGGAGGAATGTTTATGAGAGATTTAACGGTGGCCCTGGCAAAGGGCAGGCTTGCGGATAAGGCCATGGATTTATTTGAACGGATTGGCATTCACTGCGAGGAAATGAAAGATAAACATTCCAGAAAGCTGATTTTTTGCAATCAAGAGCTTGGCATGCGTTTTTTCCTGGCAAAGGCCAGCGATGTTCCCACCTATGTGGAGTACGGAGCTGCCGATTTAGGGATTGTGGGGAAAGATACCATACTAGAAGAAGGCCGGAAGCTTTATGAAGTGCTGGATTTGAAAATGGGAACTTGCCGTATGTGTGTATGCGGGCCGGAAACTGCCAGAGAACAGCTAAAGCATCATCAGTTAATCCGTGTCGCTACCAAGTATCCCCATATTGCAAAAGACTATTTTTATAATAAAAAGTACCAGACAGTAGAAATTATCAAACTGAACGGCTCCATAGAGCTGGCGCCTATCGTAGGCCTTTCTGATGTGATAGTGGATATTGTGGAAACTGGAAGCACCCTGCGGGAAAATGGCCTGGTGGTGCTGGAGGAAGTTTGCAATCTGTCAGCCCGCATGGTAGTAAACCAAGTAAGCATGAAACGGGAGAATGAGCGGATTACCAAGATAATTAAGGGTCTGCAGGAAATCCTGAGAGAAGAGGGGAATGTATGAGAATTATTCGGCTGGATGAAACCACAAAGAAAAATATATTAGAGGGTCTTTTGAAACGGGACCCTAACCAATATAGCCAATATGCGGATACGGTTAGCCAAATTGTAGAGCAGGTAAAAGAAAAAGGAGATGAGGCGCTTTTTGCCTATACCCGCCAATTTGACCACGCTCAGATAGACGAATCAACGATCCGGGTAACAGAAGAAGAGATTGAAAAGGCGAAACAGCAGGTGGATCCAGCTCTTCTGCGGGTAATGGAACGTTCCATGGAAAATATCCGGGAATACCATCAGCGTCAAATCCGCCAAAGCTGGTTTTCCAGCAAGCCGGACGGGACGATTTTGGGCCAGAAAATTACACCGTTAGAAAGTGTGGGCGTTTATGTGCCAGGCGGGAAGGCCGCCTACCCTTCTACCGTCCTGATGAATATGATTCCGGCAAAGGTGGCCGGCGTAGAGAGGATTGTTATGGTAACTCCTCCGGGAGCGGACGGTAATGTAAATCCGGTTACTCTGACGGCTGCCTGCCTGGCGGGGGCGACTGAGGTTTATAAAATCGGCGGTGCCCAGGCAGTGGCGGCCCTTGCCTTTGGTACTTGCTCCGTTCCCAGGGTAAACAAGATCGTGGGGCCTGGGAATATTTTTGTAGCATTGGCAAAGAAAGCGGTTTACGGCCATGTAAGCATTGACAGTATTGCCGGGCCAAGTGAGATCCTGGTTCTTGCGGATGAAACTGCCAATCCACGGTATGTAGCGGCAGATCTGTTAAGCCAGGCGGAGCATGATGAATTGGCTTCTGCCATATTAGTTACCACCAGCATGGATTTGGCAAAAGAGGTTTCCCTACAGGTAGATCAATTTGTCCAGACACTTTCCAGAAAAGAGATATTAGAATGCTCATTAGAAAATTATGGATACATTTTAGTTGTGGATTGTTTAGAGGAAGCAATCCAAACAGCCAATGAAATCGCTTCAGAGCATCTGGAAATTGTTACCAGGCAGCCGTTTGAAGTGATGACAAAAATTCGGAACGCAGGAGCTATTTTTATTGGGGAATACAGTTCCGAACCTTTGGGAGATTACTTTGCGGGCCCCAACCATGTGCTTCCTACAAATGGAACCGCAAAATTCTTTTCCCCTTTAGGGGTGGATGACTTTATTAAAAAATCCAGTATTATTTACTATTCCAGAGAAGCATTGGAACAGGCTCATAAGGATATTGAGGCCTTTGCCAATGCGGAATCCCTGACCGCGCACGCCAATTCCATCCATGTGCGGTTTGAGGAAAAAAAGGCAGAGGAGAAGTAAAAAGATGAGTGAACCAACAAACCGTGTTGCCCAGATTAAGCGGGATACAAATGAAACAAAGATTTCACTTCGCTTGGATTTAGACGGAACAGGCAGGGCAGATATCCATACGGGAATCGGTTTTTTCGACCATATGCTAAATAATTTCGCCAGGCACGGGTTCTTTGATTTAGTCCTTCACGTGGAGGGGGATTTGGATGTGGATACCCACCATACCGTTGAAGATGTGGGTATCGTACTGGGAAAGGCTATAAAAGAAGCAGTAGGGGATAAGAAGGGGATCCGCCGGTATGGTTCCCAAATTCTTCCCATGGACGAAGCGCTGATTCTATGTGCCCTGGATTTATGTGGACGTCCCTATCTGGTTTTTGATTTGGACTTTGAACGGGAATATGTAGGGGATTTGGAAACCGAAATGGTAAAAGAATTTTTCTACGCCCTGTCCTACAGCGGGGAAATGAACTTGCATGTGAAACAGCTTTCTGGCAGCAACACCCACCATATAATTGAAGGAGCCTTTAAGGCATTCGCAAAAGCGTTAGATGAAGCCCTTTCATTGGATGAACGGATTTTGGGAGTACTTTCTACGAAAGGAAGCCTGTAGATATGGATAGGCAAAAACAAAAGATATCCATATCGGATAAAATGTCCAAGCTGATTTATTTAGAGCGCTTTTTGTTTGTAGGGGCAGGATGTTTACTCGTTGGAATCTCCTTTTTGATCAGCAGCTTATTCCTGTATAGATTTATGGAAGATCGGTTTGAAAGGCAGCAGAGGAATCCGGCATATTTTGATTCCTATACCGCTTCTGGTTACAGCGCTGTAGAAATTCAGTATTTGACGGATTATTTCGCAGAACATATTAAGGAAGGATATCGGCTGTATATAGGATTTGACAGTACCTTAAAGCCGTTTATTCTTTGCTTAGAAGGGGAGCTGCCAAAAGAACTTCAGGCTTTGATGGACTATACATACAGCCAGGAGGATGATCCCATGCCAGAAACGGCCCATATTTCCGGGTTTTGCCGGCCTCTTAATTCTGAGATTATGGGGTTTGCCAGGGATTCCTACAGCATGATGTGGGATGAGTCGGAACAGCTTCCAATTAGTTCGGATGATCTTTCGGCTATGGTGGGGAATTATTATCTGGATATCCGGCCCTCCAGCTTTCAAAAGGAATATCCCTGGGCGAAAGCCATTTTTGCGGTTCCTGTACTGTTTCTTTTTACCGGCAGCTTGTATCTGTTTCGGTATCAAAAACGGCTTAAGACCTGCAGAAAGCGATTGGAACAATGTTTTGAATGGCTTCCTATTGCTGACAGGGAGCTTGCGGATACGAAGGAGTTTAGAAAGGGTCTTAAAATTTACCTGACAAAACATTACCTGATTTTAGCGGTCTATTACTTTGATATGATTCCGCTTGCGGATATTGCGGAGCTTTCGGAAAATTTGAATATTCTGATGGCTGTGACAAAAGACGGCAGCAATCACATGATTATTGAACGGCATAAATGCCGTGGAGGCTATGATCAGCTAAAGGCAGAGCTTCAAAGAAAGATACAGGATGCCCAATATATCCAAAGGTTTACAGATGCCTATGATACCATGTGATCCGGAAGTTTTTTGCCGGGTTTTGCCATGATAAAGAAGGAGGAACCAAGTATGATGCAGCTTTATCCTGCAATTGATTTAAAAAACGGCCAATGTGTCCGACTGCGGCAGGGAGAATTTAAAGACATAACCGTCTATTCAAAATCTCCGGAAAAAGTTGCTGCCTATTGGCAGCAGCAAGGAGCCAGCTTCCTCCATTTAGTGGATTTGGACGGTGCGTTGTCCGGACATTCGGTAAATGAGCCGGTAATCCGGGAAATCGCAAAAAATGTTTCCATTCCTATCCAGGTAGGTGGAGGGATCCGTACCAGAAGCGATATTGAAGCGATGCTTTCTCTGGGGGTTAGCCGGGTAATTATTGGGACAAAAGCAGTGGAGAATCCGGAATTTTTAAAAGAAATGACAGAAATGTTCGGATCGGATGCCATTGTAGCCGGCGTAGATGCTAAGGACGGTTTCGTGGCTATTGAAGGCTGGGAACAGGTAAGCAGAGTAAAGGCTTCTGATTTATGTTTGCGTATGAGAGATTATGGAATCAAACATATTGTTTATACAGACATTTCCAGGGATGGTATGCTTTCCGGGCCTAATGTGGAAGCTACCAGCCAGTTAACCAAAACAACAGGTCTTGATATTATTGCTTCCGGCGGGGTATCCTGTATGGAAGATTTGCGGCAGCTCTGCAGCCAGGGAATAAAGGGAGCCATTATCGGAAAAGCTCTTTATGAGAATCGGATCAATTTAAAGGAAGCCATTGCTAAATTTCAGGATTAGTTATTATGATCCCTTAAGGAAGGAAAAACATATGACAGAATACAAGCAATTAATATGCGGATTCGGCTGCCAGGGAAGCCAATTATTCCATTTGGGATCTTGGGAGCCATTTCATTTGGAGGCAGCGGATATTTGCAGGCACGCAAGCGATAACGGAGCAGATCAGCTTTTTATTTTGGACCGTTGTGAAACCGAAGACCAGCATCAACAAATGATTGGCACTCTGAAAGAGATTGCCAGCAAAGTAGATATCCCCATAATTACCGGAGGATGGATCAAACGTTTTGAAGATATCAAAAAGTATTTATACGCAGGAGCCTCTGCTGTATTTTTGGATGTAAGCATAGATGAACATGTGGATTTGATCAAGGAGGCTTCCAGCCGTTTTGGAAGTGAAGCGATTTATGCCTACCTGCCAGACGCCGGGTATTGTAAGCGGGTTAAGGAATATGAACAGCTTGGCGCTTCTAAAATCATGGTCAAGGATTTATGTGATAAGGAAGATTTTTCGGCCTTTCCTGACAGCCTTCCTGTGCTTGCGTTTTCCCGTGTAGATTCTGGCGGGCAGGAAGGGATAAAAAAAGCGGCAGATAATCTTTCCGGTTTATATAGGATTCCGGCCATCCAGGGGGCAATCCTTTGCGCCCTTCCATGTGAAGCCTATATGGACATGAAACAGGCCTTAAAGGAAACAGGCCTTTTGGTGGATACGTTTGAAAGCAGTATTGGATGGGAAGCGTTTAAAACCAACGGCAACGGCCTGATTCCAGTGATTGTACAGGACTATAAAACGGATCAGGTTTTAATGATGGCTTATATGAACCAGGAAGCCTTTCAGAAAACGTTGGAAACCGGAAAGATGACTTATTATAGCCGAAGCAGGAAAACGCTGTGGCTGAAAGGGGAAACCTCTGGTCATTTCCAGTATGTGAAATCATTAAGCCTGGATTGCGATAACGATACTATACTGGCAAAGGTTCATCAGATCGGAGCTGCCTGCCATACAGGAAACCGAAGCTGCTTTTTCAAAACTTTAGCGGCTAAGGCATATAAGGAAACCAACCCGTTAAAGGTATTTGAAGAAGAGTATGCCATTATCCAGGATCGGAAAGAACATCCGAAGGAAGGTTCCTATACCAACTATCTGTTTGATAAAGGGATTGATAAAATCTTAAAAAAATGCGGCGAGGAAGCAACCGAAATTATTATTGCTGCTAAAAATCCGGATCCGGAAGAGATTAAGTATGAAATTGCTGACTTTTTATACCATATGATGGTTTTGATGGTGGAGAAAGGCGTTACCTGGGAAGAAATAACGAAAGAAGTGGCGAACCGGTAAGAGGATCATTTACTGGTAGTTTCTTTACGTCCGATTTTGCAAGTATAGTTACAGAAAAAGGAGTGTTTCAAATATGTCTTTTGTTGTAGATCAGTTTTTGCGCTATATTTCGTATGATACTCAGTCCGTGGACGAAGCGGAAAAAATACCCAGTACAGAATCTCAGTTTGCTTTGGCCAATCTTTTGGCAAAGGAACTAGAAGAGATGGGGGCAGAGGAAGTGAAGGTAGACTGCCAGTGCTATGTGACGGCTGTAATTCCGGCTAATACGGACAGGAAGGTTCCTTCCCTGGGGTTCATTGCCCATATGGATACGGCGCCGGCGTTTTCGGGCAGCAATGTGAAACCGCAGATCATTAAAAATTATGACGGCAGTCCCATTGTTTTAAATGCCAAGCAGAATATAAAGCTTAATCCGGCGGAATTTCCGGAACTGATGAACTATGTGGGAAAGGACTTAATTACCACTGACGGGACTACATTGTTGGGGGCTGACGATAAAGCTGGAATTGCGGAGATCATGGCTGCGGCCCGGTATTTTCTTACCCATCCGGAAGTGAAGCACGGTAAAATCTGCATTGGATTTACGCCGGATGAGGAAGTGGGAAGAGGAGCGGAAGGATTTCCGGTAGAAGCCTTTGGCGCAGATGTGGCCTATACGGTAGACGGCGGTGAGCTGGGGGAACTGGAGTATGAGAATTTTAACGCGGCGGGAGCAAAGGTTCATATTTACGGGAAAAGTATTCATCCAGGTTCTTCTAAAGGGACGATGAAAAACGCAATCCTGACAGGGATGGAATTTCAGTCCATGCTTCCGGTTTTTGATAATCCTATGTACACGGAAGGTTATGAAGGCTTTTATCATTTATATCAGATCAAAGGGGATGTGGAGCATACAGTTTTAGAGTATATTATCCGAGATCATAATATGGAAAAATTTGTGTCAAAAAAGGAACTGTTTCTTAAAATTGCGGATTTTTTAAACGGGAAATATGGCGATGGGACGGTATCAGTGGAATTAAAGGATTCCTATTATAATATGAAAGAAAAAATCCAGCCCTTCCTGTATTTAATCGATACTGCCAAGGAAGCGATGGAAGAACTGGATATCCAGCCTAAGATTTGCCCCATCCGGGGCGGAACCGATGGAGCCCGGTTATCTTACATGGGCCTTCCTTGTCCCAATTTGTGTACTGGCGGACATAACTTCCACGGAAAGTATGAATATATCTGTATCCAGTCCATGGAGAAGGTTACTGAGCTGTTGATTTTGATTGCGGAAAAATTAGAAAGGCGTTCATGAGTCATGGCTGATATTTTTGATGAGAATAATATGAGGAATATTTTGGAAAATTGTATTCCGGAGGGAGAAACACTTTTAGCAGGGATCCACGGAATTACACTTCAGGTAAATAAGAAAAAGACGTCAAAATTTGATGTGTATATCGGCATTACAGAGCGATATTTGCTTGTTGCAGAGTGTGAAGAACGCAAATACTTGAATGAATTTTACCAGGTTCCAGATTTCAGGAAAGGAGTCGCTGAAGATGTGGGCACCTGCTTCTTGCTGGAGGATATCAAAAGCTGCATAATAAAAAATGGGATTATGGGAGCGGTCAACGGTTCCATTACCCTGAAAGACGGCAGTTTCCTCAAACTTCAGATGCCAAAACGGGGAGGTTTGGGAGGCGGCATGCCCCATCACGCAGAGTACCGGGAAAGGATTTTATCACGTCTTGGCGCCTTAAACTGTGAACACTAAAATGGTTCTGAATGGTAGATGTAAGCATTCTCAATTGAATACTGGAAACTGCAACCTTTAGGAGGACAATATGGTAAAGATCGCCGTTTTAACAATAAGATTATATGCTCCTTGGGTACATTCCTTAAAAGAAAAGCGCATGGTGGTAAAAAGCCTTCTGGCGAAAATACGAAATAAATTTCAGGTATCAGCAGCCGAAGTGGAAGATCAGGATATTCACCAGTCAGCCGTGATCGGAATCGCCGCAATAGTACCCCACAACGCTCAGGCGGACCATATTATGGATGAAATTGTAAATTTTGTGGAGGAAAATACAGAGGCAGAGATTGTGGCAGAGGAGCGGGAAATTCGATAACAGGTCATGACAAACGCATGAGTAAACAATTATGAACAATCCATTTTTTCTGGTAAAATAAAAGAAAAAGGGATGGAGTATAATGGAAGAGCTGCTGAACTGGATGGAATATATTGAAGATGTGCGGCAGACAAGATAAGTACGCCACAAACGGAAAGACATACTGGCCATTGTCCTGTACGGGGAGCGTTTCACCCAGTATCTGTAAAAGGAAAAAGCTGGAACGACACACTTTAATACAATTCAATTGAATTACAGAAGAAAGCAAAATCGTTCGAAACATAAATGAGGTTAATAAAATTGCTGATCAAATATCTCAATTGCAGCAAAACATTCAACGATTGGAGGAACATATTGTAGGGTTGCGGTCGCAAATCTCATCTCTTAGAGTTCAATTAGCAGATTGTGACGATGATGATGTGCGGCAACAGATACAATCGAAAAGTCAGGACAAAGATTGAAAGAAAGCAGCGGCTGGGGGAATCGGGTTTGCGCCAGATGCCTTCGGCTGCTTTTTTTGTGCTTGGAAATGGAATGTGCTGTGTATGGAAATTTGTAAAGAATTGAGATATAATTTGGATGCTGGGAGTGAACAGCAAATTGGAAGTTGAAGGAGGCAAGAAAATATGTGGTTTTGGTTTGCGTTAGGTTCTGCGGTGTTTGCTGCTCTTACATCTATTTTAGCAAAAATTGGTATAGAAGGAGTCAATTCCAATCTTGCAACGGCATTACGCACAGTAGTTGTTGTGATTATGGCATGGGGAATGGTTTTTCTGACGAATGCACAAGACGGAATTAACGATATTAGCAAAAAAAGCTGGATTTTTCTGATATTATCCGGCCTTGCAACAGGAGCATCATGGCTTTGCTACTATAAAGCGTTACAGATTGGTGAAGCATCAAAGGTTATTCCAATTGACAAATTGAGCGTGGTAATAACTTTAGTATTGGCTTTTAGTTTCCTGCACGAGAAATTTACAATAAAGTCAGTTTCCGGATGTTTTTTAATCGGGTTTGGTACATTACTTATGGTAATGTAAATTCCGGCAATCCCAACTATTTAAAACGATAGCCGCCTATGTCTGGGTGCATCTGCCATTCTGCAAAAGGAGAGTCCAGTGTGAGGAGTTACAGCCAAACCAGTGTGGGACGCTGGTTCCTCAATCAATATTTGTTTGGTTTAATATATAAAATGCAAAATATACTTGACATTTTAGAAAATAAACTATATACTATAAAAAGAAGAAAGGAGAACCAATACAGCGTTTGAAAGGGGATTGGATGAAACCGAATTCAAAAAAAAATGTTAAGATGAAAGCAGCTAGAGCGTTAATGGGGATGTCACAAGAAGATTTAGCAAAGGCAGCAGGTGTTACCAGGCAGACCATCGGCATGATTGAGGCAGGAGATTATAATCCTACTTTAAATTTATGCATTGCGATTTGTAAGACACTGAACCAGACGCTGGATGGACTATTTTGGGATGATGAAAATTAGGAGGATCGATTATGGATGAACGTATCAGGCAGGGATATCATAAAATTTACAGCGAATTGTATTTGATTATATTTGTTTTGGCGGCTACTTCTGTGATTGTAAATGTTACATTCTTCAATAAGAATATCACACAGATGTGGTTGGAATATATTATTTTAGTGGGCAGTCCGATTTACAGGCTGGCACGCATAAGAATGCTGGGAATTGCGGATTCCCCGGCGGCAGGTTGGAATAAAGTGTTTGCCGTAAGACTTTTCACTGCTGTTGCGCTATTTGTTGTGATCGGATGCATTACTGTGTATTTCCGTGATGAAATGATGGATATCCGGATGATTCTCAGGTTTTCCATTCCGTTTGTAGTTTTGTTTCTTTTGGTTGCGGTTGGAACAAAAAAGCTGCAGGAATCCTGGAAACGGCAACAGGAAAAGAAATACGAGGATGAAAATGGGATTTAAAATCCCATACCTGCAGAAACTATGCATCCTAAGCATTATTTCGAATGGTATGGGCATGAAAAAGATTTTGATAAGGCAGGGAATCCCTGCCTTGTTTGCTGTTTTATTTCCTGCGGCTCGGGTGGTGAAACCGCAACTGGCAGGAATTTACCAACTTTTCTTGCTACTTTACTTCCTGCAGTTTGCATTCCGGAACGGCCATTAAAGAATAGTTGGTGTGGTAGATTACAAATCCCGGAACCGCCCCGGCTACCTTTTTAACGGATTTTTTCTGAATATAGTCAATTTCCACCTTTTCGCTGTCACGTCCTTTGGAGTAATAAGCGGCCAAAGATCCTGCTTCTTCAAATACCCGGTCAGGAAGTTCTTTTCCCTCTGATTTTACGATAACGTGGGAGCCAGGGATTCCTTTGGCATGGAACCACCAGTCGTTTCCGGAAGCAACTTTAAAGGTTAACTCCTCATTTTGGTAATTATTTTTTCCGACGTAAATATGGAAGCCGTCAGAAGAAAGATAATGGAAAGGCTTGCTTGTGATTTTCGGTCGTTTTGCGCCAGTATGGCGCTTTTTAATGTAACCGTATTCCATTAGTTCTTCTTTTATCTGAACCAAATCCGCTTCCTGAAGGGCGATGTCCAATGCGGCGCTGATGGATTCTAAGTGTTGGATTTCACGTTGGGTTTCAATGGTCAATTCATTTAATGCGTCAAAAGTACGTTTTAATTTATTGTATTTTTCAAAAAAACGCTGGGCATTTTCTAAGGGCGACTGAGTCGGATCCAGGGGAATGGTTAGTTCTTTGCCTGTATAATAATTAATACAGGTAAATTTTTTTTCTCCGCCTTTTAATTCATATCCGTAGGTATTTAACAGTTCGCCATAAATTCGGTAATTTTCCCGTTTTTCTGTATCCTTTAGCTGCTTTTCCTGCAAATCATATTTTTTATAGTTTCGCTCCAGAGCGGTTTGCACAATCCGCCGCAGGTCGGAAGACTTCTGACGGATGCGGGTGATTGTATTTTTTGACGAATAGTAGGTTTCCAGCAATGGGCTGATGGAGGAAAAGGTACGGGCCTGATAATTGGCGCCGGAAAAGCAGGTAAGGGGCAGAGCGGAAAATTCAACAGGAGTGGCTTCATTCCAATCCATCTGGGAAAGGCTGTGCTCCGGATCGTCTAATTCTTCCAGCGGGGAATAGGCAGCAAAAAAAGAGCCCTGGTATATAATATTAGGAGAAAAATTCCCCTTTTCTACATCTTCCATCATCCGGCAGAACGTATGGTAAAGATGGAGCAATTCTACATCAGATAAAGTGTTTGAAGAAATATCCCCGTCAAGGGATGCCAAATGGCAGAGTTCTTCTCCTATTACAGGGCTGATGCCGGTAAATTTGTTATAAAGCGCTTTCGAAAGTGGCATAGGCGTACTGCGGACAGCTTTAAAAAATATTTCCTCTGTCAGCTCGAAAGGATTTTGTTTGCTGACCGTATGGGGGATAAAGTATTCCCTTCCTGGGAGTACTTCCCGGACCGAGCTGACTTGGGCTGAAATGTGTTTAATACTGTCTAAGATCGTTCCATCCTCTTTGCAGAAAATAATATTACTGTGCTTTCCCATTAACTCGATAATCAGCCGTTTGCGGCACAAATCGCCCAATTCATCTAAATGTTCCAGCTTTAATTCTATAATGCGTTCCAGTCCTGGTTGGCTGACAGAAAGGATCTTTGCGTTTCCAATATGTTTGCGCAGAAGCATACAAAAATTGGGGGCAGTAAGAGGGCTGGGTTTATTCGCGTCAGTTAAATAAAGCAAAGGGAGGCTGGCGCTGGCTGAAATTAAAAGCCGATAATTCTGTTTTAAATTTTTAACCGTAAATAAAAGTTCATCCTTTTCCGGCTGCGCAATTTTTGAAATTTTGCCGCCTTCTATGGTATGTTTTAATTCATATACTAAATTCGCAATGGTAATTCCGTCAAAAGCCATACTTTCGTTCTCCTTAAAATGATATCAATTTTTGGACAGTTACCTAATAAAAATCGCGCGCGTTCCCCGGATGGCTGATAGGGAAGGGAAAATTATTTTGCCATTCCCTATCAGTATACCACAGATTACTGCAGGCACGCTACTTTTTTATTGACTTGCCTAAAGGATTGACTTATAATGTTAGATAACTATGGCGAAAGAGAGGCTGATGCTATGTTAAAAAGCATGACGGGTTTCGGCAGGTATGAAACCGTTACGGAGCAATATAAGATTTCTGTCGAAATGAAAGCCGTAAACCACAGGTATCTGGATTTAAGCATTAAGATGCCGAAGAAATTCAACTGCTTTGAAGCTTCTATCCGGGCGCTTTTAAAGAAATATATCCATCGGGGAAAAGTAGATTTATTTATTAGTTATGAAGATTATACGGAAGGAAATGTGTGCTTAAAGTATAATGGCAGTTTGGCAGCCGAGTATATGGCAGCTTTTCAGAAGATGGCAGAGCAGTTTTCAATTGAAAATGATATTACGGTGTCAGCTCTTGCCAGGTTCCCGGAAGTCCTTACCATGGAACAGGCTCCGGAAGATGAAGCTCAGCTTTGGAGGGTACTGTCGGAAGGGATTGAGCAGGCGGCGGAAAAGTTTGTGGAAACACGGATTACAGAGGGAGAGCACTTAAAGGAGGATATGCTTTGCAAGCTGGATTATATGGCTGAACTGGTAGAGTTTATTGAAAAACGTTCGCCCAAAATAATAGAAGAATATCGGAAAAAACTGACAGAAAAGGTTTTGGAGCTGCTAAATGGCACGGCAATCGATGAAAGCAGGATCGCTGCTGAGGTAACGATCTATGCGGATAAAACCTGTACAGACGAAGAGATGGTACGGCTAAAAAGCCATATTGAATCCATGAAGAAAAAATTAATCTCTGGCGGAAGCATCGGGCGTGAGCTGGATTTTATTGCCCAGGAGATGAACCGGGAGGCAAACACCACGCTTTCTAAAGCCAATGATTTGGAAACGGCAGATCAAGCCATTGCGTTAAAAACGGAAATTGAAAAAGTGAGGGAACAGATCCAGAATATTGAATAGCACAATGATTTGGAGGAATTCTATGAATCAGCAGGGGATTTTAGTAGTAATTTCCGGTTTTTCCGGAGCCGGGAAAGGGACGCTGATGCGGGCGCTGATGGAAAAGTATGATAAATATGCGTTATCCGTTTCGGCTACCACACGCCAGCCAAGAGCAGGAGAGGTGGACGGAAGGGAGTACTTCTTTGTATCACAGGAGCATTTTAAATCTATGGTGGAGAATGAGGCGCTGATTGAATACGCCCAGTATGTGGATAATTACTACGGCACGCCAAAGGATTATGTAGAAAAACAGCGGTCTGCCGGAAAGGATGTGATTTTGGAGATCGAGATTCAGGGCGCGTTAAAAATTAAAAAGAAATTTCCGGATACCCTGCTTTTATTTATCACACCTCCTAATGCCAAAGAGTTAAAGCGCCGTCTGGTGAGCCGGGGAACCGAAAGCCCAGATGTGATAGAAGCCCGGTTAAAGCGGGCGGCAGAAGAAGCTGTTGGGATTGAAGCGTACGATTATATTATTATCAATGATAATATTGATGACTGTGTGGAGGAACTTCATCATCTGATCCAAGCGCAACACAGTAAAACATCGAACCGTCTGGATTTTATTAATGAAGTGCGGAATGAATTGAATCAGTTGTAATTAATTAGGCAAACCATTAACAGAAAACACAAGCCTTTAATGTGAAAGGAGAACCATATGTTACGTCCATCCTATAGTGATTTAATTGAAGCGGTAAACAGTGATATTGAGCCAGGCGAGCAGCCGGTGGTGCAGAGCCGCTATTCTATCGTAATTGCTGCGTCAAAAAGAGCCAGACAGTTAATTGACGGTGCGGAACCGCTAGTGGGTGGCTCCTACAGAAAGAAAGCGTTATCCGTATCGGTGGATGAGCTTTATAAAGGAAAAGTAAAGCTTTTAGGCGAGGAAGAAGGGGAAGAATCCGATCTGCCTGTAGAAGGAGCCAAGGAGGAACTGGCGCCAGAAACGGACGCAGCCGCAGACGCACAAGAACCAGCGTCAAAAGAGCCGGAAAACGGACAGGAAGAAGAATCAGAAAAAGCCGGAGAATAGACGATTCCGGAAGAAAAGGGGGGATTGCGAAAACATGGGTTTTGTAAGGCCTCTCTTTCTTTATTACCCAGGAGGGTTTGCTGCCGGCCACATGAAGGTTTTGAAAGATAAATTATCACAAGCACAGAATCAGTATATGGTTGCATGGGGAAATAAAAGGAATCGAGGACAGGAATAGAGATTATGAATATACTATTTGTTTCGCTGGGGTGTGATAAAAACCTGGTGGATACGGAAAAAATGTTAGGAATCCTTGGAAAAGAAGGATTTACTTTTACCGACATAGAAGAAGAGGCGGATATTATTGTAGTGAATACTTGCTGCTTTATTGGTGACGCCAAAGAAGAAAGCATCAATACGATTTTAGAGATGGCTCAATATAAAGAATGTGGCAGATGTAAGATCTTAATTGTGACCGGATGCTTGGCACAGCGATATCAGCAGGAAGTGTTAAAAGAGATTCCGGAAGTGGACGGGATTTTAGGAACATCTTCTTATCATGAGATTGCTGTGTTAATCAAAAAGGTACTGGAGGAAAAGAAAACTCATGTATCCTGTTTCCACGATATTAATGAGCTGCCAAGGGTTTCAGCAGGCCGAATGGTGACTACAGGGGGACATTATGCGTTTTTAAAAATTGCGGAAGGCTGTGATAAACATTGCACATACTGCATTATCCCCTCTTTAAGAGGAAAGTACCGCAGTGTCCCTATGGAAGAGCTTTTAAAAGAAGCGGAAGAACTGGCCCAAAAGGGTGCCAGGGAGCTGATTTTGGTGGCTCAGGAAACTACTCTCTATGGTGTGGATTTATATGGAGAGAAACGGCTTGGGACGCTTTTGCGGGAATTGGCTAAAATCAGCGGAATTTGGTGGATCCGGCTCCAGTATTGCTATCCGGAAGAGATTACAGACGAACTGATTCAGGTGATGAAAGAGGAAGAGAAGATCTGCCATTATCTGGACATGCCAATTCAGCATGCCAGTGACACGATTTTAAAACGAATGGGACGGAAGACGAACCAGAAGGAACTGCGGGATATGATTGCGAAAATTCGGGAAGCCATACCGGATATTGCCATTCGTACTACATTAATTTCCGGCTTTCCGGGAGAAACCGAAACCGATCACCAAATCCTGATGAAGTTTGTGGACGAGATGGAATTTGAACGTCTAGGGGTATTTCCCTATTCCTTAGAGGAAGATACTCCGGCCGCGTTATTACCTGATCAGGTGCCTCAGGAGGTAAAAGAAGAACGGCGGGATCAACTGATGGAATTACAGCAGGAGATTGCGTTTGCCCGGTCCAAGGACATGGTGGGACAAGTTCTGGAAGTCATGATTGAAGGAAGGGTAAATGACGAGGCGGTTTATGTAGGAAGAACTTATATGGATAGCCCAAATGTGGACGGTTTGATTTTCGTCCATGGGGAACTCGAGCTGATGAGCGGTGATTTTGTTCAAGTCCGGGTAACAAACGCTTCAGAATATGATTTGATAGGAGAAATTTGTGATGAATCTGCCAAATAAACTTACCACGCTGCGTATCATATTAATTCCTTTTTTCGTAGGGTTTCTGCTTTATCAAGGAGGGGAAAATATAAGCTTTCGGTATATTGCGGTTGGAATCTTTATTATTGCCAGCCTAACCGATTTGCTGGATGGCAAGATTGCCAGAAAGTATAACCTGGTAACCAATTTCGGAAAGTTTATGGATCCGCTGGCAGATAAGCTTTTGGTTTGTTCAGCATTAATCTGCCTGATTGAATTGAAACAGCTTCCGGCCTGGATGGTAATTATTATTATCAGCCGTGAGTTTATCATTAGCGGGTTTCGCCTGGTGGCATCCGATAATGGGATTGTAATTGCGGCCAGCTACTGGGGAAAGTTTAAAACCACTTTCCAGATGATTGCCGTTATTCTTTTGATTGTGAAAATCGAAGGGCTGTCGCTGGTTACCAATGTTTGTGTCTGGATTGCTTTGGCTCTCACCGTGATTTCATTGGTTGATTATATTATGAAAAATCACAAAGTGCTGACAGAAGGGAGTATGTAATTATTATGGTCTGTGAATTAATATCCGTAGGGACAGAACTTCTTCTTGGAAATATTGTAAATACCAATACTCAGTTTCTTGCGGAAAAGTGTGCGCTTTTGGGCCTTTCCATGTATCACCAGGTCACAGTAGGCGATAACCGGGAACGGCTGGCGGAAACTATACGGGTAGCATTAAAACGTTCGGATATTGTGATCCTTACTGGAGGCTTAGGCCCTACAGAAGATGATTTAACGAAGGAAGTTTGTGCGGAAGTAATGGGATTCCCGCTGGTGGAAGATGCCCATACAAGAAACCGCTTGGTGGAGTTTTTTAAAAACAGCATTTATAAAAAGATTTCAGACAATAACTGGAAGCAGGCCATGGTGCCTGACGGCGCCAAAGTATTGGATAATGATAACGGAACAGCTCCTGGGTTGATTTTGGAAAAATACGGAAAATCAGCCATTCTTCTTCCCGGACCTCCCAATGAGCTGGTGCCACTGTTTATGAACAAGGTTTATCCGTATTTGCAAAAGCTGCGTCCGGAGATGATTTGCTCCCAGATGGTAAAAATCTGCGGGATTGGAGAAAGTCAGGTGGAGGATAAACTTCTGGATTTAATTAATAAGCAGACCAATCCTACGATTGCCACGTATGCGAAAACAGGGGAGGTGCATCTTCGGGTTACGGCAAAAGCAGTCAGCCAGGAGGAAGCGGATAAACTAATTAAGCCTGTGGTAAAGGAGATTAAGAAGCGGTTTGGCGACTGCGTTTATTCTACCAAGGAAGAGGAAACCTTGGAAATGGCAGTGGTGCGCTTGCTGAAAAAGCTGGAATTAACAGTGACTACGGCAGAATCCTGCACAGGAGGGATGCTGGCTGCAAGGCTGGTAAATGTTCCAGGGGTGTCAGACGTATTCAGGGAAGGGTTTATTACGTATGCGAACAAGTCGAAACGGAAAATCCTGGATGTGAGCAAGAGCACATTGAAAAAGTATGGCGCGGTTAGTGAACAGACAGCAAAAGAAATGGCCACAGGAGGCGTTTTCGCCACAGATGCGGATGTTTGTATTGCGATTACTGGATTGGCTGGACCTGATGGGGGATCGGAAGAAAAGCCGGTAGGCCTGGTTTATATTGCCTGCTATTTAAAAGATAAAGTGCGGGTAGAAAAGTATCAATTTAAGGGAAACCGGGAAAAAATCAGAGAGCAGTCAGTTGTAAAAGCACTGGATTTGCTACGCCGCTCTATTTTAGATAACTATCGATAAACGGGAGGGACAGGTTTTGGCAAACCGAAATGAGAAACGAATGATGTCAGCCGCCTGCAAATATGCATACAGCAGGTTTGCGCTGAATTATTATATGCTGTATGAGGAACTTTCGGAAACGTTGGAGTATTCCAAAAAGCAAAAGGAATTTCAGAAAACCTTCTTTGAGCTGGTGAAACAGCTTTTAATAGGAGAATATCCGGTTGATAAGCTGGATTTGCTGCGCCGCCAGATTATCTGCGAAACGGAGGTTATTTCCTACTATGTAGACTATTTCGAAACATACGAATCCGCTTTAAACCGGATGGAACTGCGTTTTTTTCATGATCCAGTTTACTTAATTTCGGATGAGGAAATGGTAAACCGGATTATGCAATATATTGTGTCGGCCAAAGATTCACCAGAGCGGAATGAACGGATCCGCCAGGTATTAGAGCAGCTTCCGATCCGTTATACAAAAGGGAAATTTTTCTCTATTGTATCCCATGCGCTGTCTGTTTATGAAGGAACCGGAAAAGAAAGCTTGGAACAGCTTTTGGATCTGATCCGGGCAGAGGCTTTGCTGAAGGTTCCTGATAATATAAAAGATGGACATGAAAAACTGTATGATATTCTGGAAACGTTAAAAAAGGGGAATTATAAGGATCCAACATATGAAGAATGGAAGGCTATGCGGGATAGCTTGGCTCTTACAGAAGAAATTTTATCAAAAGAAACTTCTGATTGTATGATGATGATAGATTTGGTCAATGATTTTTATGTAATCTGCCTGACCCGCCAGGATACTTTGATGGATCATCAGGAGGAAACCTTATTCCATACGCTTTTTCAAAAAGGGATGGAACGGTTAGAATATCCGGAAGTTGCAAAAGAGGATGAATTGGAGTCTTTACTGATCCAAATGGAGGGAATGCAGGAACGTTATTATGAGCAATGGGCCAAATATGAACTTGTGGATTTGGAAACGACAATGAAAGCTGAAAATCGGTCAGAGGAAGATCTGGCTTTATGGAAAGTAGACCGGCTTCTTTCTACCAGTTCTTTTATGTCATTAGACCCTGACGATGAATTAGAGGAAGATGGCATATTGCTAAGTAAAAAGGCGGTAGAAGAACTGTGCGGCAAGCTGTTTGATGAACTGGAAGCTTCCTGGAAAACCATGCCGAAACGGATGGTTCGGGCGGTTATGTCCAGAATTTTAGCGAATATCCCAATGTTTTTCCAGACCTCCGATGAAATTCGTGAATATATTCGAAACAGCCTGTCTACCTGTGTTGATGTATCAGAAAAGGCGGCCTGCTTTTCTCTCATCGATTCGATAATGGAGAGCGAACATGTTTTGGTATAATCATCTCTATACCAGCAAGACTGCAACGAAAAAGCGGTTTTCTATCATACAAAAAATACGTTCCGGTTCGATACCGGCAAAGGCTTACGTAATCGTTCCGGCATCAAACAGACAGAATCTTCTGGATATATGGGAGGCTTCCCAGGCATGCACGCCTGAGGCTGAGGAAAGGCGGAAACAAGCGGGCGAAGAGCTTTTAATCCTTGGGATTGCCTGGGGCTACGAAGAGGCGCTGGAACTGGCAGGGCATATGGTAAATGAAGTATACCAGGCTACCGGAAATTTTGATATCCGCTCTTATTTCGGAGTGAAAGAATATGAAACAAATATGCCGGGAGTGATGGAATCCAGTATAAATGATAATTCGGGTGTAATGGAATGATTCATGCAGCAGTCTTGATACTAAAAATAATTGGATGGATTTTGCTTGGGATTCTGGGGATTATCCTTGGAATCCTGCTTTTCGTACTCTTTTCAGCCGTTCGCTACCGGATCGATGGAGAAAAAAAAGAAAGGCTGGAAGGATCGGCGCGCGTTACCTGGCTTTTTTGGATCTTGTCAGTTACTGCGGTCTACCGGGATGGCCTGTCTATTAAAGTAAGGATTTTTGGGCGGACAATCTGGAAAACACAGACCACAGAACCGGTTTCGGACTTGGCGGAGCGGGAACCTGCGGATTCAGTTTCCGAATCGGCAGAACCGCAACCACATTTAACTGCGGAAATGAAACAGGAGGAATACCTGCAAGAGTTATCAAATTTACATCAAACGGAAAACAGGATTAAGGATAGCTGGAAGGACAGAAACAGGCAGGATAGCAGACAGGAAGTTACAGGTCTGGTTTCAGAAAGCAAAAATGCAGTCAGCGATCGGGATGCTGAGGTGTCAGAAACGATAAGGGATGAAGCAAAAAGTGGTTTTGTTTCTGCGCATAAGGAGAGGAGCAAAAAGCCCTCGTTCTGGGATAAAATGAAAGGCTGGATTTTTACAGTAAAAGAACGGGTTTTATCCATGATTAAAAAACTTCAGTTTTCAATCCAGTCAATTTGTGGTAAACTAAAACAAGCAGAGGATCAGATTTTGTGGATCAGAGCCAAGTGGGAAGCTGCCCAGGCATTTATTCAGGATCCAGCGAATCAGAAATCAGCAAAGCTGATTCTGCGGCAAATAAAAAAGATATTCAAACATTTATTGCCCAGAAAGGGGAAGCTCATTCTTACTTTTGGATTAGAAGATCCATATCAAATGGGACAGATTCTTTCCATCGCCAGTTTCCTGTACCCCTTTGTCCATAACCATTTAGAACTATCGCCAGTATTTGGCCAGAAGGTTTTGGAAGGAGAGGTGCATATTCGGGGCCGTATCCGTTTGGGAGTGCTTCTGGGATATGGCTTAAGGCTTCTGCTGGATGGAAATATAAGAAAAAGGATATGGTACTGGATTCGTCCATCAAAAAAGCAGAGTCGGAACACCAAGATTGCGGCATAAAAGAAGATGCGGGAAACGAAAACAAAAACATAAGTTTAGGAGGTTTTTATGGCAGATAACCATTTCTCATCAACAATAGACGCGCTTTTTAAAGGCATGGATCGCTTTGTTACTACAAAAACTGTAGTAGGGGAAGCGGTTAAGATAGATGACGCAATTATTCTTCCGCTGGTGGATGTATCCTGCGGCATGGCAGCCGGGGCATTTTCCGATAACGGCAAGAATAAAGATAACGGAGCTGGTGGGATGAGCGCCAAGATGACGCCAAGTGCGGTTTTGGTGATTCAAAACGGTACAGCTAAACTTGTCAGCGTAAGGAATCAGGATCCTATGACAAAAGCACTAGATTTAGTTCCCGATCTGGTAAATAAATTTGTAGGCGGCCCAAAAGGGGCAGGTGAAATTTCTCCAAAGGCCATGGAAGCGGCGGAAGAAATTGCGAAAGGAAAGGAATAGATGATAAGCGGTTCGCATAGGATATCCTATAAGGACAAAAAAGAAGGGGTATCCTTGTGAAACGATTGTATGGTCTAATGCTGTTTTGCTTTAGTTGTGGTATGGTTGCCCTTCTGTTCATCCCGGTAACGCTAACCACATTGATTTTTATTGTTGCATGCTTAATAGTAGGATATAATCTGTTTTGCTGTTAAAAATTCATTTATAATCGGTTTCGGCTTCAGACGGTAAGGGTCTGGAGCCTTTGTTTTGCTGGGATGGCATCCATCAAGGATTTATTTCAGCCAGTTGATTTAAAATATGGAAAGCAAACTGGAATTCTGATAAGACACTTTTTATAGCATTTAATAACTGTTATATCTTATCTTCA
>CAJUTC010000023.1:0-12657 GCA_910589195.1 uncultured Lachnospiraceae bacterium
ATAAAATTTCTTTTTGTACCAGACAACTCATTCAATTCTAGTACAGCATGTCCCGTCGTTCCTGAACCGGCAAATGGATCAAATACAATGCCGTTACTTGGACACCATAATTGAATGATTTTCTCTATCAATTTCAACGGCTTAACTGTTTGAAAATCATGTCCCTTTCCCATAATATAGTCTAATTCTTTTATTCCTGTCTGACTATGTCCACTTTCTTCATATGTCCATGATTGACAGTCCAGTTCAAAAATCTCGTCATAATCTTCATCTGCCCAAAATGTTAATGGCACTTTCCCTTGTTTAACATATTTTAAGTAACGTTTAATGGCAGGTCTTCCATAGCCGTTTCTTAAGAAATAAAGTTCTGGCATTGTCTTCGTATTTCGTATTTTAATAGCCTTTTGCTCTGCCTCCGTTACTATTTCATTCTTTTCACATTCCAAGGTGACGATAGGATTGTTATCAAGGTTTTGTTCTTCTGGTACATGGGGAATCGTTGCTCCTTTTATCACTAGTGCCATGGGTCTTCCCTCTCCTAAATCCTTTTCCACATATTTTGAACCCCACGCCTCTAAAAAAGATTTCATATTCCTTTTTGTATACCTCCAGGAACCTGTGCCAGGATAGTGCAATGATCCTGTGAATGGAGACTGTATTGCATATCTATCCTTATCTGACTTAGTACGTGCAATAGGATTGTCATCTCGCCACAGTCCTTCCGGATCATTATCTGGATTCTTATATTTGGCATTCATCTGTTCAGTGCGTCCTAAGAGTCCAGTCTTTGTCTGTTCTTTATTTTTAGCATATACCAAAATATATTCTGTTGCACTTGATAAGTGCGTACTGTCATTTTTGGGTGCGTAAGATTTTTGCCAGTTAATGATACCCACCCTATTTTCTTCGCCAAATACCTCGTTTAAAAGCATTCCCAAATGAAAAAATTCTCGTTCATCTATACAGATTGCCAAAACACCATTGGACTTTAACATGGCTCTCATCATCTGTATTCTTGGCAGCATAAATTTCATCCACTTTGTATGCCTTGAACCATCTTCAACAGTCACAACTTCTCCCAGATCTGGATCATTCGGATCCGTATCCCATTTATCATTATATCTAAAATCCTTTCCCGTATTATATGGCGGATCGGTAATAATTAAATCAATCTGTCCTTTATATTTATATAAAGTGACCATTGCCTGCAAATTTTCTCCATCAACAAGAATGTTTTTTCCCATTGATTTCTCAACATTAAATGATAATTTTTTATTTATCTTTATTATTCGGGGCATTACTTTTCTTTCGATAACTTGGGCTGTCCTTTTTCCATTAAACGATAATGTGATGCCGCCATTTACCATTTTCTTGGCAAAATCTAACAGCTCCTCTTTGCTCATTAATTCTAAACCGGCCAAATTTTTTTCCATATATGTCAATCTCCATCCGCTTTAATATAATCCACAATATCACCTATATTGCAGTCTAATTCGTAACAAATTTTTTCTAATACTTCCATGCTGACCCGTTGATTTTTGGTTAACTTAGCTAAAGTTGATGGACCTATTCCTATACGGTCTCTTAAATTGACCTTATTCATACCTTTGTCAATCAGTAGTTTCCATAACTTATTGTAACTCAATGCCATAAATGCCTCCACACTCTTCATTTGTCAATACAGAATAAACTAATACTACCACAAAAATACAGATATAGCAACTTTTCATACAGATTTTCATACCATCTTTCCAAAGTTATGCCTGTTTTATTGCACTCTTTGAAACCTTCCCCATATAGAAATCTTTCTTCTCAAAAAAGGACGCTGCCTTAGCTTGTTAGCTTTGCAGCGTCCTTTTTTCATCGTCATTCCATGATTCCGTTATATAATAAGATCTTCCAATTTCCGCTTTGGAACATAATGCACCTGATTTTCATCCCGGTAATACCGCACATCCCCGTCTTCTTTTAAGGGAACGATTTTCACCGTTTCTTTCGGCTTCCCAAGAGCTAATATCAAGTCAAGGCTGTATCGTTTAGTATCAATTCCCATGACATTTGCGGCTTCTTCCCTTTTAAAGCTTCCAATCATGCAGCCTCCAAACCCTTTTTCCACCGCTCCAAGCAAAATGGTCTGCGCCGCAATCCCTTCATCCCACAGCTTATTGCTTCCTAACGTCTGATCACAGCAAATCAAAATATAACCAGAAGGCCGTTCTCCTTCTTCTGGCCCTGGCCAGTCTGAAAGCGCCCCAGCCCAAAAAATATTCGGGAATAGCTTAGCACACTCATCTTCCTTTACCACAAGACGGTATTTTAATGCCTGTGAATTAGCGGTAGACGCTGTCATACGTGCCAGATCCACCAGTTCCTTTAATGTGGATTCATCAATCCGGCAATCCTCATAAAACCTTCGGTAAGAACGGCATTGGTACACCAAATCTTTTATCATGGGTTCTCCTTTCTGACTTTTAAACCTGCTCTTCTTCCTTTGTTTCTTCGGTTCTTCCAGTTGCCTCACGGAAGATTCGCATAAACTCTTTTCCGGTAATGGTTTCCTTCTCAATCAAAAACTCGGCAATCTGATCCATAGCCGCCCGATTTTCACCCAAAAGGCGCTTTGCCTCCTCATAGGCATCCTTTAAGATGGCCATAACTTCCTTATCTACGTCCGCTTCCGTAGTATCGCTGCAGTTCATAACTGTGCGCCCGCTTAAGTACTGGTTTTCTTTGGATTCCAGACCCATCAGGCCAAACTTTTCCGACATGCCGTACTGGGTTACCATAGCTCTTGCCAGGCGGGTGGCCTGCTCAATATCATTGGCGGCTCCGGTAGTTACCGTTTCAAACACCAGCTCTTCTGCCGCACGGCCTCCCAGATAGCCTACCAGCATAGCCTGAAGTTCTTTTTTGGTATTTAAGTACTTTTCTTCCTCCGGAACATGCATCACGTAACCCAATGCCCCCATAGTCCGGGGTACAATGGTAATCTTCTGTACTGGCTCCGCATCCTTCTGAAGGGCGCTTACTAACGCGTGGCCCACCTCATGATAGGATACGATCCTTCGCTCTTCTTTGCTTAAAATCCGGTCTTTCTTCTCCTTGCCTACCAGCACCACTTCCACAGCTTCAAACAGATCCTTTTGGGAAACTGCCTTGCGCCCGTGTTTTACCGCGTTAATCGCTGCTTCATTCATCATATTGGCCAAATCAGCGCCTACCGCGCCGGATGTGGCCAGGCCAATTTCTTCAAAATCTACGCTGTCATCTAGCAGCACATCTTTGGAATGCACTTTTAAAATATTAACCCGTCCTTTAATATCCGGCTTATCCACTACCACCCGGCGGTCGAAACGGCCTGGCCGCAAAAGAGCCGGATCCAAAATCTCTGGACGGTTGGTGGCTCCTAAAATCAAAAGACCTTTTGAGGAATCAAATCCATCCATCTCCGATAATAGCTGATTTAAGGTTTGTTCCCTCTCATCGTTGCCGCCACCGTAACGGGAATCACGGCTTTTTCCAATGGCGTCAATCTCATCAATAAATACAATACAGGGAGCTGATTCCTGCGCCTGCTTAAACAAATCCCGAACACGGGAAGCGCCAACGCCTACGAACATTTCCACAAAATCAGAACCCGACAGGGAATAAAAGGGAACATGGGCTTCCCCCGCCACAGCCTTTGCCAGCAATGTTTTTCCGGTTCCGGGAGGGCCTACTAAAAGGGCGCCTTTTGGAAGCTTTGCGCCGATTTGGGTGTACTTGGCCGGATTGTGGAGGAAATCCACGATCTCGGTCAATGATTCTTTTGCTTCATCCTCACCTGCCACATCCTGAAATGTAATCCCGGTTTCCTTCTGGACGTACATCTTCGCGTTGCTTTTCCCAACTCCCATCAGTCCGCCGCCGCCCATCCGCTTCATCATGAAATTCATAAAAATCACAATGCATAAGAATGGGATCACAAAGCTGATAACCGATTCTAAGATCATGCTGGTATCCTGCTTCACCTCATGGAACTTAATTCCCGCTTCCCGAAGCTGGGGAATCAGCTCCAAATCTCCGGATACCCGCACCGTATAAAAATATTTTGCCAAAGGGTATGCCGCCTTTACCTCTTCTTTCGGCTCAATCTCAATGGTAGATCCCTGGAATGTTACTTCCTCTATCTGCCCGTCTTCAATCATCTGGACAAACTCGTCGTAAGAAAATTCATGATTGGAATTCTTTGTTACCGCATCCCGCATAAGGCTGATAACAAAAAATGTGATCAGGGCGGCAACCGCCCAAATCAGCAGGGTTTGGCCGCCCTTTGGCAGCTTATTGCTGTTATTGTCTGGTGTATTGTTATTATCCATAAAGTTCTCGCTCCTCCATCTGAATGCGCTTTGGCAGGCCTTTCAAACCCTTTCTTCCTGCCCTATAAAAGCTTTTGACAATTTTGCGCTATTCTATACCATTATAGAGTCAGTTTCCCCATAAATCAAGAAAAATCAGGTGGAAAAAAGTTAAAATTTTTATTAAAAAATTCTGGATTTCTTTTTATTCCAGTTGTATAATAAACGGGTTATTTATTATCCCCACATTAAGCCCCTGCCAAAGGCACAAGGCATTTCATTTGCGGCTTCATAGACCGCAGCTTCTATCGTTATCTGCGTATTTCTCATATGCTAGATACCATATGCCTAATGTCAGCCAAGGCTCGGCGCTTGGTTCATTCCCTGCACAAAGGAGGTACCCCATTATGCCAGTAAAATACGTTTTTGTAACCGGAGGCGTGGTTTCCGGGCTGGGAAAAGGCATTACCGCCGCTTCTTTAGGCCGCCTGCTAAAAGCCAGAGGTTACAAAGTAACTATGCAGAAATTCGACCCTTATATCAACATTGACCCTGGCACCATGAACCCCACTCAGCACGGCGAGGTCTTTGTTACGGATGACGGTGTAGAAACGGATTTGGATTTAGGCCATTATGAGCGTTTTATTGATGAAAACCTGAATCAAAATTCGAATGTCACTACCGGCAAAATTTATTGGAATGTGCTTTCCAAAGAGCGGCGTGGCGACTATGGCGGAGGCACCGTACAGGTAATCCCCCATATTACTAATGAAATCAAAAGCCGTTTTCACCAAAGCACAAACGCGAATGACACAGAAATCGCCATTATTGAAGTTGGCGGCACCGTAGGCGATATCGAAAGCCAGCCCTTTTTAGAAGCAATCCGCCAGTTTCAGCATGAGGCAGGCCCCAATAACGCTATCTTAATTCATGTCACTTTAATTCCTTATTTAAAAGCATCTGGAGAATTGAAAACAAAGCCCACCCAGGCCAGCGTAAAGGATCTTCAGAGTATGGGCATCCGCCCAGATATTATTGTATGCCGCAGCGAGCATCCTATCGACGAACAAATCAAGGGGAAAATTGCCCTTTTTTGCAATGTGCCCCAAAGCCATGTGCTGCAAAACCTGGATGTGGATGTTTTATATGAAGCGCCTTTGGCCATGGAGCAGGAACATTTGGCACAAGTGGCTTGCAAGTGCTTAAATCTCCCCTGTCCGGATCCGGATTTATCTGAATGGGAATCTATGATTTATGCCTGGAAGCATCCGAAACAGGAAATTTCCATCGCTTTAGTCGGCAAATATACCTCCCTCCATGACGCTTACATTTCTGTGGCAGAAGCGCTAAAGCACGGTGCCGTTGCAAACCATATTTCCGTTTCCATCAAATGGATCGATTCCCAGCAAATAACAAAGGAAAACGTGGCAGAACAGCTACAGGACGTTGCCGGCATTTTAGTTCCGGGCGGTTTTGGTGATCGGGGAATCGAGGGCATGATTGACGCAATCCAGTATGCCCGTGAGCACAATATCCCGTTTTTCGGTCTTTGTCTGGGGATGCAGCTATCCATTGTGGAATTTGCCCGCCATGTGCTGCGTTATGAAGATGCTCACAGCATAGAGCTAAATCCCTCTACCACCCATCCGGTCATCAACTTAATGCCGGAACAGGAAGGGGTTGAAAATATCGGCGGCACCTTGCGCCTGGGCTCTTATCCTTGTAATCTGAATCCGAAATCGAAAGCATATGCCCTTTACCAAAATCAAAACATTAGCGAACGCCATCGGCACCGCTATGAAGTAAATAATGATTACCGGGATGTATTGGAGGAACATGGCATGATGCTTTCAGGGACTTCACCGGATGGGCGGATCGTAGAAATGGTTGAGCTTCCTTCCCATCCCTGGTTTTTGGCAACTCAGGCTCATCCTGAATTCAAATCCCGCCCCAATCGGCCTCATCCTTTATTCCGTGGATTTATGGAAGCCGCCCTTAACCACTATTTTGAAACATTATGCCATAACTGAAAAAATGATGTAATGAAAAACAGTTGTTTTTGTAATCTTCCAACTAAAAACGGCTGTAATGAAAAACGGCCGCATCTGGAAATTAAGTCCAGTATCCTGCCTGCATAAAAAAATCACCTTGCTCCATACTAAGTACATCTGAGAGTGAGGTGATTGTTTATGAAGATTACAAAACAAGTTGGCAATAAAAAAGAAAATGGCCAGAGCGGTTTTAAGGAAAAAGACGGCCTTTCCGCAAAAGATGTGGGTGAAATGGGATTTCACCGGGAATTTCATGATTTAGACGGCCCGGTTTGCTCCAGTTTGGATTGTACCGGTCTAATCCCCACGCCACCTCAAAGCGACGCGGAAGAAGAGGCTTACGAGGAACTTTATCCGTTTCTCCCGGAAGCAGCCGTCAGCAAAGATGACGACTCGTTTTCTTAACATCCTGACAATCCATCCAACACCATACAGAAAGGGGCGTAACAAGATACACGGACCAGTTAACGCTCCTTTCGCCTGTGTCAGGAGCTTACAGCGCCGGCTTTCCCTGTACGCTAAGTAGCATCCTTGCTGCTATTTCCTTACTTAATCCAGCCATGGCTGCTTTCTAAAAACTCCCTGGCAAAATCTTTATCTCTGGAAATCTGCTCTTTCAATTCCTCCATCCCGGACATTTTCCGCTCCGGACGAATATAATGAAGCAGCCCAACCTCAATTTCCTTCCCATACAAATCTCCGGCATAGTCAAACACAAATGTTTCCACCCCTACAGGGCTGATACCGCCTTCCGTTTTTATGGTTGGTTTTCTTCCGATGTTGGTTACCCCGCCATATAACTCCTCATCGATCTGGATTTTTGATACGTAAACACCAAATGGAGGCAAATGTTTCTCTGCAGGCGGCAGAAGGTTTGCCGTGGGGAAGCCAAGGATCGGCTCTCCAATATGGTTCCCATGAACAACCGTTCCATGAATATAATAAGGTTCTCCTAACAGCTTATTGGCTTTTTCAATCTGTCCTAAATCCAGCTTTTCCCGGATATAGGTGCTGCTAATATCCCGATCCTCTTCTTTTTCCTTTTTAATCACCTTCAAATAATAGCCGTATTTAGGAGCCAGCTTTTCTAAAAGCCATACATCGCCTGACCGTTTATAGCCAAAGCCACAGTCCGGCCCTACCACAATTGCTTTCATGCCCATTTTCCCTGCCAGAATTTCCTTTACAAATTCTTCGGCGGGCATGTGGGCTACTTCCTGGGTAAAGGGATATTCCACCAGATAATCAATACCAATTTTTCGCAGGTTATTTCGCCGCTCCAAATTTGTAGTAATCACAGTATGCTGTTTTCCCTGAACCAAATCAGCCGGAGCTACACTAAAGGTAAATACAGCCGTCTTATAGCCATACTGCCGTTTCATCTCCAGCATTGTATGAATCAATTTTTGATGTCCCCTGTGCCTGCCGTCAAATTTACCGATGGTCACCACTGTAGGTTCTTCTATCTGAAACGCATTGGTTTTCTCTATATAAATCATGAATTACTTCTCCCTCAGGAACATTTTTTTCGGCTTCCATCGGTTCTTGTCCGTTTCATATTGGTATACGCCTAAAAATTCCCGTCTGCTGGAATATACCCGTACCAGCGGCTCTTCTTGTTTTTGTTCCGTTTCTTTTGTTTCGTTTTGCCGGATTCCTGTTACAGGATAAATAGGAGCCCCTGCCTTGTGTACCGGATCTTTCTTTGTTTCCCCGTCTGTTTCCCAAATAAAAGAAGAAAAAACAGAGGCGTCTACAGGATTTCCATTTTTTACTAACCCATCCCATTCTGGCAGTGCCACTGCTTTGGGCCCCTGAAACATTTCCTCAATAGGAACAAGAACTGAATCCAACTGGCCTTCATCTTTCAGCCGCTGAACCTGGGCAAGGGTAACGCTTTCTTCCCAGCAGAACTGCCCTACCCGGAGCCGTTTTAACCGTTCCATACATCCGCCGCAATGTAACGCTTTTCCAATATCATAGCATAGCGTCCTAATATACGTTCCTTTTGAACAGGTAACGGTGATTCCTGCTTTGGGAAGGCTTATCCAGTCCACGGACAAATCCGAAATCTGAACCTTACGGGCCTGTCGCTTGACTTCCTTTCCCGCGCGTGCCAGCTCATAAAGCTTTTTTCCTCCTACCTTTAAAGCGGAGTACATAGGCGGGATCTGATTATAATCACCGATAAAAGAGGCGGCTGCACGGGCCACCTCTTCTTCTGTTACTGTTACCGGGTACTCAGCCAGAACCTGCCCGGTGGTATCCTGGGTATCCGTTTCTTTTCCAAGAAGCAGCACAGCCTCATATGTTTTATCCTGGCCGGACAGCAGCTCCATTAACCGGGTCGCCTGCCCGAAACATACCGGAAGGACACCTTCTGCCGCCGGATCCAAGGTTCCTGTATGGCCAATTTTCTTTTGACCTGCAATTCCCCGAAGCTTGGCCACCACATCATGGGAGGTAAAGCCTGGTTCTTTATATATGTTAATCACTCCATGATACATGCAATCAATCCTCTGCTGACTTTTGTTCCCCATCTTCTTTTGGTTCCAATTCCTTTAGCTGCCTTTCAATGTGCTCGGAAAGATTATTCACCACATCATAAATACTGCCTGACATGGTGCATCCGGCAGCCCGCACATGTCCTCCTCCGCCAAAGTAAGAGGCAATCTTGGAAACATCCAGCACATATTTGGAACGCAAGCTTACTTTAAAAATCTGTGATTCGATTTCATAAAGGAAAATGGCGCACTCCACTCCTTTTGTTAGCCTTAGCTGCTCCACAATCCCGTCTAAATCCTGGCTGGTAACACTGTAAAACTTCATATCCTTTAATCGTACTACGCTAAAGATACATTTTCCTTCCAAGAACGTAACGCTTTCTAACAATGCCCTGCCCAAAATCTGATTTTGCACATACGTTTTCTGGTAAAAGCTTCCATCGATAATTCTGGAAAAATCGATTCCAGTACTCATCAGCTTACCGGCTATCGTCATCGTTTCAGGGGAAGTACAGGGATATTTAAAGACTCCGGTATCATGGATAATTCCTGTATATAAGCACTCTGCCACCTCTTTTGTTACCTTATCTTCCTCCAAAAGGCCGTAAAGAACCTCACTGGTAGAGCTGGCATCCGGCTTTACAACATTGGTACGGGCAAAGTCGGTATTTGTAATATGATGATCCACGCAAAGCGAATCCTTTGCCAGCTCCAATATCTTCCGCCCTTCTCCTAAACGTTCTTGGTCACTGCTATCTAAGCAGACACACAAGTCATATGGACGTTCTTGAGAAAACACGGTTTGGATCTGATCAAAGCCCTTTAAATAAGCAAATTTAACAGACGGTTCTTCCAGGAAAACTTCGGCTTCTATCTGAGGATATACTGCCTGCAGATAATTCAAAAGGCCAAGGCAGGCCCCCGTACAGTCTCCATCCGGACGGATGTGGCCGATGATGGCCACATGTTCTGCATCCTTCAGTTTTTGATCCAATACTGACATGAATCTCACTTCCTTTCTGCTATGACGGTTTTGTCATACAGCCTGTTTCCAACTACAAAATTTTTCCTGCTTTTCTGCTTTATGATTCTGCTTCCGTGTCTTCTTTCTCCTCTTTTGTATCTTCCATTTCCATTTCTTCTTCTGTGTCTTCATCCATTTCTTTATCCCTTAAATCCTTTGTTACTTGGTCGATCAGATGGGACATATGGACGCCGTATTCGATAGACTGATCCAGAACAAAGGTAAGTTCTGGCGTATTTCTCAAATTTACCCGTCTTGCCAGCTCCCTGCGGATATAACCTACCCCGCTTTTTAGCCCGGCCAGCGTATTGCTTGCGGTTTCCTCATCTCCCAATACGCTGATAAAGGCTTTGCAGTATTTTAAATCCGGGGTAACCTCCACGGCTACCACCGTGGTCATCGGATGAATGCGGGGATCTTTTACTTCCCTGCGGATAATCTCACTTAACTCACGCTGAACTTCCATATTAATTCTGGTATTTTTTATGCTGTGTTTTCTCATATACTCTCTTTCTGAAAGCCCGTTTACAGCTAGCCATACATGGGCCTTCCATCCTATCTGGGAACTTCTACCATAGCATATGCTTCGATCATATCGTCTTCCTGAAGATCATTAAACTTTTCAAATACAAGGCCACATTCATATCCAGCCCTTACTTCCTTTACATCATCCTTAAACCGCTTTAGCGATGCCAGGGCGCCATCAAAAAGCTGAACCCCATCTCTGGTGATCCTTGCGCTGCATCCCCTGGTAAACTGTCCGTCTAACACATACGATCCGGCTATGGTCCCCACGCCGGAGGCCTTGAATGTCTGGCGAACCACCGCATGGCCG
Source organism: uncultured Lachnospiraceae bacterium (assembly GCA_910589195.1). Taxonomy (GTDB): domain Bacteria; phylum Bacillota; class Clostridia; order Lachnospirales; family Lachnospiraceae; genus Caccovicinus. The sequence goes on from CAJUTC010000023.1 coordinate 10,752, forward strand.
ATTACCTTCTCCTCAAATACCGGATCCAGCATGCCCTTCATGGCCGCTTCCACATCTTCAATGGCCTGATAGATTACCTTGTAAAGCCGCACATCTACCTTTTCCCGCTCCGCAATGGATTTTGCCGTCACATCCGGACGCACATTAAACCCGATAATGATTGCGTTGGAGGCAGAAGCTAGATTTACATCGGATTCATTCACCGCGCCTACTCCGCCGTGGATGACTTTTACCATAACCTCTTCATTTGACAGCTTAACCAGGCTCTGCTTTACAGCCTCTACTGACCCTTGGACATCCGCTTTAATAATAATCGGAAGTTCTTTTACATTTCCTGCCTGGATTTGGCTGAATAACGCGTCTAAGGATAATTTTGCCTTTGTATCATCAATTAACCTGTTTTTCTCCTCAGAAATAAATGTCTGAGCAAATACTCTTGCTTCTTTTTCATTTTCAGTTGCTACAAATATTTCACCTGCATTGGGCACGTCGTTTAAGCCTAAAATCTCTACCGGGGTAGATGGGCCTGCTTCTTTTACACGCCGCCCTTTATCGTCCATCATAGCACGGACTTTGCCGCTGCAGGCGCCTACTGCCACATTATCGCCTACTCGCAACGTACCTTTCTGCACTAAAATGGTTGCCACCGGGCCTTTGCCCTTATCCAGCTCAGCTTCAATAACAATACCTCTTGCCTTCCGCTCCGGATTCGCTTTTAATTCCTTTACCTCAGCAGTGAGAAGAATCATCTCCAGCAGCTCGGTAATCCCTTCCTTTGTGTGGGCAGACACCGGGACAAAAATCGTACTTCCGCCCCAGTCTTCTGGAACCAGTTCATATTCGCTCATTTCCTGTTTTACCCGGTCCACATTTGCGCTTGGCTTATCAACCTTATTAACAGCTACAATGATCTCAACGCCTGCTGCTTTCGCATGATTAATGGCTTCTACGGTCTGGGGCATTACGCCATCGTCTGCCGCTACAACCAAAATCGCGATATCGGTAGACTGGGCGCCCCGCATACGCATGGCGGTAAACGCTTCATGGCCTGGGGTATCTAAGAACGTGATCTTCTGGCCGTTGATTTCCACCACATAAGCTCCAATATGCTGGGTAATACCTCCTGCTTCCTTGGCCGTAACATTTGTTTTACGGATAGCATCCAACAAGGAGGTTTTGCCGTGGTCAACATGGCCCATTACACAGACTACCGGAGGCCTGGTTATCATATCAGCCTCATTTTCCTCATCCTCTTTCAGCAGTTCGGCAATTACATCCACCTTTTCTTCTTTCTCGCAGAGGATTTCAAATTCCATGGCAATCTCTTCTGCCTGCTCATAATCGATTTCCTGATTTACTGTTACCATCTGGCCCTTTTCCTTAAAGAGCTTGCCGACGATTACCGAAGGCTGAACCTTCATTTTTTCCGCCAGTTCCTTAATGGTAATTACCTCTGGAATTACAATTACCTTTACCTCTTCCTCTTTTTCCTTCACTGGTTTCTGAGGCATGATAAACGCGCCCTTTGCAGGCTTTCCGCCCTTTAAGCGGCCTTCTTTTTCATCCAGGTTCTTTTTATCGTATTTATTATCATTCTTATATGCATTTTTATTGGGACGCCCGCTGGTTGGCTTGGTCTGGATCGGAGAATCAAACGCGGATTTGGAACTGCTTCTTGTATCACGTCCTCCTGCTCCACGGCCTCCCAGGTAACTGCCGCTTCGGTTTCCGTCACGGCTTCCCTGATAACCGCCCCGGTTTCCGTCACGGCTTCCCTGATAGCCGCCGCTTCGGTTCCCGTCACGGCTTCCCTGATAACCGCCCTGGTTCCCATCCCGGCTTCCCTGATAACCGCCCCGGTTTCCATCCCGGCTTCCCTGATAGCCGCCCCGGTTTCCATCCCGGC
>CAJUTC010000023.1:12757-51542 GCA_910589195.1 uncultured Lachnospiraceae bacterium
CCTGATAGCCGCCCCGGTTTCCATCCCGGCTTCCCTGATAGCCGCCCCGGTTTCCATCCCGGCTTCCCTGATAGCCGCCCCGGTTTCCGTCACGGCTTCCTTGATAACTGCCTTGGTTCCCATCCCGGCTTCCCTGATAACCGCCCCGGTTTCCATCCCGGCTTCCCTGATAACCGCCCCGGTTTCCATCCCGACTTCCCTGATAGCTTCCCTGGCTGTCGCGGCTTCCCTGATAGCTTCCGCCTTTTCTGTTGTCCCTTCCGTTATCACGGCTTCCGGGACCATCACTTCTCTGGCCCTCACGGTTTCCCGAATAATTGCGGTTTTCTCTCCCGCCGTCACGGCTTCCCTGTCCCAAGGCTTTCTGGCTGCTGTCTTTTTCTTTTGCTGCCCCACGTGCCGCCTGGGATTCCTTTGCGCCGTCAGAGGCCTTAGCGCTTGCCGGTCTTGCTTCGGCTGCTTTTTGTGCCGTTGTTTTTGCTTCGGCCGGCTTTTCCTCAACCAGCTTCTCTGCCAGCTTTTTCTCTTCTGGCTTTTGCTTTTCCGCCGCTGTTTTTTCAACCGGCTTTTCAGAAGCAGCAATGGTTTTTATGGGAGCCTGGTTTCTCCCGCTCCGCTCCTGCTGGGTTCCGGCTCCTGCCTTTGGCGCCCCGGCTGCCTTTCCTTCCTGGGCTGGCTGGTTCTTCCCCTTTTGTCCGGCTGGACGGCTTTTAATCTGCTGGGAATTCTGAGGGCGGTACACTGCCACCAGTTTTTTCTTGGGAGCGGCTCCCGGGGATTTGGATCCTTCTGCTTTGCCTTCCAAAGACACTGCTTTTTCCGCCTGCCTCGCTGTCATATCTTTTCCGGGGTTTCCCTGCTCTTTTCCTAACTCATTTATACTCATACTTCACTACCTCCGTTCATAGTCATTTGTTTCCCGATTGCTTCTGCAAAACCGCCGTCTTCCACTGCCAGAGATGCCCGCATCTCCTTTCCACAGGCGCGGCCAAGCTCTGCCTTGCTGCCTAAGCAAATGCACTTTACGTGATAATACCTGCACATATCCTGAAACATCTTTTTCGTATTATCCGATGCTTCTTCTGATACCACCACCAGACAAGCGCGTTTTTTCTTTACAGACTGTTCTGTAGAAAATTCACCACTTTTTGTCTTACCTGCTTTTGTAGCCAGGCCAATCAAATTTAATGTTTTCTGTTTAAAATCCAAGTTCTTTCATCTCCTTTTCCAGCGCTTCATACACCTCTTTAGAAATCGCCATCTTAAAGGACCGGTCCAGTCCCTTGGACTTTATTGCCTTATTCAGGCATTCTTTCGAAGGGCAGATATAAGCCCCTCTCCCATTCTTCCGCCCGGTGGCATCAATCAGGATATCCTGCTGGGCTGTCTTCAGCACACGGATCATTTCTTTTTTGCTTTTCATTTCCCCGCAGCCGATACACTGCCTTAACGGTATCTTTTTCGTACTCACGTTTCCGTCACTCCTGCTTTCTTTCGATTCTGCGTATTTTGATGTATCAATGCCTTCCTAAAATAATACTCACTCCTCAGGCACCTTATCATCTTCCGGGAACCCATCCTGGTAGCCTTCTTCTTCCTGGTAGTCTTCTCCTGCCTCTTCTGCCTGGTAATCTTCCTCTGGCTCTTCCTGGTAGCCTTCTTGTAATGGTTCTTCTGTTCCCTCTTCCAGGAAGTCTTCATCATCCTGATAATTGTAATCTACCATGTCTTCCTGGTACTCAATTCCCAGCTCCTCAAATAACCCCTGTTCTTTTGCCTGGGTTTCACTCTTAATGTCAATCTTATATCCGGTGAGCCTGGCTGCCAGTCTGGCATTCTGTCCTTCCTTTCCGATTGCCAGGGAAAGCTGGTAATCCGGAACGATAACCAATGCTTCTTTTTCTTCTTCATCAGCAACTACGCAGATCACCTTGGCAGGGCTTAAGGCATTTTCGATTAAATACGCCGCGTTATCATCCCAATTGATAATATCAATCTTCTCGCCGTGAAGCTCGTTTACAACAGCATTCACTCTGGCGCCGTTCATTCCTACGCAGGCGCCTACCGGATCCACATTGATATCATTGGACCAAACGGCAATTTTCGTCCTGGAACCTGCTTCCCTGGCAATGGCCTTAATTTCCACTGTCCCATCCTTCACTTCCGCAACTTCTGACTCAAAAAGCCTTTTTACCAGATCCGGATGGGTTCTGGATACGGAAACTCTGGGGCCCTTTGAAGTATCTTTTACTTCCAGGATATACACCTTAATATGATCATTGGGGCGCAGCACCTCCCCCTTTACCTGCTCGCTTTCGTTTAAAATCGCGTCCAGCTTTCCTAAATTAATGCTGATATTCCGTCCTAAATTCTTCTGCACGATTCCGGTAATGATATCCTTTTCCTTGCTGTAGTAATCATTATACAGTTCCTTGCGCTCTTCTTCACGGATTTTCTGCAAAATTACGTTTTTGGCATTTTGGGTGGCAATACGGCCAAACTCCTTAGACTGGATTGGGATTGGAACGATATCTCCTGGAATATAGCGGGGATTTTTCAGTTTCGCCTCTCCCACGCAAATCTGAGTCAGAGGATCCTCCACCGTTTCCACCACTTCTTTTTCCGCAAATACGGAAAAGTCGCCTGTATCCGGGTTAATATTTACTTTTACGTTATCCGCCTTCCCGAAGTGGTTTTTGCAGGCAGTCAGCAGAGAATTTTCAATCGCCTCTAGGAGCACTGCCTTGCTGATGTTTTTCTCCTTCTCAATCATTTCCAATGCTAATAAAAGTTCCTTATTCATGTTTATCCTCCTAAACCTTCACGCGCCCGTTGGTAGACGCACCAGTAACATGTTTTGCCATAACCCTTTAAAAATCAAGAGCCAAACGGATCAACGCAATATCTGCCTTCTGGAAAACTAAATCAGAGCCGTCGCCCATCCTTATGGTAACAGACTCTTTATCATATGCTTTTAATGCCCCAGTATACTCCTTACTTTTGTTGAACGCTTTATAAAGCCGGATTTCCACATCTTTCCCCATGCTTCTTACAAAATCCTTTTCTTTTTTTAAAGGCCTTCCAAGACCCGGGGAACTCACTTCAAGGATATAGCTGTCCGAAATAAAATCTTCCTTGTCCAGCCAATCGCTTACGATCCTGCTGATTGTTTCGCAATCGTCTACGGAAATTCCGCCTTCTTTATCGATATAGGCCCGTAAATACCAGTTTCCTGCTTCTTTTACGTATTCCACATCTACCAATTCAAACTTATGCTCTTCCATCAAAGGCAAAAGGAACTTCTCTGTCCTGGATTCATAGCTTTCTTTTTTTGTCATTCCCATACGGCACCACCTTCCTTCCTGTGTCAAATAAGGTGCTTTATGTGACAGGAACCATTCCGTTACCGCTTTCACCAGGAATCACTTTGCTGATTCCTCATAAGCCAGTACATGTATGGAGCCACAGCATATGCCCCATTGCCGCTGGTGACTTAAAATGGGCATATGCCGTTACGTTCACAGGATACCCGCAAACAGTAATACCATTTCCTATGACATAAAAGTAAGAGTGGACGGATGCCCACTCTTTACTATCTTACCTTTATTTGTTATCGTAACCATGATAACACTGATTATGAAAAAATGCAAGCTTTTTTTCTCTGAACTTCCCGGAATAATTGATTAAAATTATTATTTTCACATGTAGATGCGATAATTACACAGCGCACATTATTGAACATATTTTAAATATTCCATTTACTCATAATATTACCCAGCTATTTGTCGCAAAATATATCGCAACAAATAACTGGGCTCATATAGGTTTTCAATATAATAGAGTAACATCTATCACAAAACAATTTCAGAAAACCACTCCCTGATAACAGAAATCTGGACATTCAACATTTTGCCAATGATTTCTTCTCCCAATCCTATTGTTCGCAAATTGAAAGCCGTTTTCTTCGCCTGCTCCATTCTTCCATAACCTTCACCTTCCTCACGCCCTTGTTTCCAACCCTTTTTTTAATTGTTTTCTCCTCATGTTCAAGAATCTTTCCGCCCATAACTGACTTCACGCCTTCCCTGACATGTTCAAATTTCTGGGCAATATTCTTCAGCACTTTGTCCGAAATTTCCATGATGATTTTTCTTGTATAAGCACTGATGCTTCCATTTTCCAAAAGCTGTTCCAACCGTGCCATAATATCTGCATATTCTGCCTTTAAAGTTTCCAGCTTATCTTTATCACTATTATACTCCTCAAACCGGCTTTCATGTGAAATGATATAGAATGGGGTCAAAAATAACAGATTTTTTTCAAAGATTTCGTCTATCCCATATTCTTGAGCCTTCATCACCGGAATATCAAAAGAAACTGTACCACCAGGTGTTATCTATCTCTATTTTTATTTTATCCGGTATTGACCCTGTGCTTCTGAAAAAGGATTGCTGAATGGTGGATTTCCACCTTAAGAGTATTCCCGATAATTTCTTCCTGGTCTAAGGCAATCTGGGTTGCGTATTACAAACAAGCTGTCACCGGCAGATTGTTTGCACACTTAGGTATCAAAAATTCTCACCAACATACTGCTGTCCACAGTGCTCTCGCATTCATACAGAAATTTTTTCTCATCCTTCCCCAAAATTGTAAATCTGCTGTCAGTAATCCGTTTCAATTCCTCCCCGTCCTGCTGATTCAAAATATGGATTTCCGGGGAAAATACTACCTTCTCGTCCCCACTATAGCATTCATGGAACGCTTCGTTAATAACGGGAATGATCAGCCTGCTACAGTCATTCAGAAGTGTACGGAACACACCATCATAGGGGTATTAACAATCTTGCTATTGATTGTTTTATATTAGGAATTTTCCATGTCTAACTTGTACTATTTATATTCTAGCACCACCCATAACTTGAAGGCCACAAAAGAACCGATCATAGATGACCTGAACAGGGTAATGTCATAGCGGGTGGTTTATTGTTGATTCACTTTCCATTTTTCGGAACACGAAAAACTCCAAGCGAATCAACAGACTAAAGTCCATAAACAAGGGCTCCTGAGTAAAAACCCCAGAAGCCCTATGTTTCCTAGCTTTTTTCAGTTTTGATGATTTTTCAAATCTTAGTCTTCAACCTTAACAATTTCTCTCTTGTTGTAGCTGCCGCAAGCCTTACATACTCTGTGAGGCATCATAAGGGCACCACATTTTGAACACTTTACCAGATTGGGAGCGCTCATCTTCCAGTTTGCCCTACGGCTATCTCTTCTAGCCTTAGAGGATTTATTCTTTGGACAGATAGACATACGTTTACACCTCCTTAAACTGTTTGAAAATATCTTGGATGGCAGCCATCCTTGGATCTGACGGTCTGTTTTCACAGCCGCAGACTCCCAGGTTCCGATTTTTCCCGCACTGGTCACACAGGCCCTTACAGTCCTCCTTGCAAAGGACTTTCATCGGAAGCTCTGTAATCAGCAGGCTTTTTATCAACTGGTCTACATCCAGATCGTAACCGCTTATATAGGGTTGTTCATCCAACGCTTCTACCCGTTCCTCATGGCTTTGGTTCATGTCCAGCTCTTCATCTATCAACAGATGAAACGGCATCTGTACCAGCGTTAAGCAACGGTCGCAAGGCATCAGCAAAGTAAGGTTTTCTTCTCCCTGTACCTTCAGCTTTCGTTCCTTAAGGTGGGTAATTTGAAGAACCACCGGCTCTTTTTTCACAATCTCATAGCACCCCGCTGGCCCCTGAAACTGCTCCATCTCAAGACTCTGGGTATAGGTCTTCACTTTTCCCTGGCAGGAAAACAACTCTGATACATTAATCAGCATATGATAAACTCCTAATACGCACCTTAAGTATTATACATACAGGTACATTCTTTGTCAACCGAATTTTAGAACTTCTGGAAATTATTCCGTCAACCGTTTCGTTTCTCTTGCAATCGCTAACTCCTCGTTAGTAGGAATCAGCATAACCTTTACTTTGGAATCCGCAGAAGAGATCACCGCATTCACGCCTCGTACATCATTGGCCGCATCATCAATCTTAACCCCTAAATAACCCAGATACTGGCAGATTGCCTTTCTGGAGGCTTTGTCATTCTCTCCTACCCCGGCGGTAAACGCGATAGCATCCACACCGTTCATAGCAGCGGTATAAGCTCCAATATATTTTGCCACCCGGTAAATAAACGCGTCCAAAGCGACTTCCGCCAAATGGTTGCCGTCTTTCTTTGCTGCTTCAATATCACGGAAATCACTGGATACGCCGCCGCTCATGCCTAACACGCCGGATTTTTTATTCAGGATATTTAGTACTTCATTTACATCCTTGCCCTCTTTATTGCAGATATACTGCACAACAGCCGGATCCACATCGCCGCTTCTGGTTCCCATAATCAGGCCTTCCAATGGGGTTAATCCCATGGAAGTATCCACACATTTTCCGCCAATGGATGCGGATATACTGGCGCCGTTTCCTAAATGACATACAATCACTTTTGCCGACTTGGGATCTAAGCCGCCGAATTTAATGGCTTCGCCAGATACGAACATATGGCTGGTTCCATGGAAACCGTAGCGGCGCAAGCCGTATTTGTCATAATACTCATGGGGAATGGCATACATATAAGCCTTTTCCGGCATCGCCATACCAAAGCCGGTATCCCATACCGCTACGTTAGGCTTGCCTGGCATGGTTGCTTCGCATGCCTCAATTCCCATTAAATTAGCCGGATTGTGCAGAGGCCCTAAATCAAAACAGTCCCGAATTACCTTTTTCACGTCCTCATTCACTACGATAGACTCGCTGTAGGTGGTTCCTCCGTGGAGTACCCGGTGGCCAATTGCCGAAATCTCATCCGTACTCGCGATCACTCCATGCTCCTTATCCTGAAGGGCATCCATAACCATCTGGATAGCAACCTTATGATCTGGCATAGGATTTTCTGCTACAAATTTATCCTTTCCTGCCGGCTGGTGGGTTAATTTGGAACCTTCGATGCCGATCCGCTCGCATAATCCTTTTGCGATTACGCTTTCATCTGCCATATCAATCAACTGGTACTTTAAGGAAGAGCTTCCGCAGTTAACAACTAAAATTTTCATATTGAATCCGTTCTCCTTTTGGGTTTCATATTTTCTTGCCATCCGGCAATCTTATTTTGAAAGTTCAGCGCCCTTGCGCTGAACTGCGCGAAAATGGGGCCGCCAGACTTTCATGGGTGGTGGCGCGTCCGCATCCAGGCGCATGAAGGTTTACTTTACAATCTCACCAAACACTTCTTTTCCGCAGCCTGCCGCATTGGACTCGTCCGTATCAATATGCATAGCCAGGGCGTAGCTGTCACTGGCACGTACCACAACGTCGCCAAAAACCAGGCTTCTGCCGTCTGTATCCAGCTTAACCGATACGATCTGGCCGTTGGTTACTCCAAGAGCCTCAGCCTCGGCTAAGGTTGCGTGGATATGGCGCTTTGCCACGATTACGCCTTCGCTGATTTCTACTTCACCTTTCGGCCCGATTATTTTACAGGGGGCGCTGCCTGCCAAATCTCCGGATTCTCTGACAGGAGCCGCAACGCCAATGGAACGGGCATCGGTCAAAGATAATTCAACCTGGGTTGCCTTGCGGCACGGCCCTAAGATAGAAACCCCTTTCAGCTCCCTCTTTGGTCCCACTACTGTTACCCGCTCTTCGCAGGCAAATTGGCCAGGCTGTGAAAGATCCTTTTTCCAAGTCAGTTCATAGCCTTCCCCAAATAATGTTGCCAAATCCTCCTTTGTTACGTGTACATGGCGCGCAGATGTTTCTACTAAAAATTTCATAGCTCTCATTCTCTCCTATCATTTTGATAAATTATAGCCAACATCCGTTGGCCTCTAACCTCTATTCTAGGTGCTTTTCCTTAATTTTTCAAGACTTGTCCTTTAATAAATTTGCATTTTTTATAAAACATAACTGTTTTTCATACAAAATCCTTATTTCGAAACTGTTTTTTGGTCAATCACCCAATCCATACTTTACGGAAGCCAGTGGAACTGGTTATAATAATAGCAGGTTCTCCAGATCCCATGAAAGCCATTCATCTCTGGTTTAGCCAGGGGCAGGTTTTTGCAGCAACCAGAGAAAGCAAGGAAAGGAATGTTATGTCAAAGATAGCAGGTATTATCGCAGAATATAACCCGTTTCACCGGGGCCATCAATATCAATTGGAAGAAACCAGGCGCCAGACAGGCGCGGATTATATTATCGTTGTTATGAGCGGGAATTTTGTACAGCGGGGAGAGCCAGCCCTGTTTGAAAAATCCCTCCGGGTTCAAATGGCGCTTCTTGGAGGCGCTGATTTGGTGCTGGAGCTTCCGGCTCCTTTCGCGTCCGGAAGCGCGGAAGATTTTGCGTCTGGAGCCATTTCCCTTTTAAATGGCTTAGGATGTGTGGACTACCTGTCATTCGGAAGCGAATCCGGCAGGCTGGCGCCATTGCGGGAAGCTGCCGCAATCCTGGCCAGCGAACCTGCCATGTTTTCTGATACGCTGAAAAAGCAGCTTAGTAATGGGGTGCCTTATCCCAAAGCACAGGCAGCCGCTTTAACTTCCTGTAAAATTTCACAAGAATCCTTAACCCTTTTAAAGGAGCCGAATAATTTACTGGCAACGGAATATCTGAAAGCCATTATCCGTCAAAAAAGCCCCTTACAGCCCATTGCTATCCGGCGACTGGGATGCGGATACCATGAGCTTCAGACAGAACATATACAAAACTTTGCTTCCGCTTCTGGCCTCCGGTCTGTCCTCTTGCAGGAGCAAGAAACCGCCAGGCGTAAGACGCAAGAAATCCCTTGGCAGGTTTCCCATTCCACTCTGTCCCAGATTCCAAAAGACCTCCATCCTATTTACCAAGCCGGACAGCTTTTCCCTATCCGGCCAGACGATATCTCCCTGCTGTTCCATTATCAGCTTTTAACCTGTATGGAAAGAGGAATCCCCTTGCGGGAATTCTCCGATATTTCATCGGAGCTGGAAGGAAGGCTAAAGCGCCAGGCTTTTTTATTCCAGCCCTTTTCCCAACGGATCCAGGCTTTAAAAACCAAGCAATATACGTATACACGAATCAGCCGCGCCCTGCTTCATATGACTTTAAATATCCGCCAAGAAGACATGGACTTTTACCGCAGGAAAGGGTATTGTTCTTATGCCAGGATCTTAGGATTTTGGCGCAGGTCAAGCCCTCTTTTCAGTCATATAAAAAAGCAAAGTACAATCCCTGTAATCGCAAAGGCTTCTGATGCCCCGAAAAAGCTTTCCGAAAAAGGACGCAAACTGTGGAACCAGGATTGTTACTGTTCCCATATTTACCAAGCAATCTTACAGCAGGCATACCCTAACCAGATTACTGCCGCGGGCCCTTTTCTGACAAACGAATACAGCCGCCCTCTCGTTATTCTCTAACGAAAGGACGGCTGTTCCATAATATGTTTGAAAAACGGTTAGAATTAAAATTTGTAACCCTTAGTTTCGTTTTCTTCCTAAAATTCTTAACAGGTAGATAAACAGGTTGATAAAATCCAAATACAGTTCCAAAGCGGAAAAAATTGACGCTTTGGCTAACATGGTTTCATCCTGGCTGTAAAACGCATAGGATTCTTTTATCTTATGAGTATCGTATGCCGTATATCCTAAAAACAGGAAAATACCAAAAGCGCACGCAATCAATTCAAACTGGCTTAAATTAATAAACATGGACAAAATCCAAAATCCGGCTAACAGCATCAGTCCGGCAAGCATAAAGGGACGGATCCGGCTGAAATCCACATTTAAGAAATGCCCCATCAACGCCATAACACCGAAAAACAAAGCGGTTGCCCCAAATACCAGTATCATGGAAGACAGCTCAAACAGCAGGAAATAGACAGAAAATACAACTCCGTTTAGAGCCGCGTACACAAAGAATAAGGCCCTGGCCCCGCCTACACTGATTTTCTGTACCCTGGCGCTTAAGAAAAGCACAGTGCCTAATTCTGCCGCCAGAAGTACATAGTGCCAATAGGGGATGTACATAACCAGGATAATCCATCCAGTTACATAGCCAGACATGGCAACTAAAAAGGTGGTTAGCAGCCCGGCAAACATCCATCCGAAGGTTTTTGACGTGTACTCGCCCTGGCTAATAGCAGGCGCCTGGACACTGGGTTCCTGAGAATATGCCTGATTCATCCAATCTTCGTTCATATTATTCCTTCTTTCTATTTTGATATAATATATGATTATACTACAAGCGTATCAGAAAATCAATGGATTCTGTAAAATCATGGGGCCAGGATGAGTCTGTCTGGTTACTGTTCACACCATGACTAATCACCACGCTGATTAGTCATGAGCCAGTACAGTTATGGTGGCAAAGCATATGCCCCATCGCCGCCAGGCGATTTTAAATGGGCATATGCGGTTACGTTCACAGGGTACCTGTGAACAGTAACTCTGGCTGGATCTGGCAAACATCCATGAAAACCGCAGCAGCTCACAAAACGCAGAGATACTGCCTTATGGTTTTTCAGGCTCCAAAACCAACTCCGCCAACGTAGGCTTTACATTCCAGAAATCCAGGATTTCCTGGATCTGCCTTATATTATCTTTTCGTTTCCCCTGCTTTATGGCACGGATTAAAATATTTTTCGGGGTGTGCTCCATATCAATAAATTCAAGAATCTGGGTTCGATAACCCATATTCTCTAAAATCTCTGCCCGGATCCCGTCTGTGAATAAAGCAGCCATCCGCTCTTTTAACAGGCCGTAATCCAGGATTGGTTTCATGAATTCGTTTTCTATCTGGCGGTTCCACTCATGCTGGCAGCAAGGTACAGAAAGTATCACCTTTGCCCCCCAGGAAATTGCCTTTGCAAGGGCATAATCTGTGGCCGTATCACAGGCATGGAGCGTTACCACCATATCCACCCGAGATACCCCTTCATAAGAAGCAATATCTCCGTGAAAAAAGACAAGCTTCTCAAATCCGTATTGCTTGCTTAACTCATTACAATGACGGATTACATCCTGTTTTAGATCCAGGCCTATAATCCGGATGGGATATCCCTTTTGCTCTTTTAAATAGTAGTACATAGCAAAGGTCAGATAGGATTTCCCGCATCCAAAATCAATGATGGTGTTTTCCCTTTCCTTTGACAGCTGAGGCAGGATATCTTCAATCAATTCCAAAAACCGGTTAATCTGCCGAAACTTATCGTACCGGGAACGGATCACCTTTCCTTCCTTGGTCATTACCCCTAAATCAATCAGGAACGGAACTGGTTTCCCCTCCTCTAAAACATATGCCTTTGGCCGGTTATGCAAAAGGCGGATCCCCTCTTTTGCAGATTCTTTCCACTGGTTTGCCAAATCAGCTTCCCTGGATGGTTTGGCCAGCTTCTTTTTTATGGTAATGGTTCCTTTTTTGCTCACCAGCACCTGTGCCCAGCCTTTATCTGACTGAATTTCACACTGGCGGAACTGGTTTTCCAAAAGTGTCATGAAACAGGAAACCGCTTCTTCTCTGCTTAAATTCTTGTGAAATACCTGATTCCCAACGTATTCTTCCAACTGGAACATTAGGCGGTTGTGGAGCAGAACGGGCCTTGCTTTCGCCTTAACGGCCTTCTCCGGTAAAGTTCCACGGCCAAACCGAATCTGATTTAATGTTTCATCCAAAAACAGTTCCCATAATTCTTCTAACTCTTCCCTGCAATTCATCTTCAGCCTTCCTCAGCCCAGCCTCGGCGCAGCAGCTCTGGGTGGGTCGTTAAATGGGCATAATCATTAAACCGTTCCAGGGTAAACCGCTGAATGTCCGGATGCCATTCCAATTCTGTAATGCTGCTGTTTTCCAAACTGGCTCCTAATGTTCTCCATTTTACCAAGTCCATTCCCAGGACATGGGCCACCATGCAGCGGATTACCCCTCCATGAGTAATAATTGCTACCTTATCATATTGGCTTTCCACAATCTGGCGGAAAACCGGAAGCACCCTTCGGATTACATCCCCGGCGCATTCTCCTCCCGGAAACGGAATATCGTATTCCATTTTGCCCTGCTCTTCCAGGAAATCCGCAAATCTTATGGCAATTTCCGCATCGCTTAACCCTTCCATTTCACCGTAAGAAATTTCTCTCAGTTCCGGATACATGTAATGCTCTGCATTCCAGTAATAATTTGCCACCTGGGCCGTCTGAAGCGCCCGTTTTAAGCCGCTGGAAAATATAACCTGAATTCCGTCACCTTCCAGCCGCTGCCCAAGCAATATCGACTGGTTATACCCAGCCTGGGAAATATCCACATCTGCATTGCATAATTTGCTGTTCTGGCGTCCGTGGCGAATCAAATATAACCTCATAATTTCCTCCATTCTATGAGTGCTTCGGAGCGTGTCCTCTCTTTATCCGGCGCAGCAGCATTAATTCTTAAAGCTGTGAACCGGCGCCGGGATCCTTCCGCCCCTGGCGACAAACTTTTCACAGGAAAATGGATTAACCGGCATAACAGGTGCATAGCCCAAAAGGCCTCCAAACTCCACTACTTCCCCTACACCTTTTCCAATCACCGGAATCACCCGCACTGCCGTGGTTTTCTGGTTAATCATGCCGATTGCCGCCTCATCCGCAATGATACCAGCAATGGTGGAAGCTGTGGTATCACCAGGTATGGCAATCATGTCCAGACCCACAGAGCAAACACAGGTCATGGCTTCTAATTTTTCCAGGGTTAACGCGCCTGCATTAACTGCATCTATCATGCCCTGATCTTCGCTAACCGGAATAAAAGCGCCGCTTAAGCCGCCCACATAGGAAGAAGCCATTACACCGCCTTTTTTTACCTGATCATTGAGCATAGCGAGGGCTGCCGTGGTGCCAGGCGCCCCTACTCGCTCCAGACCAATCTCCTGGAGGATTTCCGCCACACTATCGCCTACTGCCGGAGTAGGAGCCAGGGATAAATCAATAATTCCAAATGGGATATTCAAACGTTTTGAAGCCTCCTGGGCTACTAATTGCCCTACACGGGTGATTTTAAAAGCGGTTTTCTTAATGGTTTCGCATAAAACTTCAAAATTTTGTCCTCTGGCCTTTTCCAGGGCAACTTTAACCACCCCAGGGCCGCTAACACCTACATTAATTATGGCATCCGCCTCAGTTACGCCGTGGAACGCACCTGCCATAAAGGGATTATCGTCAGGAGCATTGCAAAATACAACCAGCTTTGCGCATCCCAGCGAATCCCTCTCCTTTGTCGCGATGGCCGTTTCCTTTACAATCTGCCCCATCAGATTTACCGCGTCCATATTAAGGCCTGTCTTTGTGGAACCTACGTTAACCGAACCGCATACCCGCTCTGTGGCCGATAAGGCCTTTGGAATGGAGCGGATCAGATATTCATCCGCCCTGGTCATGCCTTTGCTTACCAGCGCTGAATACCCGCCGATAAAGTTTACCCCTACTTCCTTTGCTGCCCGGTCAAGGGTTTTGGCTATGGTTACAAAATCTTCCGGGCTTTGGCAGCAGGAGGCTCCTACCAGCGCAATTGGGGTAACGGAAATCCGCTTGTTTACAATAGGAATTCCAAAATCCCGCTCAATGGCCTGTCCGGTGGCAACCAGTTCCTTTGCCGTAACGGTAATTTTCCGATATATTTTTTCGTTCACTGCCTCTAAATTCGATCCGGCACAGTCTAACAGGCTGATTCCCATGGTAATGGTCCGCACATCCAGGTTTTCGTGCTGAATCATATTGTTGGTTTCATTTACTTCATATATATTAATCATAGTTTGCACCAAGCCTCAAGTGAACATGCTTTCCTTTTCATTTGAGGCGCAAACACAAATGGCGAACGATGTGTGTTTGCATTTTGTCCTTCCTTCTTTTTTTCTTTTACCCTTCCCTGCCGCAATTAAATACGGTGCATGCTGGTAAAGATTTCCTCTCTCTGGCATTTGATCATAACGCCGATCTGGTTCCCGATCTGCTCTAAGGAACCAGACACTTCTTCAAATGGTTTTTGGGAATTTGACAGATCCGCAATCATCATCATATTAAAATAGTCCTGTACGATGGTTTGGGAAATGTCCAAAATATTTACCCCGCTTTCCGCCAAATATGTACATACCTTCGCAATAATCCCAACGGTATCCTTGCCTACTACTGTGATAATAATTTTATTCATAATCATTCTCCTCTTTGTTCCAAATCAGATTGTTACGATCTCTGACATCCGATCCCGTCCGGCCACAGTAATGGAAAAATCCCCTGCTTGATAAGGCGTTTCCCCCTGGGTGATTTCCAGCCTGACAGTTTCATAAGCCAGTTCTTCATAGTTATTTTCTTTGCTTAGATGTCCTAAAAATATATGTTTCAAATTATCATGAAGAATATGGTTTAACAGCCTCCCACAAGTTTCATTTGACAGATGGCCGTACTCTCCCAAGATTCTCCGTTTCAGATAATAGGGATAAGGGCCGGTTTCCAGCATCCGCACATCATGGTTGGATTCCAAAAGCACGGCGTCAAGTCCCTGAAGGTGGTCGATAATATACTGATCATAATGTCCCATGTCGGTGGCTACCGCTACCGACTTTTTTCCTGTCTGTACCCGGTAAGCCACCGGGTTTGCGGCATCGTGATCAATTCGGAAAGGCTTTATCTTGAAATCTCCGATAAAAACATCCGCGTCTGGAAGCACTGGGGTCAAAAGCTCCTGCGGGTAGGTTCCTAAGGATGCTTTTCCCTTCACCGCATCTAATGTTTCCTTTGTCCCAAATATGGGAATCTGATACTTCCTAGCTAAAATGCCAAGACCCTTAATGTGGTCAGAATGTTCATGGGTAATTAATACTCCATTCAAATCTTCCCCTTTCAGGCCCATATCTTTCAGACCCTGTTCGATCCTTTTGTTGCTGATCCCGGCATCCACCAGGATATGGGTTTCTTCTGTCCCTATATATATGCAGTTTCCGCTGCTTCCGCTTGCTATGCTTACGAATCTCATCCGGCTTCCCGTCTTTCTAATTTATTTTCCACAAGTGTAATATATGAGGCAGCAAATTTCAACTGAAATTTAAAAGTAATTCGGTTAACTGGGTCTTTGTAAATTCCCAGCTCCCTCCATTATCGATTACCCGGCTGGCTAAGGATTGGTACTCCTCTTTGGATGGCTGGCTGGCAAACATGGCCCTACAGCGTTCCTCCTGATAGCCCCTGCTGTTTATCAGCCGTTCTGTCCGGATCGGTTCTGGCGCGTAGACATACCAGATTTCGTCCAAAAAGCTGAGGGCATCTTTGCTAAAAAGAGCGGATTCTACAATATTCCAGAGGGTGTCCGTATGATTTAGTTCGTTCTGCACCATTTCCCATACCAGCGGATGGGTAATCCTATCTACTGTGGCTTTTGCCTCTTTATCCCGGAAAATGATTCGCGCCAGGGCAGGACGGCAAATATGGCCGTCTTTTTCCAGAAACGAAGTTCCAAGGGCTTCCACCACCTGGCGATACCCCTCCTTCCCCGGCTCCATAAGTGCCTTTGCCACATCATCTGTTCGGATCACCCTGGCTCCTTTTTGCTCTTTAAGCCACAAAAGTATCTGGCTTTTCCCGCTGCCAGCCCCTCCTGTAATCCCGATTTTTCTAATGTTTCTATATTCGTGGTTCACAGCTTTTCTCCCATCTGAAACCGCCACAGCCGATCCTGATCCTCCTGGCTGGCATAGCCGATTCCTACCCTTGTCTTTGTTAAAATTTCATACCGTTTTTTATCATCCTCTACCCAAAGCCCTTTTTGGGAATCAATGGCGGTATCGTTAAAGGATCCGTCAATTTGAAGGCCTTTCGTAAGCTTTCCCGGCCCGTCTGCTTCCACGCAAGCCCGGATCAGCACGGCCTGGGGTACATTTCGCTCCCCTGTAACGAAATTAAGCAGCCAATGGATCCCGTAGCAAAGATAAACGTAAATTCTGCCTGGCTCCTGGTAAAGTACCTGAGTCCGTTTGGTTCTTCCCTTATGGGCATGGCAGGCTGTATCTTCTTCCCCTCGGTAAGCCTCTGTTTCCGAAATACGAAAACGGATCTGGCTTCCGTCTTCTAAGGTACGCACCAGAACCTTTCCTACCAGATCCGGGGCTACTGTAAGGCAGTCTCTGTGAAAAAAATCTTTTTTTAACCGCATGTATATTTCCTCAAATATGATTTCTGTTTCCTGCTAAACACTTTATTGACACCAACATCTTAAAACGGTTGATAATGTTTCAGGTATTCCTCATTCAACCAGTCTATCCCCTTTTCTATCCCCTCTTCATCAAAGGAAGTATCCATACTGGTTTTCTTTTCATCCTTTGTGGCGTCAAAGCTGTAAGGCTCCGGCCATTGAACCACACGAAGAACCGTTTTCGCTTCTTCCCCTTCGCCAATCTGAGCCTTTTCCATCTTATAGCGCATCCCCTGATAGCTTCCGGTAAAGCGTTCCTTTTTCAGATAGTTAATGGGCATAAAATTTTTTCGTTCCAGCATTTTCCCTACCCCCCTTCAATCCGTTTTCAGGCGCCTTTTACTTTGCCGCAAACCAGGAATCCCCTTCTTTTGCTTCCACCTCTAAGGAAACCTTAAGAGCAGCGGCATGTTTCATCTTATCCACCAAAATTTCTTTTACTGCCTGGGTTTCCTCTTTCCATGTTTCAATTAACAGCTCATCATGGACTTGAAGGACGATCCGTGATTTCATTCCCCGTTTCCGAAGCTCCCTGTCCACGCCAATCATGGCAAGTTTCATAATATCGGCTGCTGTCCCCTGGATCGGGGAATTCATAGCTACCCGCTCGCCAAAAGAACGCTGCATAAAATTTGCGGACTTTAATTCCGGGATAGGCCTTCGCCTGCCATATAAGGTACACACATAGCCTTTTTCCTTTCCCTCTGCCACCAGCCGGTCTAAATACTCTTTTACGCCTGGATACGTTTCAAAATACTGATTAATATAATCCTGGGCTTCCTTTTTGGAAACACTTAAATCTTCTCCTAATCCAAAAGCGCTGATTCCGTATACAATCCCAAAATTAACTGCCTTTGCGTTTCTCCTCTGAAGAGGCGTTACTTCCTCCAGTGGGATATGGAATACCTGGGAGGCCGTAATGGCATGAATGTCTTGAGCCGAACCATAGGCGGCAATCAGCCGCTCATCTTCTGACAGTGAAGCCAGGATCCGAAGTTCAATCTGAGAATAATCGGCATCTAAAAATACATACCCTTCTTCCGGGACAAATACTTTCCTGATTTCCCTTCCAAGCTCCATCCGCACCGGGATATTCTGCAGATTCGGCTCTGTACTGCTAATGCGCCCTGTGGCGGTAATGGTCTGGTTAAAGGTTCCATGAATCCGCTGATCCGGCCCAATGAAGGCAGACAGTCCCTCCGCATAGGTAGAATTTAACTTGGTAAGCTGGCGGTAGTCTAAAATCATTTGAACTACCGGAACCTCCGGAGCCAGTTTTTCCAAAACATCCGCTGCTGTGGAATATCCGGTTTTCGTCTTTTTCCCGCCTTTTAGCTCCATCTTTTCAAAAAGGATTTCTCCTAACTGCTTGGGGGAATTAATATTAAAGGTTTCGCCGCAGCCTTCATAAATCTTCTTTTCTAACTCGCTAATCTTTACTTTCAGTTTATCCCCGTATTCCTTTAATGCTGTTTGCCGCACCTTTACCCCTGCCTGCTCCATATGGTATAAGCTGTAAATCAGGGGCATCTCAATGGTAAGGTATAAGTCCCACATACCGGAGGCTTTTAATTTATCTTCTAATATCCTTGCTCCACGGCCAACCACGCTGGCCATATAGCAGGCACACCGAAGGGCATTTTCCTCACCTGCCATAAGGCCTTTTTCCACTGGCTCTTTTCCAAGCAGCTCCTTTTGTGAAGGGATCACAAGTCCCAGATAATCTTTCGCAATCTGGTCATAGCCATAGCTGTCTTTTAAGGGGTTTAAAAGATAGGCAGCCACCCCGCTGTCCATTACAGAAGCACTCTCTTCCTCCAAGTCCAGAATCGGAAGCAGCTTCTTAAGATCCAAAACCCAAATCCGGCCAGGCTTTGCTTTCAGGATTACCTTTTTTATCTGTTCCAGCAACCATTTTCCGGAAATTTCCGTCCCGGTTTTGATACAGACGGTTTCCTTCTTAAAAGACAACACAAGGGCTGCCACTGATTTCTTGCCTTTCTCTGCCTTTAAGGTTTGTTTTTTGTTTCTGGCAGGAAGCGCTATATTGCCGTCCGCCTGGAATTGAAACGAAATCTGCTCCTCTTTCGGTTCTTCTTCTGTTTCTGGTTGCTCTCCAAGGATTAGCTGAAGACCTAAATATTCCTTCTGCTCATCCTTCATTTTCACCAGCTCTTTTGCCAATTTGAAGCAGGCTTCCCCTTCTTCCTTTTGCTCAACTGCCCGAAAATGGGTTTCTATGCTGCTCTCCTTCCTGGAATCTGCCTGAAATCGTGTAAAAAAGGACTTAAATTCCATACGCTTCATAAACTCATACGCTTCTGGCGTATACAGATTGTTAATTTGGGATTCCTGGCAAGAAAAGGGAATCTTACAGTCTATGCAGATCTTGGCCAGCTCTTTGCTAAGCTGAGCCATATCATAATGTTCTTCCAAAGCTTTTTTTGCCCTGGGCGGCTTAATTTCTTCCAGATGGGCATAGGCATTTTCTATACTTCCATATGCCGCGATAATAGCGGTTGCCGTCTTTTCCCCGATTGAAGGCACGCCTGGTATATTGTCAGAGGCGTCTCCCATCAAAGCCTTTACATCGATAAACTGGTTAGGCGTTACCAGATATTCCCGCTTTACATCCTCTGGATAGTAATCATAGATTTCTGTATTTCCCTTGCTGGTTTTCGGGATACGGATTTTAATTTTTTCATCAGCAAGCTGCAGCAAATCCCGATCACCGGAAATGACTGAAACCTCCATCCCTTCCGCCTGCCCTTTTTTTGCCGCGGTCCCCAGGATATCATCCGCCTCATATCCTGCCTTCGTCAGAATCGTAATTCCCATTGTCCTTAAAGCCTCCTGGATCAGAGGCACCTGCTGAACCAGTTCCTGAGGCATGGGTTTTCTGGTTCCCTTGTATGCCGCATATAGCTTGTGGCGAAATGTAGGCTCGCTCAAATCAAATGCAACTGCCAGATAATCGGCCTTTTCCTCATCTAAAATCTTAAACATTATATTTAAGAAACCATAAACCGCGTTTGTATGGAGCCCTTCCGAATTTGTTAAATCCGGAACCCCATAAAAAGCGCGGTTTAATATGCTGTGCCCATCGATTAATACCAATTTCCCCATATATAATCCTTTCCTTCCATATCGGATTCGCCGTCAAGTGTCTTTCTTTTCCTACAGAAACCAAATTCGAAGCTGTAAAAGAAATGTTACCAAAAGGCCAAGGCCTGCCAAGGTATTGACACCATAGCAAATGATTTTTACCAGGCGGGTTATGGATACCCTCTGATGGGAGGCCTCTAATACCCGTTCCATCTCTCCTTTTATATTATAATTACCCGACTCTTCTTCCAGATGGCGGAGCCCTTCCCACACGGTAAAGTAAATTTCCAGTTCTTCCTGACAATCCGGGCAGGTTTCCACATGTTCTAAGAATTCCTCCAATACGGATGTAGGCAGCTCATCTTGAATATATGGCATAACAAGGCGTTCTGCTTCCTGGCATTCCATCCTCCCACCTCCTTGCGTATAGTAAATCATCCAGTGACCCTGTATGTGCCTTACAGACCCGCCATAAACGAAACACAAGGTCTTGTAAGCCTTTGGCGGACGCACAAAAAACAGGTATGGTTTATTCCTCTATCATACACCAAAAGTAAAAACAGTACAATATTTATTGAGCCAGGCGGCTTTCACCTGTTAAGTAATCTATCTGAATTCCTGGCTGCACATTATACGCATAGATAAAAAAGCAAACGCCAGACCCCTGGTCTTCAACCGATTTGGCTTCTATGAAAAGCCCGTCTGCTATCAGGTTTTCGCCTTCGTAGACCGGGGTAACCCGGTACAGCACATGGTTGTTAGTTTCTTGTATATATTCGGCAACCATATTTTCAAATGGAAGCATTCCGTCTACATTCAAATAGCGGGTTCCGGTAATCAAATTTTGCTCATTGGCATTTTCCCCGGTAAGCTGAAACCCGATTAAATGGCATCGGTTATACAGGCTTTTCCCTTCTACAATGTCGTATCTTACAGAATGCCATCCCGCAGGCTTTACCGAGCTGATAGAGCCCCGTGCTTCTGTCGGCATCAGATCCGTGCCGATATTCGCGTAAGCGGTGCCACACCTTCCCAGCTCATCGAGGGGGCTGTAGTATTCAAACGAAACCAGGGTTTCTTCCTCTTTTGTAAATTCAGGCATATTTCCATTTACCGTAACATAAGGTTCCCCAAAATACTCAGGAATATCCTCTAACGAAACCGTATCTGCTGTTTCCAGAAAAATCGGAACATCAGAATCCGGTTGGGTTCCTTCTTGACTGCTGATTTGTTCCAATACAGGAAGAACCGTATCCAGGATCGGCAGATCAAATACGGACTGAGCTGTAAGCAGAGCTACCGTAAGCACCAGGATAATAAGCGGTGGCAGCTTGGTCTGTTTCTTTCCCCCTTTTGAGGATCTTCTCGCTCCTGCCGGAGTGGCTTTTCGGGATTTTGGAGCTGATCTGGAAGTTTTTCTTGAAGAAGTATTGTTCGCCATTTGTTTTCCTCTTTCTTTTTCAGGCTTTATTCGTCTTTGTAAATGGGCTATTGCAGAGTTTTTCTTTTATAAGAACAAAGAAAAACCGCTGAAACTTGAATGTTCAACGGTTTTTGCCCCTGCCAAGGAGTGCCGGCTGCGGGACTTGAACCCGCACGATGTCGCCATCAATGGATTTTGAGTCCACCTCGTCTGCCATTCCGACAAGCCGGCTATTCACTTATACGCTGCATGGCTTTGCAACATGTAATATGATAGCACAGTTTCTGCAGTTTGGCAAGCATTTTCTTGAAAACTTTACAAAACTTTTCTTAAATAAACCTTTCTCAAAAACTTTGTCAAATTTATCGCAAAACTCTGTAAAATAAGTGGCGGCATGTCCGTATCCAGGCGTATAAACGTTTATTCTGCAATATCACTTGCAAGGCCCAGAAATACCGGAATACCAGATGATGTTTCCACAATTTCAAACAAAAAGGGGCGATCCAGTATGAGCTCCAGCACTTCTCTGCTTTCTTCCTTTGATGCAGTTTCCAGCATTTCCACAACTGTAGCCGATGCCGCTTTCGTCCCATTCCGGTCAAGCTCAAAATTTACTTTATGCAAAACCTGGGATATCCATACTGGAGAATGATCTGAAAAAATCCCTTCGAATCCGCTATCCTGAGAAAATGCATGTTGAATCCCCATAGCCTGCAGCGGGATATTCAGGGAATGCTCAAATGCAAACGCTGCTTCTGGCATCTGGGTATAAACAATTTTATCGTTTTTACGATTTTTGTAAGCATCCATTATATCGTTTCCTGTAATAGAATCCAGATAATCCTGTATCGGCATATCTTTTGGAGGCAAAATGGCGACAAAGTCAAACACTCCTCCCTCATAAGATTTCACAAACCCAAATCCGCCTTTAAGGTGAACGTAATAAGGCTGTGTGCCGGAAAGCATGGTTACTGCCCGCTCACGACCGTCAGCCGTATAAAAGGTTTGATCCTCTATTACCTGGACGGTTCCATAAGGTTCTTCCCAGGCGCCCTCAAACCGTGTGGCATCCACTGCATACATGGCAGCATCTTCCGGAATCTGTTCTACCAATTTTATAATTTCCCCGCCTGTATTTTTTCTGACCCAATCATTTATTGCATCAGAAGCATTTTCATCAAAGGGAAGCACGGTAAGAAGCGCGTTTGTCCATTCGTTATTATTGGATAGGAATTCTGGCTGCAGTTTTCTTTTTACATCTCCATTGATCCAAATGGACTGTTCCGATAAAAACTGAGAGTCAGAGGCCTTTTTGCATGTCTGAAGGAAATCATATAATCCCCTTCTATATTGTTTCGCCGACATTCCGCCTCCTAACACCTGCTCTAATTCCTCAAGGGTTTTCCCGGATGCCCCTGATTCTGCCAAGGCCAAAGAACACATAACAGATACCGGTGAAATAATAATCCCTTCCGCTCCTTCCCTAGCCAATATAACCTGTTTTAGCAGGTTTATGGAAAAATCTGCTGTTGCGGTCGTGATATCTCCCGTCTTTTCATCGGAAAAAACTGCTGTTTCCTTTTCTGATCCCTTGCTGCCTGTTTTGATTTCATTTCCCACAGTCCCACAAGCGCTTGCCCCTGACAAAATGGCAGTCGTTAAAAGGAGGCACAGCCCTTTTTTTCCTTTCATAGTTCAAATACCTCCACAGCCGTTTTTACCGGATAATCTAAATCCTTTGAAAGCGCGCCGTCAATTTGCTTCCAAATATTCGAAAAAATCTGAATCCGATCGTTTTCAGCCAATTCTGATACCAGGGATCCGTCCAGATTAAAGTCTGCAACGCTTCGCATAACCAGTGGAATTTCCTTTCCTTTTACCTGATAATCCCTGTGAAGGGTTTGTTTCGGCTCATAAATGGTTTCTGGCCTGCTGGGATCCACAGACATCACCAAAGGAAAGGTTTCTTCAATAAGTTTCAATGCGTGTTCCAAGGAAGCATCCTCTCCTGCTGATACCACTTCCTCCAATATACGGCTATCTTCATCCGATAGCCGCTCCACACGCGCACAGCAGCGAAGGTAAAAATATCGCAGACCCATATTGCCATATTTTTGATAGTAATTCCTTTGTTCTGCAGAGGCTGGCTTAATATCCCGCTGGGCAATCCGCCCGTCAAGCTTGTTCAGACCTGTCCGTTCTTTTAGGAAACATCCAAACAGATACTGATATGTATATGACAGGCGGATCCAATCTTTTGTAATTGCTTCTAAATCCGGAAAAAGCACTGGTTCTCTTCTAGCCTGCTCCAGTACTTCAGATTGTTCTGGAAAAGCAGCATGTTCCAACTCTGTCCATTGACGATTGTTCATAATCATACTCCTTAAGAATTGTATTGAAATGTCATAAAGGTATCGTCGTCACCGATATCAGTGGGATTAATGTAATACTTTTCCCCCCAGCTTGATACAATAAATCTTCCATCGTCCGTAACGCCTGTAACAATAATCGCATGTCCTCCATCAATATAATGAGCATTTCCGTTCTCATCATACATGTTTCCGTTGCGGTAGCCTAAAATAACGTAATTGCCGTCCTCTGCTATGCTTTGGAAATTTTCTGTGGTAACATCCACATTTGCTTCTGTCTGAACGGTAACGCCTTTGTCCGCCAGGAAATTCTCCACAATTTCAGCTCGTCTGGAATCAGAGGTTCCCTTTGGAAGTCCGTCTGATCCATCATTAATACCATCCAGATCTGTTGTTGCATAAATATCAAGAATCAGTCGATCATAATTTAAATCTCCATGATTAAACATGGGATAACCAAATACCCGTTCAAATTCGTCAGGCCTTC
Organism: uncultured Lachnospiraceae bacterium; assembly: GCA_910589195.1. Lineage (GTDB taxonomy): Bacteria > Bacillota > Clostridia > Lachnospirales > Lachnospiraceae > Caccovicinus. The sequence goes on from CAJUTC010000023.1 coordinate 36,398, forward strand.
CTTCATATTCCAAAAAAATCGAATTTGCCAGTGCAACATATCCGCATCCTACGTTATTTAAATGGCTGAAATAACCGAATGCTTTGAAAATTGACATTTTGGGATAGTATTCCCTCAGATAATCTAGAAGTTCCCAACATCGAATGGGATCCCACTTATAAACCTGATTCATATTCCCCTGATCCCCTCCATAGGATCCATCATCGTCAAATACAATGGAATCCACGCTGTATCCGCCTGGCGTATCGTTCTCTTTTGAGGAAGCAGAATCATTATTTTTCTTTTCGGTTTCCAGACCTCCGGTAAGTCCGCTTTCTGTTTTTTCGTAACAATCCAGGATTTCTGTTAGGGATGTGTGGAGCACCTGGATATGTTCGCTTAAGGCTCCCACATCCTGGCTCATGCGCTGAAGCTTGGAAGTCACATGAACCCGCAGGCTGTCCGTATTCAGATTTTTAATAACCGTATCAATTTGCACCTGCAAATCGGTTAATGATTTTTGCACTTGAGGAAGCTTATCTGCTTCCCCTTTACAATTTGCAATATTAACTTTAAATTTACTCATATGCTAAACCCCCATCTGCTTATCTTGCAGAAAACGGCACTTCTCTGTAACAGGATCCTTTTACAAGCATGTGCTGCCCTTACTGGTTAATTTCCTCCAGATAACGATCCCGCAGCTTTTGAACCAATTCCGGATTTTTCATCCCCACAGGTCTGCCGTCCAACTCCATAGCCCGCATACTTGGATGGCTGGTGCTGGATATGATAATCTCGTCTGCTGCCGCCAGTTCTTCTAAGGTAAACGCCTTCTCTTCCACGGGAATCCCAAATTCTTCGCAGTACCGAATCATATGCTTCCGCTCAGTTCCAGGCAGGATCAGGCAGTCCAGAGGATGCGTAATAAACACCCCATCCTTAATTATGGATACATTGGAATGGGAACCTTCTGTCACATAGCCGTCACGGACAAACACCGCTTCCTGGCATCCGGCCTCTTTCGCCTTCTGGGCAGCCATAATATTAGGAATCAGGTTTAAGGTTTTAATATTGCAGTGGAAAAATCGGGTATCCAAAACACTGATTAAGCGGTATTCGTCAGAGGTTTCCACCCCATTCCAGGGTTTGCTGTACACATACAGGTTACTGGGTACTTGTTCCGGGAAAAGATGGTTTCTTGGCGATGTCCCACGGGTTACCTGCCAATATAAGAACTGGCACGGGCTTTCCACTTTAAGAATCAGCTCCGAAAGCAAAGCCCCCACCTCCTCTTTTGTATAGGGCAACTGAATCCGGAGCATAGATGCGCTGTTAAACATCCGCTCCAAATGATCCTCCAACGCAAAAATTCTATGATGGAATACCATGGCCACTTCATAAATGCCATCTCCAAAATAAAAGCCTCTGTCATTTGCCGGAATCATCATATCCTCAATCGCAGTAATATTCCCATTATAATAAGCCAGATTTTTCATTCGTTCCATAATTCTTCTCTCCTCTTTTTCGGGAATCCATTCCCGATCTTTCGCTATCAGTATACCGTCCATACCTTTATTTGTAAAGTGCTAAATCAATGAACCAGACACTTTACTTGTTTATCCGAAAATATGTAGCCATGTGGTAAAAGGACATGAGCAAAAAGCAAGCGGGTGACGCAAAAACCGATGTGGATACAATATATAGAAGCAAATCAAAAAGTTTTATTCCATATATTGTATAGTTCGGTAGTTTGCAGCACCCGCTCCCAAACTTTTGTGTTCGATTTATCCTGTTTTCTTACATCCTATCTTGCCCGGAAACTGCTGCACTCCGTCTGGGACGCTTCATTGGCTCCATCTCCTGTAATGCCAATATGGTCGGCGGAACAGCGGTGGTTTTCATTATATACACAGTTCACCGCCTCACAGCCTACCTCCAGCTTTTTCTCCGGAGTTTTAAACAAGTTGGTAAAGGCGCCGCCTTTATTCTCATCGAAACTTCCGCAGCAGGTTTCACAGCAGTCCTTAGCCTTGCTGCCGTCTACAATAATCTCACTTTTGCAGCAGCAGTTATCGGAATTGTGCAAACAGCTTGTTACATTGCAATCTAACTTTGTCATAATCATGTCCTCCTTAAATTGGGGTTTTTTGGCCCTATCTTTGCGCGCATATCAAACATGCGCTAGGGCATCCATTTCAGACAAAGTTAGTATGGTTCAAAATTTTTCTTTTATGTATGACTCTATCTGGTAAATCAAAAGAGTCATCACCCAAGTAGCAAGAAAAACAAGAACCAAAATCATAAGAATTTCCCTTCTGGAAGAATTTGCCCCATCAAAATGTGAGCAGATTAGCTGGCTTACCATGTGATGGGTCAAAAAAATCCCGTAAGATTTCCCGCTGATTTCCAATATGATTTTTTTCGTATGGGGGCCTTTCTCCAGCCATCCGGAAATCCCTATCATCCATACATAAAACCCGCAGGTGCAAAGCAGAATAAAGCTCTGGCGCAAAAACATGCCAATCCCACTGGCCTGGGCAGAAACCGTCAGCTCCATAGAAGGAAGGTTCTTTGCTACAGGAAGCAAACACCATACTGCCAACACTGCAAAACTGGCACACCAAATCAGGAATCCCCTTTTTCTTTGTTTGAAGCCAGCGGCTTCTTTCGTTCCCTCTGTTTGAATAAAGTTCTGACGCAGCTCCTCAATCCAGGCTCCCAGAAGAAAATAAAACAAATCCACTACCGGATTCTGTTTGATGTCCATCGGAAAGGGATGATACCAAAACAACGCCCCGGCTGCCAGTGTGGAAACTGCCATGGTAAGGGTTTTATGTTTCCTCCAAAAATACCGGATAGGCACAAATACAAGATACAGCATAATAATACTGCCCAGAAACCATTCCCCTACCATATAAAAGGTAGGAATCCAATTTACAATCCAGCCGTCCATCCCGATTACCGACCAGATTAGTGACCAGGACGGGATGTCATACAAATGCCCCAATTGCCAGTATACCGCGAAAAACCCAATTCCATAGGCAATCCAGAACAAAGGATAAATACCTAGAAATCTCTTTTTACAATATTTCCGGATATCCAGCTTTTCCTCTTTTCCATAACGGCTCATAAGCGCTGCCCCAGATACCATAAAAAAGCAGTATACTGGTGTCATACCCCAGCTTCCGTTGATCGTGCCGTGAAGAATATCCACCTCCTGGAAAGGAGGCGGCAGGTAAACAGAATACGAAAAATGGTATACCACAATCAGGATGGCTGACGCCACCCGAATCACATCCAGATAAAAAAGCCGTTTCGGAGCTGCTTGTGTTGCCTTATTTTTTTTGTTATATTGGTTATCTGCCATTCTCCCCGTCCGGCAATTCTATTTTCCGGATTTCCTTTCTGTTAATTTCATTTTGAACCATGGTGATAAATTCCGTCAGAGGGCGGCTGCCTTCATCCCCCTTAAAACGGCTCCGCACAGAAACATCGCTTTTTTCCTCTTCTTTCTGCCCCACTACCAGCATATATGGAATCTTCATGGTCTGAGCTTCCCGGATCTTATAGCCAATCTTCTCCGATCTGGTATCCAGCTCTGCCCGGATTCCGGCATCATCCAGCATATTGCGTACTTTCTTCCCATAATCGGCAAATTTGTCAGAAATAGGCAGAACCTTTACCTGCACAGGAGCCAGCCAGGTAGGGAACGCACCCGCAAAATGCTCAATCAAAATACCGATAAACCGCTCAATGGATCCAAAGGCCACCCGGTGAATCATGATGGGACGGTGTTTTTCCCCGTCTGCCCCGGTATATTCCAGATTGAACCGCTGCGGAAGCTGGAAATCCAATTGGATGGTTCCACATTGCCATGTCCGTTTAATGGAATCCTCCAGGTGGAAATCGATTTTAGGGCCGTAGAAAGCCCCGTCACCTTCATTTACCACATAAGGCAGGCCTAATTCATCCAATGCGGATCGAAGGCCATCTGTGGCCATTTCCCAATCCTCATCGCTTCCCATGCTATCCTCTGGCCTGGTAGACAATTCTACATGGTAGGAAAAGCCAAACATGGAATATACGCTGTGGATTAAATTGGCCACTCCTTTTATCTCATCTTTAATCTGCTCTGGCGTCATAAAAATATGGGCATCGTCCTGGGTAAAGCAGCGCACCCGCATCAGGCCGTGAAGCTGGCCGGATTTTTCATGGCGGTGGACTAATCCTAATTCTCCCATCCTCAAAGGAAGATCCCGATAGGAACGAGGCTCAGACGAATATGCCAAAACGCCTCCCGGGCAGTTCATTGGTTTAATTGCGTAATCCTCTTCATCAATTACGGTGGTATACATGTTATTTTTATAATGATCCCAGTGGCCGGAAGTTTCCCACAAACCGCGATTTAAAATAACTGGCGTCGCAATCTCCACATACCCGGCCTTTTTATGAATTTCCCGCCAGTAGTCCAGAAGGGCATTTTTTATGATCATCCCGTTAGGAAGGAAGAACGGAAATCCAGGGCCGGCCTCGTGCATCATAAACAGCCCCAGTTCCCGGCCCAATTTTCTGTGATCCCGCTTCTTGGCCTCTTCCATCATTGTAATATAGGCCTCCAGCTCCTCCTTTTTGCCAAAAGCAGTGGCATAGAGCCGGGTCAGCATCTTATTATGCTCATCCCCTCTCCAATAGGCACCTGCTATGTTTGTTAGCTGGAATGCTTTTCCTACTTCTTTTGTATTCATTAAGTGGGGGCCTGCACAGAGATCCGTAAATTCCCCCTGCTTATAAAAGCTGATTTGGGCATCGTCTGGAAGATCGTTTATCAGTTCCACTTTATATGGTTCCTTCTTTTCCTCCATAAGGCGGATTCCCTCTTCTCTGGAAAGAAGAAACCGCTCAATTGGCAATGCTTCTTTAACAATCTTCTTCATCTCCCCTTCAATCTTAGGAAGATCCTCCGCGGTAATAGGAACGTCCGTATCAATATCATAGTAAAATCCGTCAGCAATTGAAGGGCCTATGGCCAGTTTCGCGTTAGGATACAGCCGTTTGATTGCCTGAGCCATCACATGGCTGGCTGTATGACGTAAAGCAGACAATCCTTTCTCATCCTTTGCTGTCAGAATGTTTAAGGCGCAGTCCTCAAAGAGTACTGTCCGCAAATCTTTCGTTTTTCCATCAACCTCCCCCGCACAGGCCAGGCGTGCCAACCCTTCACTAATATCCCTGGCAATTTCAATGATAGCAGCCGGTTTTTCATACTCCCTTACCGTGCCGTCTTTTAATGTTATCTTCATAAAATAAAATCTCCTTTCCAGTCAATACACCATCAGGCGTTAAGGCGCGACGCACGAATGACAAAAATCCCTTGCAATGTATTACCATACATTACAAGGGACGATCAAATCGCGGTTCCACCCTAATTGCATTCCCGGCCTGCTGCCGGCTTATGCCGCTTAACTTTGATGATAACGGAATCACCGTTCCCGATTAAGGGACGCTCTAAGCTGGTTTTCGCTTGCCATTACCATAAGGCACTTACACCGGTTTCTGTGCCCCTCTCTGTATGGTTTCGGTAAACTACTGGTCTTATCAACGCTTTTTCTTCTAAAAATTATAACAGGTATCATTAAATTGTCAAGGCTAAAACCATTCCGGAAAGGTTTCTTCTATAATTCTGGCTGCAGTTTCCACCATTCCAGCGCAGGGGCGTTTCTTATAATAGCTTTCGCTCCGCTCAGATGGGGCAGCGCTTTTTTCCGCTGCCCGAAGTCCTAAAATCTCCCGGCAGATTATTGTCTTATGCTCCTCTTCAAACCGGGCTGCCATCTGCCGGACGGTTTCATAATTTTTTGTCTTGGCCGCCTGATTGTTTGGATCCGTATTTTCGCAGGCTAACCCTGCTACCATAGCCATACCAGATACGGCTCCGCAAACCTCCCGCATCCGCCCAATGCCGCCGCCCATAGAGCAAGATACTTTCAGCGCCATCTCCTGCTCCATTCCAAATATATCGCTATAAGCGGCAAATACTGACTGGCAGCAGTTATAACCAGACAAAAACAATCCTACCGCCTTTTCGACTCTGCTTTCCATAGCAATTAACCCTTTTCTATTTTACTTCCACACTCCAGCCTTCAGGCCCTTCAATCTGTCCAAGCTGGATTCCTGTGATCGTATCATAAATCCTCTGGGTCAGTTCCCCAATTTGATTGCCGCCAATAGGCATTTTTTCCTTCTCATAGCGAAGCTCACCTACCGGGGAAACCACTGCTGCCGTCCCGGTGCCAAAGCACTCTTCCATCTCTCCGCTTTCTGCCGCCTTAACCACTTCGTCTACAGAAATCCTTCTTTCTTCTACCGGAATCCCCCACATCCTGCAAAGCTGAAGGGCAGAATCCCTGGTAACGCCTGGAAGAATGCTTCCATTTAATTCTGGTGTTACTACTTTGCCGTTAATCTTAAAGAAGATATTCATGGCCCCCACTTCTTCAATATATCTTCTGTGTACCCCATCCAGCCACAATACCTGGGCATACCCCTCATCATGTGCCTTTACCTGGCTTGCAAGGGAAGCAACATAGTTTCCCCCTGTTTTGGCCTCTCCAATCCCGCCTTTTACTGCTCTTACATATTCATCTTCAATCCAGATTTTAACCGGATCCAGACCACTTTCGTAATAAGCACCTACCGGCGATAAGATAATCATAAATTTATACGTATGGGAAGGGCGCACCCCTAAAAATGGATCGGTAGCGATTACAAAAGGACGGATATATAGGGAGGTTCCCGGTTTTGTGGGGATCCAGTCCTGATCCACTTTAACGATTGTTTTCAGTGCTTCCATAAAAATATCTTCTGGAATTTCCGGGATGCAGATTCTTCGGTTGCTGCGGTTGGCCCGTTCAATATTTTTATTGGGACGGAATAGCAGGATTCTTCCGTCTTCTGCTTTATAAGCTTTTAACCCCTCAAACATTTCCTGCCCATAGTGGAATACCATGCAGGAAGGCTCCAGCTCAAGCTTATGGTAAGGGACAATTCTGGGATCAATCCAGCCCTTCCCTTCCTCGTAATCCATTTCAAACATGTGATCAGTAAAGATGGTACCAAATACTAACGGATTATCCTGACCCGGCTTCTCCTTCGGGCAAACGGTCTTTTCAATTCTGATAGTCTGCATATTCATATCTTCCTTTCCTATGTCTGGCATCCTCTGTTCTTATGTCAGTAAATCATATCTTTAATTTTCTCAATTATCTTCCAAAAGCTGAAATCTGTCAATACCTTCCTTTATGAACTTCTGTTATGCTTATCTTTCTCCCAGGTTATATTAAATCACAGCTTGCATCCTGCCAAAAATGAAATTTCCCGGCATTTAGTTGCAGCAACACAAAGTTTATGGTATAACCATTTGAATAAACCAAAAGAAAGGGTGGTGTTTTTATGTCGTCTTCCCAAACGGATTCCCGTAAAAATGACTTTTCCAAAGGAAGCGTAATTCAAAATATCCTGAAGCTTGCCCTGCCCATGACCCTGGCACAGTTCATTAATGTGCTCTATAATATTGTAGACCGGATTTACATAGGACGCATACCAGAGCACGCCACCATGGCGCTGACCGGTCTGGGACTCTGCCTTCCCATCATCTCCATGGTAATCGCGTTTGCGAATCTTTTTGGCATGGGCGGCGCTCCCCTATGCTCCATTTACCGCGGAAAGGGAAACGAAGAAGAAGCCGAGGCCATCATGGGCAATTCCTTTGTCCTGATGCTTCTGTTTGGCCTGATCCTCACGGTTCTGGGCCTTCTTCTGAAACGTCCCATGTTGTATCTGTTTGGTGCTTCTGAGGCCACCCTTCCTTACGCCGATTCCTATATTACCATCTATCTGCTGGGAAGCATCTTTGTTATGGTAGGCCTTGGCATGAACAGCTTTATCAACTCCCAAGGCTTTGGAAAAATAGGGATGCTGACCGTGCTGTTAGGCGCTGTCAGCAACCTTATCCTGGATCCGATTTTCATCTTTGCCCTGGGACTCGGCGTCCAGGGAGCCGCCTGGGCCACCATCATCTCCCAAGGTTTGTCCGCGCTTTGGATTATCCGTTTCCTTACAGGAAGCCAAACCATCTTAAAGCTGAAACCCCAGGCATTCCGCTTGAAAAAGCAGCGGGTTCTGGATATTATCAGTCTGGGTCTTTCCGGCTTTACCATGTCCATTACCAACAGCCTGGTTCAAATCATGTATAATGCCAGCCTGGCCCGTTACGGCGGGGATCTGTACGTGGGCATCATGACCGTAGTAAATTCGATCCGTGAAGTCATTTCCCTTCCAGTAAATGGTCTTACCAACAGCGCGCAGCCTGTTATGGGCTTTAATTACGGCGCTGGCGAATACAAACGGGTCAAGCAATCCATTGTATTTATGTCAGTGGTATCCATCACTTACACCACCATAGCCTGGAGCCTGGTACACGGATTTCCGGGATTTTTTATCCGGATATTCAGCCAGGAAGCCGACCTGGTCGCTGCCGGGATCCCAGCCATGCAGATTTACTACTTTGGATTTTTTATGATGTCCCTCCAATTTGCCGGACAGTCTGTCTTTGTCGCACTAGGAAAATCTAAAAACGCGGTGTTTTTCTCGATTTTCCGAAAAGTAATTATTGTAATTCCCCTGATCCTGATTCTTCCAGGTAAATTCCTCCTGGGAACCAACGGCATTTTCATGGCAGAACCAATCTCCAACTTTATCGGCGGCCTGGTATGCTTTGGAACCATGCTGTATACCGTTTGGCCGGAACTGAGCAAAAAAACATCCAGCTAACGTGTGCCAGCTACTTGTAAAATAAAATGGAGAGTCTGTGGCAGGCGGCCAGCAGCACTGTTTCATCCGGCTACCGACGGGGCAGATCCTCACGGCAGTCAATGTCTTTTAACTCCTTTTCCTCTGCCTGGTATTTCAGCACTTCCCCAGGATACCGCTTCATAATCTGGCTGCCTCCTTTATCCCCTTTTAAGGAACGTAATTCCTCCCCATACTTTTGGTGGAAAATCGCAGGGTTTCCACCTTTTCCCTGAAAGGACAGGCATCCTATGGATGCTTGCCCGGACAGGGCGCACGTTAAAAAACGATTCAAAAACGCCTTGATTGTTTCTTCTTTCAGCCAAGGCTGATCCGCAACCGAATATAAATAGTAATCCGTATCTTCTGGCGCTGCCATTGTTCCTAAACGAATGGAAGCAGAAATCCCTTCTGCTGCGTCTGGATTCACAACCGTTTCCATCCCCATTTTATGGCCCGCTTCCAAAATTTCCGGATATTGGCTTACCACAATCACATCTGCCAAGATCCCCTCTTCTGCTTCTAATTCTCGTTTTAGCCGGAAAAACAGCTCCAGACCATGTTCAAACAGCCGTTTTCCCTCAAACGGTTCCAAAAGCTTATTTCTCCCGAACCGGTTTCCGAAACCAGATGCCAAATATATTACGGATATTTTAATGGTTTTAAGCCGGGTAACTCTGCACTCCCACCCTTTTTGCTCCAGCATTTCTTTCATCTGTTTTCCCGCCTCCCGCCGTTTTAGTGAATCCGCCTGATTCAATAGAGTAATCAGCGGCCTATGGGGAAACTGGGATCGGAGCGGTTTTAAATATCCACGAATCAGGAACTCAACCGCAATCTCCTTTGTAACTGGTAATGTTTCTATATCATCCTGCTGCGCATGGTCAGCGGATCCCAAATCCTTGGATATCCATTCCCTGCCCAGTTCCCACCGCTGACAGGTTTCTTTTAAGGGCCTTCCAAGAGCAGTTAAACCCAATACCACAATAATCGCATCGGTATGAATCGGGATAACCGGCTCCCTTGGCCAGTTGGGTACTTTCATAGGAAGCATCCGTGAGCCGTCTGCCTCAACAAAAACCATATCGGCATTTTGGCAAAGTTCCTCATAAGGCTGGTTTCCCGGGAATGTCATCTTCTCCCTTTCCTCTGAGAAATTTCCATAGTAAACAATCCCCTCCTGCTTCATAATGGAAATGGCTTCTTCCACACTCTTTCCAACCCCGTCATACATTTGGGGCAGCCTCATATGAGTGGTGGTCATGACCGCTGCTTTCTTCCCCAATGATTTTGACTGATTTGACAGATACTCAATCAATGTGGTCTTCCCCCCAGACCCAACTACCGCAACCACATATCCCTTACCCATGATCCTTCCCTTTCCTTTTTTAATTCAGATTCCCATTCCCATGTCAAAAGCTTGCCCTTTCCAAATCCGGTTATTGATTCAGGCATATAAGAACCGCTTCTTTTAAAATTGCGCACGTTAATTTTCTGGTTGAAATATTACATAAGTTTATGGAATTTTTTTCCAACTTATTAACTAAGCGCCGTGTTCCATCTCCTGGCGCAATTCCATGTAAGATCCGATTCCATTTTATCATCCAGGTACACAAAAATCAACATTTCTTACTTCCGAAACCTGCTGTGCCCGGCCACAGACCTTTATGCAGGAAATAAGAGGAAAGGAAAAGCTGATTAGAAAATTTCATTCCAACCAGCTATCGGCTGCCACTTTGATTGGCCTTTAAGATTTTATAATACCAGCATAACTTCTATCTCTATATTTCAATCGATTTCTCTAAAAACGCCGGATTCGCTGTTTTTAATTCTCGACGATCGCGTCATCCATTGTATAGCCTTCCAGTGAATTTTCCTTCACCTGGATACACGCGAAGCTGATTCCAGAATCCTCTGCCGCAAAAAATTGCCTTTTTCCAGCAGGTGAAACGCGGATCCAGTCACCAGCCATAAGTTCTACCGTTTCCCCGTCAATAACAGCTTTCCCCTTTCCCGCTAAAACAACGTAAATTTCTTCGTTGTTCTTATGAGAATGGATAAACGGTACGCTGGTTCCTGCAGGCAGATTGTTCATACTTATTTCCGCTCCTGTTAAGGAAAGTTTGTCATGGAGTTCCGTTCTTGCATCCTGTGCCACACTGATTTTGCAAAAGTTTGCCATAATTATTACCTCCGTTTTTTGTTGTAACATTGATTGATACATCAAATTGTAGCACGCTTTTATTGTACTGTCAACAACAAATCTGCGAAAAATAGGAGTACCGAGGCACAAGTTTGCGGCTCATCAAAAATTTCCACGTGTAGCTACACTCCATTTGATAGCTTACAACTCTGTATGTTGATAGCGCAGCTCACACATTCAATGTTGCAAAATAGACCGTTTGTTTTTATAATTAGAGATAAGCAATTAATGTGATAAACGCACAGGAGCGAAATAAACTGGCTGGACAAAGCTGATAAGGCTGTCAGGTGAATGGATTATGGGCAAACATAGCAGAACTGGAAAACGGCTGCACTTGACACCTCTTATATTAGAGGCTATGGGGCATTTCTCGGTCTTGGCCTTGCTGAAAGGACGCATGGGAGGAAATCCTTGAAAAAGCCAAAAAGGGCTGTCCATTCTGCCAGTACATGATTGGAAATACCTATTAATAAGAATTTTTTATAGAAAACAATATGGCTACCGCAATCCCACTGGCGTTAGATGGTGGGTTAAGGCAGCCATAAGACTTATATCGTAATCAGTTTTTTTGTATCATTCATAATATCTTGTATGGATACCAAGCTCATTTCTTTTTCCATTGCTTTTTGGATTTCTTCAAGCCTTGTATCTAAAATTGTATGGATATTTTTTCCCACCGGGCATTGTGGATTGGGATTTTCATGAAAGTGGAACAATTTTCCTTCCTCTACACATTCCACTGCATGATACAGATCCAGTAATGTAATCTGGTCTAAGGGTTTTGCAGCCTGAGTTCCTCCGCTGCCCCGCTTAACGCAGATCAATCCCGCCTTTTTTAATTGCTGTAATAAACGCCTTATCACAACAGGATTTACATTCACGCTTGACGCAAGGAAATCACTGGTAACTTTATAATCCTCTTTGAATGCCTCAATACATATAAGGACATGAACCGCAATGGTAAATCTGCTTGAAATCTGCATACCCTACCTCAATTTCTATCATGGTTTCATGGAAACGCACAAGTTTTTATCGAAAACGTGCTTGAATAAAAAACACGCTCTCATTTAATTTTACCGTTTCCTAATGTCTATCCAGTATAACACAAAACCGTGAATTTTCAATATATATACTTTCAATTACATACAGAAATCACATGTAAAAACGTGTTTCCTCTTTGAATATCATATGATATACGTTACAATAACTTTATCTTCTCTATAAAACCAGGAACCATTTTACTTCTTTTCTAAACATTGGGGGGAATCAAAATGAATGAAACAACGAAATTACTTACTATCGGGCAATTTGCCGCACTTCACGGAATAAATAAAAAACATTATCCAACCACCGGTAGAACATGTCCACCCTTCTAACTATGGTCTTATCAGTATTAAACATTATGGAAAAAGTTATGAAAAAAGGAGCAACGAAATGGTCATTGACCAGGCAGAAGATTATATTCTACAGATTGAAATCCCTATCCTAAAATAAAACATCACAAAATGGGAAATGTAAATGGCTGGAACGCATATTCCGGATCCAATCAAATCCCATTTGCGATTGCCCTGAAAAATTCCACGTGCTTCTGCTCATAGTCTTTTTCCATAAAGTTCGGATCTGCGCTGGTTTTTACAATGATCACTTGGTTTGACAGATTTACGTAAATCCATCCGCTAATTTTATGTTATCTTCCTTTTGAAATTGGAACGTATCCTTTCCCTTACTGATTTTCTTTGTGGTCTGTATCTCAATCGTATGCTGCAACGTATGTGCCAAATTCTCATCCTTAAAACTATTCAAAGAAATATACAGCATCTTAATATTTGTTCCAAAAACCAGTCCAATCACCATAACGATGGCAATTACCACTACTACAATCCACAATCGTTTCTTTTTTCTCATGCCATTTTCTCCTTCATGTTTTATTTCGATGCAGATGCTATAATCCGTACTGTAACAGTACGGTCAAGTGCTATTTTAGAATTCAACATGTAAGGGTTCGTTTGCGATTTGTGTCCAAATTGTGAACAAAAGCTTGCTTGTTCAAAAGAATGGTGCAAAAAGAAAAGCTGGCCATCGCCAGCCTCCCACTTATTACCTGATAGCATCCTTCATGGATTTTACATACTGGCCAATATACTTTGGCGCATCCTTTCCATACGTTTCAATCAGCTTGATAATGGCAGAACCTACAATAACACCATCTGAAAAATCCGCCATTTTCTTTGCCTGAACGGGGGTGGAAATACCGAACCCCACGGCACATGGAATATTGGTATGCTGCCTTACCACCTTTATAATAGACCCAAGATCGGTCGTGATTTCATTTCGTGCCCCTGTAACGCCCAGGCTTGAAACGATATATAAGAAACCTTCCGCCTCTTTTGCAATCATAGCAACGCGGTTTTCAGAGGTAGGCGCAATCAGTGACACCAGATCCACACCGTATTGGCCGCAAAGGGGCTGAAATTCCTCTTTTTCTTCAAAAGGCAGATCCGGCAGGATCAGACCGTCAATTTCCAAATCCTTGCAGGCAGAGATAAATTTCTCCGCGCCATAAGAAAACACCACATTTGCGTAAGTCATAAATACCATGGGGATCGCAACATCACGGCGAAGCTTTTTGACAAAAGCAAAAATTTTATCAGTCGTAATCCCGCCGCCTAAGGCTCTTACGTTTGCTCCCTGGATCACAGGGCCTTCCGCGGTAGGATCAGAAAAGGGGATGCCAAGCTCAATCAGATCGGCACCGTTTTCCACAGCCGCATGGACAGCAGCGGCAGTCGTTTCCAGATCCGGGTCGCCGCAGGTGATAAAGGCGATAAATGCCTTTCCGTTTTCAAATGCCTTTTTTATATTACTCATGAAGATCCTCCCCTCTGTAACGGGCAATGGCGGCGCAGTCCTTATCGCCTCTTCCGGAAATGGTGATTACGATAATCTTATCCTGGCCCATAGACGGCGCGATTTTGATTGCACAGGCAACAGCATGAGCTGATTCGATTGCCGGAATAATGCCTTCCGTTTTTGCCAGGTATTCGAACGCGTTTACAGCCTCCTCATCGGTTACCGGAACATATTCCGCTCTGCCCATGTCATGCAGATACGCATGTTCCGGGCCAATTCCCGGATAATCAAGCCCGGCTGAAATCGAATAAACGGGAGCAATTTGGCCATCCCCATCCTGGCAGAAGTAAGATTTCATGCCATGGAAAATCCCCAGCCTTCCGGTAGCTATGGTAGCTGCTGTTTCAAACGTATCAGCCCCTCTGCCTGCCGCCTCACACCCAATCAGTTTCACGGCCTCATCCGGGATGAAATGATAAAAGCTGCCGATAGCATTGGAGCCGCCGCCTACACAGGCAATGACCGCATCCGGAAGCCTGCCTTCTTTTATCTGAATCTGCTCTTTGATCTCTTTTGAAATAACCGCCTGAAAATCACGGACAATGGTGGGGAATGGATGGGGTCCCATAACAGAACCCAGGCAATAATGGGTATCGCTAACGCGGGAAGTCCACTCACGCATCGCTTCTGATACCGCGTCTTTCAGCGTTGCCGTACCAGTCTTAACCGGAATTACCGTTGCTCCAAGAAGCCGCATCCGGTACACATTGAGAGCCTGGCGGATGGTATCTTCCTCGCCCATAAATACAACACATTCCATCCCCATCAAAGCGGCGGCAGTGGCAGTGGCCACGCCGTGCTGGCCAGCTCCCGTTTCGGCGATCAGGCGTGTCTTACCCATCTTTTTTGCCAGAAGCGCCTGACCCAGCACATTGTTGATCTTATGGGCCCCGGTGTGATTCAGGTCTTCACGCTTTAGGTAAATCTTAGCGCCGCCCAAATCTTTCGTCATTTTCCCAGCATAGTACAGCTGGGATGGTCTGCCTGCATATTCGTTAAAGAGTTGGGTAAGCTCTCTGTTAAATTCCGGATCGTTTTTATAATGGTTATACGCTTCCTCCAGTTCAATCACGGCATTCATCAGCGTTTCAGGAATATACTGCCCGCCGTGAATGCCAAAGCGTCCCTTATGATTTGTAACAGTTCTAAGGTTATCACTAATGAGCCTAAAAAAATGCCGCCCTGCTTCGGCTGTCCTGCGAGAAA
>CAJUTC010000024.1 GCA_910589195.1 uncultured Lachnospiraceae bacterium
GCAGGGTAGAAATACCCAAAGAAACAAAAGGAGAATTTCGGAAACTGGGAGTACCGACAGTAGTTGACAGGGTATTTCAACAGGCAATTACACAGGTATTGTCCCCGATTTATGAGGAACCGTTTTCGGAAAACAGTTTTGGCTTTCGACCAAAGAGAGGTGCGCATGACGCACTGAAACAATGTCAGCAGAATGTCAATGATGGATATGTGTATGTCGTGGATATGGATTTAGAGAAATTCTTTGATACGGTATGCCAGAGCAAACTGATAGAAGTATTATCAAGAACCATTAAAGACGGGCGGGTAATATCGCTGATACACAAATATCTCAATGCAGGAGTTATTAGTGGAGGGATATTTGAAAAGACAGAAACAGGAATGCCACAAGGCGGACCGCTAAGTCCATTACTTAGTAATGTCATGCTGAATGAACTGGACAGGGAACTGACACGCAGAGGGCATAGATTTGTGCGGTATGCGGATGACTGCATGATATTCTGCAAAAGCAGAAGGAGTGCAGAGAGAACCCTGAGAAATATCATTCCGTTTATTGAGGGGAAACTTTTTCTGAAAGTGAACCGAAAGAAAACAAGCGTGGCACATATCAGCAAGGTAAAATACCTTGGATACGCATTTTATCGTTATAAAGGGAAATGTAGATTTCGGGTGCATCCAAAGTCAGTGACAAAAATGAAAGACAAAATCAGGGAACTGACAAAAAGAAGTAACGGATGGGGAAATGAGTACAGAGCCATGAAACTGACGCAGTTTGTCAGAGGATGGGTAAATTATTTCTCACTTGCAGATATGAAGGGACTGTTAAGGGAAACCGATGAATGGCTAAGACATAAGATAAGAACCATCTACTGGAAACAATGGAAGAAAGTTAAGACGAAATTCAAGGAATTAAAGAAGTTAGGTGTGGAAGAAGAAAAGGCATGGATATGTGCCAACATGCGGAACGGAAACTGGTATTGTGGTGGATATTTCGTATTACAGACTGCATTTAACAACAAGAAACTCCGTGAACTTGGATACCCAACATTCACAGAGTATTATCTGAAAGTATGTGAAAACTAAGGAACCGCCGTATACGGAACCGTACGTACGGTGGTGTGGGAGGTCGGTAGATAAAATAATTATCTACCTCCTACCCGATTTTACTAGGAAATTACATCGGATAAATCAAAAACCTTCCGGATTGGTCTGTTGCCGCCTTTTGGACATGGAGAGGCTTTTAACAGACTGAAATAATAAATAACAGGGGAAGAGAGTTTTAACTTGATAAAAATTCCAGGATATGTTAATATTTTCTTAATAATAAATGCGGCAGATAATGCCATTATACAAAAATACGCGGAATAAATGAAAAATATCTGCAGAAAGAGGGAAAGATGAAAAAGGTATTCAAAAAGATTACTGCTTTAGCAGCAGCCCTGATGATGGTTCCGGTGATGACGGTGAGCGCGGCTCCGCCAATAGATTTGGGATCAGTATGGGATCCCCATGAGGAGATTAGTAACCGGTTTCCTGGTTTAACAGACAATGAGAAGGGTATAGTTTATGAATTGACGTATCTGCATACTGATGTGGGATCAGACGAAGCGTATGTGGAGTATTTGTTACCGGATATACAATACGTGTGTCAAAATTGGGGTCGTTATTCAGATGAAAAGGTATTGGTTGCTTATAGTGTGGTTTTTGCCGGAGTTGGCCGTGACTTGTGCGTTAGCATAGGAGCTGATGCAGCTGAATTGGATGCCCTGATAGCAAAGCTGGGAGGAAGTGTGGGCACTCCCGTGGCCAGCCAGGCTGCGTCTGCACCAGTTTGGAGGCAGGATGGAAACGGCTGGTGGATTGAGAACCCGGACGGTTCTTATCTGATCGACCAATGGTACCAGTCGCCTGCCAGCGGCTTATGGTATTATATGGGGCCTGACGGGTATATGCTCACCAATACCACCACGCCAGACGGATGCACGGTAGATGCAGACGGGGTTTGGGTTCAGTAACATTTTAAATAGTAAGCGGGATTTTTCCGGAGCCATTGGCAGCCAAATGCCAGTGGCTTTTTTGCTGTCCCGCAGCTCGGCGGCGGGAGATTTGGCTGGGAATCATATTCTGCCGGTTCTTAGAATACGTTGTTAAAAAGCACAGCAGATGGATCCAATATGAAAAACCAGGTTAAGATTGGAAAGCAGGGGGCGGCGGGATGGGCGGTTATCCGCAGTTATCAGTCAAAGTTTTCCTGCATGGAAGTGGTTGAACGGCTGATTCAGATTCATAGTGCCGTTAAGGAGGAAGCAGTTCAAATGAATCCGATATATAGTGCTGCCGGGGAGGAATCCGATGGAAAAGAAAAACGTCAGGTTTCATCTACATAATTCTAAATACAGGGATAAATGGAGCGTGGGGATTTATGTCAGGCTGTCCGATGAAGACCGGGATAAGAAAAAGAAAACGGATTTAAGCCAGAGCATCCAAAACCAGACGGATTATTGCAGGGCTTTTATGGAAATCCTTAACGGACAGGCGGAGGGAGAGCCGGAACTTGCAGAACATAAAGTTTACTGTGACGACGACCGCACGGGGATGAATTTTGACCGAAGCGGGTTTCAGGAGATGATGGGTGATATTAAAGGGAACCTGGTTGACTGCATTGTGGTAAAAAATTTGTCCCGCCTGGGCCGGTACGATACGGAGATGCAAAAGTACCTGGAAAAAGAGTTTGAGCAAAGGGGCAGGGAAGTTCGGCTGATTGCCATTGGGGATAATTATGACAGCTTGTATAAGGAGCCGGATATCGCAGACAGGTTCCGCCTGCTGATTAACCGGGAGTACTCCGAGCAGCAGCACCGGAATGTTAGCATTGGTATGCATTCCATGCAGAAAAAGGGATTGTTCGTAGGGGCATTTGCCCCTTACGGGTATTGGAAGGATCCGGAAAATAAACACCATTTTATTGTTGACCCTACAGCTGCTGTTGTGGTGGAGCGGATTTATGAGGAATATCTTAAAGGGGTTTCTCCAAAAGAAATCGCGGCGGGTTTGACCAGGGAAGGAATCGTGAATCCGGCTGCCTATAAGCGGCTTCATGGGTCGAATTTCAGGTGCGGTAAAAAAATTTCGGATAAGGAAGTCCATTGGCGCAGCGATGGGGTGAAAAAAATTTTAATGGATGAAACCTACACGGGAACGCTGGTACAGCATAAGCAGGTGCGGAAAAAATTAACCGACGATAAACCGACACAAGTTGCCAAAGACCAGTGGATCCGCTGTGAGGGTACACATGAAGCCATTATTTCCAAGGAGCGATGGAAGCTCGCCCAATCCATGATGAAAACGATTAAGCGGGATAGGACAAAAGAAGATGAGGTGACGATTTTTAAAGGGATCTTAAAATGCGGCGACTGCCGCCATGCCATGCGGAAAAGGTGGGACTCTTACACACAGCTTAAAACCGGCGAAACGGCGAAATACTTATATTATAACTGCGCCACTTACCGTGATTACAGCCGGCATAAGAAACTTCTTGGAGAAAATGCCCTAAAGTGTACCAGCCATTATGTGTCTGATAAACTGCTTCGGAAGATTGTGATAAACGATATGAATCAAATCATCCGTCAGGTGGAAAATTTGCAGGAGTTGGCAAAGAAATATCAAAAAGCACCTAATCAACGACTTCCTTTGGTTTTGCAGGAAATTGAGAATAAAGAAAAGAGAATTCTTCAGTATAAAGAACGCTTGAGCCGAGCAAGAGCTTTGCTGTATGATGGGACAATCAGTAAAGAGGAATATGAGAGTGATAAAACCACAATGCAGGCAGATATCAGCAGACTGGAACATGAAATCAAGCTGCTGCAGAGGAACATTTCTAACGTCAGTGATGTGCTTGCTGCCCCATGGATACAGCGGCTTTTAGAGAATGGGGAGATCACCGAACTTGACCGTGCTACCGTGGTGGAGTTTGTAGACAAGATTTATGTATATGAGGATAAGCGTATTGAGATTGTTTATAAGTTCAGCGGGGAGTTTGATGGGTTGTTTGTCAGGTCTGTTTAAACGTGTTGGTAAAATTTTAAATGATGCGCTTGAAAAAAGCGGTTCCTTTAGTATAATAGAATCGTGGCAGAGGTTTGACAGAATGTCTGCCATATAGATTTATACAGAAAGGCAGTGGAGCGCAGGCGGTTGGCTACGCTGTAGAAACAGTAAAGGGCTGGCTTGGTCTTTGAGCATAATGTGTGGTTATGTGACAGTCTGGTTTTAGATAAAGAAGAGTTGATTGATGACGGGTATGGCGAGTGGATCTATGTTCGCTGCTACGCCAGGAGCAAGGAGTATAATAACCGCTTATATTCAGACGTATATTTATCAGAATTTAAAAATGAGGGATTGAGAGTCCTGTATGGCTCTGGATGTCAAGAAGGCAGCCTATATTGATTAGGGATATCATTTGGAAAGGAGAGTTATTAGAAATGACCCAAATAAAAGAACGTGCCGTGAATATTATTCGGAGGCTTCCTGATGATAAAGTAATATTTGTAGTTAATATTTTAGAGGGACTGGAAGGGCTGTGCATAAATCAGGAGGACAATAAGACGGTTTCACAGCTTGCTTACCAGGATCTGCAAAAATATAGAAAAGAGGGAGCGGGGGAAACAGACGGTAAAGAGGAACTTGCCCAGGCATTGGAGGAAAAGTATGAAAGTCTTGGTTGATACCAATGTTATTTTAGATGCTTTGATGGGAAGAAAAGAGTATTATCATAATGCGGATAAAATTATAAAGCTGTGTGCGGATAAAAAGGTAATGGGGGTTCTTGCGGCACATACAATCCCCAACCTTTTTTATATTTTAAGAAAGACCATGGATGTAGATGCCCGAAGACAGGTGATTTTAGACTTGTGTAATATTTTTGACATTGACCAGATTGACAAGGGCAAGCTTTTGTCGGCGGTTCAGAACCGAAATTTTGATGATTTTGAGGATTGTCTGCAGATGGAATGTGCGGCAAGCTATCATGCTGACAAGATTATTACCAGAAATGTAAAAGATTTTACAAGCTCTTTCATTCCTGCAGTTACACCAGAGGATTTTTTGAAGGAATGGGAGTTAATAGAAAAAGAATAAAAGTAAACCGGTGTTTTTGGTCTGTCACCGCCGCCCGGACATGGAGGATTGGATCCCGGAAAAGTGGGGGTGGATGGACAGCTTGAAAAGGATATTAATCTGAAGATTATTAAAAAGTTAAAAGCATACTTAGAGCAAAGTGATATAGAAGTGGTTTTAACCCGAAAGGATGACGACGGCCTGTATGGCGCTTCGGATAAAAATAAGAAATCGGCTGACATGAAAAAACGGATTGATATTATAAACGGGGCGAAAGCCGACGTAATGGTAAGCATCCACCAAAACAGCTATCACCAGCCGGAGGTAGCAGGCGCGCAGGTGTTCTATTATCAAAATTCGGAAGAAGGAAAACGGTTTGCGCAGATTATGCAGAAACGGTTTGACTATTGTTTGGGGGAAGATAACAGAAGGCAGGCAAAGGCAAACAGAAGCTATTATTTACTATCCCATTCAAAACCGGTTTCCATCATCGTGGAAGCGGGATTTTTGTCGAATCCTAAGGAAGCCGCCCTTTTGGAAACGGAAGAGTATCAGGATAAAATCGCGTGGACCGTTGCCATGGGGATTTTACAGTATATTAATACAAGAAAAGAGATGGGATCGCGTTCATAAAGCGTTCCCATCTCTTTTGGCTTTAAAATCTGCTTTAACATACACGGAAAAAAGCTGCATGCCAAACCGGCGATTCTTTGATGATTACTGGTTTGCCTTATATTGCTTTAAGGCTTTCGCAAGCTGATCCGGACATGAAGTAGGACGAGGGCCGCAATGGATACCTTCTAAGCGGCTGATTGCGTCATCAATGTCCATTCCTTCAATTAAACGGGCTACCCCCTGGGTATTTCCGGCACAGCCGCCTTCAAAGATTACGTTTTTTAACCGATTATCCTCTACATCAAAGTGTATCGCACGGGAGCAGACCCCTTGGGTTTTATAATCCATAGATTCCTCCTTATTTGGGATTTATGAGTACAGTTCAGGTGCCGTTTTTGCAGCCAACAACAATCCATGAAAACGCCTGCAGCGCCGGGGCTTTTACGCGCTGGATCCGTTGCCATACCATATGTGCGGCAAGTATAGAGGCAGCCCAAACCGTAACACATTTAAGCAAAGAATGTTACAAATCTTAGTATAATCGATTGAAAAAGATTGTCAAGTTATTTATAATAAGACTGGTAAAGGTATTGGCTGCCAAGGCAGAAACCAATACTATGATACCAGGGTTAAAAGGTGGAAAATCCGATCCGAGCTTGCTTTAAAAAGGATTTTGACCCTGACCCTAACATCATACTATTAAAAGATATGGAGCAGGAGGCCGGTTTATGTTAGGAATTATCGGAGCGATGGAAGAAGAAGTGGCGAAAATCAGAGATTGCTTAAAGCAAGTTACTGTAGAAACGAAGGCGGGCATGCGTTTTCATAAAGGCAATTTGGATGGAAAAGAGGTAGTTGTGGTGCGTTCTGGAATCGGCAAGGTGAATGCCGCTATCTGCACCCAGATTTTAGCAGATGATTACCAGGTAAGTGGCATCATTAATACAGGAATTGCCGGTTCGCTAAAAGCAGAGATTAATATTGGCGATATTGTTCTTTCTTCCGACGCGCTGCAGCATGATATGGATGCCACAAAGTTTGGCTATCCGGCGGGGCAGATTCCCCAAATGGATATTTTTTCCTTTCCTTCAGATGAAACGCTGCAAAATTTGGCAAGGGAGTGCTGCCGCTTAGTGAATCCGGATATTAATACGCATATTGGAAGAGTAGTAAGCGGGGATCAGTTTATCTCAAGTAAGGAAAAAAAGCAGTGGCTGATTCAAACGTTTCAAGGAAGCTGCACGGAAATGGAGGGGGCGGCAATTGCCCAGGTTGCGTGGCTGAATCGAATTCCGGTGCTGATTATTCGTGCCATTTCTGATAAAGCGGACAACAGCGCGTATATGGATTATGAAACCTTTGAGGCCAAGGCCATAGAACACTCCGTAAACCTGATGTTAGAAATGATTAAACGGTATTAGAGTGTGCTGAAACAGGTATTCTTATCACGTTTCCGTGCGAATTGAAGCGGAATTTGACGAACGATTCTAGGCTCTTCTATCTTCCCAAATAGAAATCTGGCGATTATAATGGATTCTATCAGGCGCAGCAAAATACGCCAGGAAGAAAGGGGAGCTATTATTATGCTGGAATTTTTACAGACAGGCAAAGCAATTTACATTCTGGCAGCCGTTTGCCTTATGGGAATGGCAAGCAAGCTGGCAGCACGTAACCTCTACAAAGGATTAATAAAAGAAACAGGAAATATGATGCTAACGAAGAATAAATGGCTGCGGGAGTTACGGCAGCGGGCAGAAGATACATATCGGCTAAACCAGGGCATGGCAAATACCCGGGTATTTGTAGAAAAACAGATTTATGAGGCAAGGATTGGAATGTTTACGCCGGAAGGCTGGAGCTCGTTTTCGAATCAAATGACAGCGCTTTGCTTCTTATTGGGAGGGGCCGCCTCATTTTTGTCCTACTGGTACCGGTGTGATTCCTATTATATCGTACTGTACAGTTCCATGGGTGTTTTGACAGGGATATTTAATATTATTGTAGACTATGGGGCGGGTTTGGGTGACAAGCGTAGAAGGCTTACCATAGGGATACAGGATTATCTGGAAAATGTGCTTTGGAAACGGCTTAGCAGGGACAGGCTTCCGGAGCTGGAGAAAGAAAAAGAAACATCCCAGGGTAAGCAGCCTTCCACTGGCAAGGAAGCTCCCGTCCGGGTTTTAAGGGGCAGAAAAAGGGAAGAAGCTTTAAACGCGAAAGGGGCGGCTTCGCCGGGAGTCCGGGAAGGAGGCCCTACAATTATCAAAGGCAGCAGGGATGGAAATCCCAAACGTGGAAGGAACCTGCCAGAAGAAGAAAACAAAGATAAGGCAGTTGCGGACGAAGCGCTTACACAGCTTCGGAAAAGTTTGGAACAGGCGGCTGCCGGACGGAGTGGTCAGCCGTCTGCTCCACAGGAAAAGGCAGCGGGAAAGGAGGGAACTGAATTATCAGCAGGAGAAAACTGGATGAAAGATTTAAAGCCAGAAGAAATTAAGGTGCTGGGAGAAATTATCCGGGAATATTTGGGCTGAAAGAGTTAAGAAACAGCAATGAGAGGTTATGACAAAGAAGAGTCTGCGGGGATTATGTTTGAAACGGTATTAAATGTGGAACGTTATAAAAAAATATTTGCTTTGTTTGGAAAAACTGGATACAAAGATGCGACGGAAGTGTTATTCAAACGCTTATAAGAAGAAAAATAAAGTAAGAAAGCAAGGAACTAAAAGGGCTGCCCAAAACAAGATTAGGGCAGCCTTTCCCTTATTCTTCGATGACCTGTATTTCCAGATAATCAAAGTCAATTCCTTCTACAAAATTATCTTGCGAAAATCGGGTTTTATCATGACGCTGAAAAGCATGAATATTGGAATCCAGCCAGATAGGATGCCCTAAATCAAACTGGTAACAGATTTCCTCCAAAGACCCGAAAACCATTTGCGTTCTTGACATGGAATCATCAGACATACAGATAACGGTATCCTTTAATAAGTGGCTGTCTTTCCAGATTTTTCCCCACATACGAAACATAGTCCCACCTCCTTATGGGATATTCCCCATTACCAGTTAAAGTATATCGGAAATTTGCCAGAAAGTAAAGAAGGGAGTGCGGCTTCCTCTTGTAATTGGATAGAAAATATTTTACAATTATAAGATAAGGAATGGAAAAGTGAACGGAAAAAAGGCACAAAGGAGGACAGCAAGGATGATACAGCCCATTACGGACCATGCGGCGTTCTTGGGAGAAGCAAGACAGGCAGTGGAAACATTAAACCGGATAAAAAAAGATTACAGCCAGCTTGAGTGGGAAGAAAAGCAATTAAAAAAGCAGTTAGATGCGGAAAAAAAGGCTGTGGACGACCTGATTTCTCTTACAGTAAAAAAAAGAAGGGAAGAAGTTAATTCCAGCTATGATAAGCAGATTGCTAAAGGACAGGAACGGTTAAAAAAAGCAAAGGCAAAGCGGGAAAAAGCAAAAAGCCAGGGATTGAAGGAGCGGATTATGGAAGAAACGGCAGGCCTCCGGGAAGAAAACCGCCAGATAAACCTGGAAATGAAAAGTCTGTTTCAGAGAGAAGGGGTTCCTGCTTTCTGCCGCCATGGCTGGTATTATGCGTTATATATGCCCAGGACATTAAAAGAGATTGGAATGCTTCTTTTCGTTATACTAATTTGTTTTGCCGCGGTTCCGTGGGGCGGTTATCATTTGATACCTGACCAGGCACGGCGTAGCTGGATGCTGGTTTTGATTTATCTTTTGGATATTGTACTGCTGGGCAGTATTTACTTGACAGTTGGAAACCACACGAAAATCGGAAATTTGGAAGTAATCCGCCAAGGGCGGGTGTTTCGGGATAAACTGAATTCTAACCAGAAAAAAATCCGCTGGATAACCAAAGGGATCCGCCGGGATCGAAATGAAACCATTTACAATTTAGAAAAATTCGATGATGAGATATCCAGAATGGCACAGGAACTGGCAGAGCTGGCAGTGAAAAAACAAGAAGCGTTAAATACGTTTGATACGGTGACACAAACCATTATCTCAGACGAAATTATAAACAGCAACAAAGATAAAATGGAACAGCTTACCCATTCTTATGAAAGGACTGAGAAAAGGAGGGAAGAGGCAGAGCGGCAGGTAAAAGAAAAGTCGCTGGAGCTTACCGACAAATATGAAATTTATATTGGGAAAGAATTTATGCAGCCGGATAAGCTGGCAGAGCTTGCAAGGCTGATCCGCAGCGGACAGGCCGCAAACCTTACAGAAGCGGTATCATTGTGCAAGGCAGGGAAATAGGAAGCATGATTTGGGCTTTCACGATTGCGGGGCGGCTTAAGAGGAAGGATATTCCTACTTTGCCGCCCCATGGTTAAATTTCAATTAAGTGAAACAGAATTTTATTTGCTTTTAAAATCCGTGTTTCCCGCTGATGGCAGGTAAACATAATGATTTGATGGTGGAAGGCGCCAGTAAGCCATTTAAGGGCGATTTTAAGCCGATCATCATCATAAAGCACAAAACTGTCGTCAAATACCATAGGCATTTTTTCCGGCCCTTTTTGTATCAGTTTGGCTGCCGCCAGCCGCAGAGCCAGGTATACCTGATCCATGGTGCCAGAACTGACTTGTTCTACCGGAACCAATTTGGTTTTGGTATTCATAAATACATTCAGGTTTTCGTCAATGCTCATACTGGAATAAATGCCGCCAGTGATTCCATTGATTAATTCAGAGGCCTCTTTATTTAGATGAAGGCCAAAGGAATCACGGATCGATGTGGTAAGTTCCGTCATGGTTTCCTGAGCTAAGTCAATAGCTTCCAGTTCCTGGGCGATCCGGTCATTTTCAGCTAAAACGGTTTTTAATGCTTCCGCCTGGGTTTTACAGTTAGCCAAGTGCTCCAGTTTCTTTTCTAATTCCCACTGAAGCTTTTGCTGTTTTTCAATTTCTTCGCTAAGGCAGTTTTGTTTTGAATTCAGTTGGTCTAGCTGATGGGTCAATTTTTCCACGTTATCCTCTGAACTTAGAACAGCATGGCTTAACCGTTTAAATTCTGCCATACGGGTTAAAAAAGCGTTCATCGCCTCAGGCGTTACGGATTCATCGCCCAGATGTCTTGAAAAAATTTCCTGCATCAGTTTCTTACAGTAATCCATGTCCTTTCGGTAGCTGCCGTTTTTAGCGAAAATCACAAGGCTTGAAGTCAGGCAGACAGCAGAAACCAGCAGCAAAAGAATGGAAGGCAGAAAACGGTTAACATTGTAATGGGAAATCAGTCTGATAAGAGGTTTCCAATTTTGTGAGATCAGAACCGTAAAAGCGATGCTTCCAATAGCGGTTAAAAATCCGAAAACCAGCATAGCGCCCGCTCCGGCAGTTCGGGACTTCTTCCCGCACAATGCTTTTGCGGAGGCGTAATCCTCATAAATTTGCCGGCTGTGATCCTCATAAGCTTGAATGGAGGCTTCGTCCGTAAACTTATTGGATTCCAAAACCTGATGCCCGCGGGCTATTTTCTGCAGCAACTCTTCTTTTTCTTCTTGCAGGCGCTGAAATTCTTGCTTTGCCTGGGCTTTTTTCTTCTGATATTCCGTTACATGGTTCTCATAGTCCGGGGAAGCGATTTCCCGTTCCATATTCCGGATATCTCCCAGAAGAGATGTGTAGCTTCTGGCAGCCTCCGGAACCATCTGCCGTTCCAGCTCCTTGCGCTGTGCCCTTAAAAAGGCAGAGGCTTTAGTAATATTTAAGGCCAGGTTGCCTGAGGTATTCATATTTGCGATGTAGTTTTTTAACTCAGAAACCATACCTCCGTCAGTGGCGCTTTTTAATTGTCCGATGCTGATGGTATTGATATAAGCGGTTTCACTTAAACCACAGAGCAGGCTGTCCATAAAAGATCGGGTGGGTTCAACCTCCCTGCCTATTGTTTCATCAATAATCGTAAATTCACGGGCATTCTGGAAGTTCCGTTCAATGCGGTAGACATGGCCGCCGGATTCTACCCGAAGGCGGCCTTCATAGCCGCTTTTTAAGTCCCAGGGTTTATATTTGCTAAATTGATCCGTTTTTGCCGCCCGGCCCCGCTGCCGTTCCATGCCAAAAAGCATACTCCGGATAAAGGAATGAAGGGTGGATTTTCCAGCCTCGTTTTTTCCGTAAATTACATTTAACCCATCTTCAAACTGGATCGAACAGTCATGGAACTTTCCAAAGCCGTTTATGTGCAATTCAAGCAGCTTCATGACCTAACTCCTTTCATCCTTTGTTTTAAGAAGTGCGTTAATCCCATAATACAGAGCCTTTTTTTCCACCTGGCTCATGGATTCCTTCTGAAGGGCACGGATATAAAAACCAATCATATCGCTTGGATGATCCGCGAATAGCTGGGCGAAATCATACTGTGGTTCCGAATCATCCTTAATATCTACAATCCGGAACCGGGATTCAAGCACATCTAAATCGAAGGTAATATCTGGATCTCTCATGCCACGGATGTAAAAGCGGTAAATATGCTGCAGGCCACGTTTTTGGATTTCCTGGGAAACCCGGGAAGCAAGCTCCATGTTGGTGGTTTTTGCGGTTACATTAACGGCCAGGGAAATGTATTGGGATCGGCTCATGGGAATAAATTCCAGTGCGGTCACCTGCCGGGTTACCGGGCTGATTTCCCCTAAAAAAATGCCGTGAGGGCCAGTTTCTGTTTTATCCAAAGGTTCTAATGAACCGCAATAGGCTGCACGGCGCTCAAAAATTACCTGAGGCTTGTGGATATGTCCTAGGGCAATATAGGAAAAGGGGGAGGAAGCCAGGATATTTTTATCAATGGGAACATGGGAACTGTCACCTCCATGGGCCAGAAGAATCTGGATCCGCCCATTGTCGGTAACGCTTAGTTGGTTAAGCCGGGGTTCTGTTATTTCTGCTGTATGGTAGCTGAAGCCATAAACCTCCACATTGCATTCATGAAAAGTAACAGAGCGCAATTCTTCATCCATTAAAAAAGTAACATTGGGGCACCAGGAAAAACTCATCAGGGCAGAGTTTTTCCGGATCCGATCATGGTTTCCCGCAATCATAACCACATGAACCGATGGGATTGTGGAAAATAGGTAGTTTACTTCTTTTAAGTCCCTGGCAAGGGGCTGGCGGTGGAATAAATCCCCGGAAAGAAAGAGAAAATCCACTTCCCGCTCCTTAGCCAGACGGATTACTTCTTCAAAGGTTTCACGGATCGCCTGGGATCGCTCCCTGGCCCAAGGCTTATCGCTGTCTGGAACCATACCCCAGTGAATATCGCCGGTGTGTATAAATTTCATAAAGATTCTCCATTAGGATTACAGCTCACAGTTATTTACGGTTCTCGGGAAGGGGATTACATCACGGATATTGGACATTCCGGTCAGGTACATAACGCAACGCTCAAAGCCTAAGCCGAAACCAGAATGGCGGGCAGAACCATACTTTCTTAAATCTAAATAAAAACCATAATCTTCTTGGCGAAGACCTAATTCTTCCATCCGTGACGCCAGCTTTTCGTAATTATCTTCCCTTTGACTTCCTCCGATGATTTCACCGATGCCAGGAACCAAACAGTCCATAGCGGCTACTGTTTTTCCATCATCGTTCATCTTCATGTAAAATGCTTTAATTTCTTTCGGATAATCAGTAACGAAAACCGGACGCTTAAAAATTTCTTCTGTCAGGTAGCGTTCATGCTCTGTCTGAAGATCACATCCCCAAAATACCTTATAATCAAATTTGTCATTATGCTGTTCTAAAAGCTCAATGGCCTCTGTATAAGTAACATGGCCGAATTGAGAGTTTAGCACATGGTTTAACCGTTCTAACAGGCCTTTGTCTACAAACTGGTTAAAGAAATTCATTTCCTCCGGGGCATGTTCTAAAACATACTGGATGATGTATTTTAACATACTTTCCGCAA
The DNA here is from genome assembly GCA_910589195.1 of uncultured Lachnospiraceae bacterium. Classification (GTDB taxonomy): domain Bacteria; phylum Bacillota; class Clostridia; order Lachnospirales; family Lachnospiraceae; genus Caccovicinus. The sequence goes on from CAJUTC010000024.1 coordinate 13,678, forward strand.
CGGCCATATTATCATTTAAGTCAGCAAAGGCCATCTCCGGTTCGATCATCCAGAATTCAGCCGCGTGACGGGTTGTGTTGGAGTTTTCCGCGCGGAAAGTAGGGCCGAAGGTGTAAATATTGCGGAAGGCCATGGCGTAAGTTTCGCCGTTAAGCTGCCCACTTACAGTCAGGTTCGTAGGCTTGCCAAAAAAATCCTGGGTAAAATCTGGAGTGCCGTTTGGTGTTTTTGGAAGGTTTGCTAAATCCATAGTAGTAACCTGGAACATTTCGCCTGCGCCTTCACAGTCACTGCCAGTAATAATAGGGGTGTGGACGTAAACAAATCCTTGCTCCTGAAAATATTGATGGATGGCGTAAGCGATCAGGGAGCGGACACGGAATACAGCTTGGAAGGTATTGGTTCTGGGCCGTAGGTGGGAGATGGTACGCAGATATTCAAAGCTGTGCCGCTTTTTCTGCAGAGGATAATCTGGTGCGGAAGCGCCTTCTACCGAAATTTGTGAAACTTGGATTTCAAAAGGCTGCTTGGCCTGGGGGGTAGGGGTTAAAATACCGGTTACAATTACCGCGCATCCCACTCCTAACTTTGCAACCTGAGAGAAGTTTTCCATGGTATCGTGATATACAGCCTGAATGGGTTCAAAAAAGCTTCCGTCGCTAATTACTAAAAAGCCAAAGGCTTTGGAGTCCCGGTTGCTGCGGATCCATCCGCCGATGGTAATTTCTTTGTTAAAATAGGATTCCCTGTTCTTATATAACTCCCTTACAGTAATTAAATTCATAATAATAGTTCTCCTTTTGTTTTTACGGTTTTCAGGTATTTCATAGTTGCATACAATTATACTTTATTTTTTTTTCGGATTCAAGGCCTGACGGCATATTTCAGCCGGAATTGAAATTCCATTGCTACAATACGCCATGACAAATTACTTTGCTGATTCGTCATGAACTGCGCAATTAAGGATCCAAAGTATATGCTATTTAAAAATCTGGCGGCGGGAATTAAAATTTTTTTAGCGAAATAATAATTACAATAGGGTGTAGGAAGAATAAACCTTGTAAAGAGGCGAAATAATATACCAAAAATGTTGGATTATGCACAAATAAGGATAATTTTAGCAAAAATATTTATTCACTATTTTGGGGATATATGTTATAATGTTATACAACAAAAATATTACAGCAAGAGGTGATAACGTGATTAAAAAAGAGATGATTGCCATGCTTTTAGCTGGCGGACAGGGGAGTCGTCTTGGAGTTCTCACGGCAAAGGTTGCAAAACCGGCGGTGTCCTTCGGGGGGAAATACCGTATTATAGACTTCCCTTTAAGCAACTGCATTAACTCCGGCGTAGATACGGTGGGTGTATTAACCCAGTATCAGCCATTGCGTTTAAATACCCACATTGGAATCGGGATTCCGTGGGATTTAGACCGTAATGTAGGTGGTGTAACGATCTTGCCACCTTACGAGAAAAGCAAAGGAAGCGACTGGTATACTGGCACGGCCAATGCAATTTATCAGAATTTGGAGTATATGGAAACGTATAATCCGGATTATGTGCTGATTCTTTCCGGCGATCACATTTATAAGATGGATTATGAAGTTATGCTGGATTATCACAAGGCGAACAATGCGGATATCACGATTGCTGCGATGCCGGTTCCCATTGAGGAGGCCAGCCGTTTCGGGGTAGTAATTACAGACGAAAGCAACCGTATCTTAGAGTTTGAGGAAAAGCCTGCCCAGCCAAGGAGCAACCTGGCTTCCATGGGAATTTATATCTTTAGCTGGCCGGTGCTTCGGGAAGCACTGGTTAAGATGAAGGATGAGCCGGGATGTGATTTTGGAAAACATATTATTCCCTACTGCCATGAAAAAGGTGATCGGGTGTTTGCCTACGAATATAACGGGTATTGGAAAGATGTAGGGACATTGGGCTCATACTGGGAAGCCAATATGGAATTAATCGATATTATTCCTGAGTTTAACCTGTATGAGGAGTATTGGAGAATTTACACAAAGAGCGATATTATTCCGCCTCAGTACATTTCCGGTGAAGCTAAAATTGAGAAGAGCATTATCGGAGAGGGAAGCGAAATTTATGGGCAGGTAATTAATTCCGTAATCGGAGCTGGAGTAACGATCGAAAAAGGGGCTGTAGTCCGGGATTCCATTATTATGCAGGGAAGCCGGATTGGGGCAGACGCAAAAGTAGAGAAAGCGATTATCGCAGAGGATGTTACGGTAGGGGCAGGTTCCCAGTTGGGAGTCGGCGAATATGCCCCCAGCACCTATAATCAAAAGGTATATCAGTTCGATTTAGTTACAATAGGGGAACATTCCGTGATTCCGGCTCACGTTAAAATCGGAAAAAATACTGCAATATCCGGAATCACCCAAAGGGAGGATTACCCGGACGGATTACTGGCTAGCGGCGACTATATTGTAAAGGCAGGTGGCACAAGATGAGGGCAATCGGTATCGTATTAGCAGGTGGCAACAGCAAAAGGATGAGAGAGCTTTCCAACAAAAGGGCCATTTCGGCCATGCCGGTGGCAGGAAGCTATCGAAGCATTGATTTTGCGTTAAGCAACATGACCAATTCCCACATTCAGAATGTGGCAGTGTTTACCCAATACAATTCCCGCTCCTTAAATCTCCACTTGAGTTCTTCCAAATGGTGGGATTTTGGACGGAAGCAGGGAGGGCTGTTTGTTTTTACTCCTACCATTACCGCAGAGAGCAGTGACTGGTATCGGGGGACAGCAGATGCTTTATATCAAAATTTGAATTTCTTAAAAACCAGCCATGAGCCATATGTGGTGATTGCCGCCGGTGACGGTGTGTATAAGCTGGATTATAATAAGGTTTTGGAGTACCATATTGAGAAAAAAGCGGACATTACTGTGGTCTGCAAAGATATGCGGGAAGGAGAGGATGTTACCCGCTTTGGCTGTGTAAAATTGAATGAAGACGGACGGATTGTTGACTTTGAAGAAAAGCCGATGGTTTCGGATGCTAATACCATTTCCTGCGGCATTTATGTGATTCGCAGGCGGCAGCTAATCGAGCTGATTGAGCGCTGCGCGGCAGAAGACCGCTACGACTTTGTCAAGGATATCCTGGTGCGTTATAAAAACTTAAAGCGAATTTATGCCTATAAAATAAATGGCTATTGGAGTAATATCGCTTCTGTGGAATCCTATTATGAAACGAATATGGATTTCTTGAAACCAGAAGTGAGGGATTATTTCTTTAAGCAGTACCCAGATGTATATTCTAAGATTGACGATTTGCCGCCGGCAAAATATAACCCGGGTGCCGTGGTCAGAAACAGTTTGATTTCCAGCGGTTCCATTATAAACGGTACGGTGGAAAATTCTGTTTTATTTAAGAAAGTGTATATCGGGAATAACTGTGTAATTAAAAATTCTATCATATTAAATGATGTTTATATCGGCGACAATACGGTAATTGAGAATTGCATCGTAGAAAGCCGTGATACCATCCGGGCGAACACGACTCATATCGGAAGCCCCGATGAAATTAAAATTGTTTTAGAGAAAAATGAAAGATATACCGTATAAGGGCCAAGGGTAAGTGGAGGTTTATTATGCAAATTACAGATGTAAGAGTAAGACGAATTGAAAAGGAAGGGAAGATGAAAGCCATCGTATCCATTACATTGGATAATGAATTTGTCATTCACGATATTAAAGTAATCGAAGGCGAAAAAGGATTATTTATCGCTATGCCAAGCAGAAAAGCGGCAGATGGCGAATATCGGGATATTGCCCATCCCATTAATTCCGGAACCCGGGATATGATTCAAAGGGTCATATTAGATAAATATGAGTCTACTCTGTTAGAAACAGCAGAAGAAACTGCATAGCAGATAACCAACAGGCTGCCAGATGGGAATTTTCCTATGGCAGCCTGTTTCTTTCTGCCAGCATGGGCCAATCGCCGTACTGCATGGACATTTTCACATACCATGTTTTGCTGCCATAGTCTGGACTGCTGGACATTTGTTTGAATTGTTGATTCTATTTGGGAAAAAATAAAAAAAATTTTTATTTATCGCCCTAGAATATTTTCAAACTCCAAATTTTGGTATATAATCAAGGGGTAGGCATCCGCCAAATCTGAATGATTCGGATCACGGAGGCCAGGCAGAGAATGCCAGATGGGAGAAAAGAAATATTATGAAAATTGCAGTGTGTGATAATGACCGTACTGCAGTGAGGCAGTTGGTCAGCATGATAGAGGGTATGGATATTGTAAGTGCTTACCAAATATATTATGATATCCGCCAGATGGTTAACGCAGTGAAACAAGGGGCGGATTACGATATTGTAGTGATGAACATTGGAGAAGCCGGTTTTGACGGAATCCGCGCGGCAAAGCGGATCAGTGAGCTGGATGCAGATACAAAGATTATTTATATGACAAGATATACGGAAAAATATGTACAGGAAATTTTTTTAACCCCGGCGAATTTAAGCGGATTTTTGGTCAAACCAGTAGATGAGGAAATGCTAAAGAAAAATTTACAGAAGGTAATGGAAACGAGGAAAAAGGCAGAAAACCGGAAAATGGAAATAAAATATAAAAATGAGGTAAACTCTTTTTTTTATGAGGAGATTTATTATCTGGAAAGCATGGGGCATATGGTGGTGGTACATACAAAAAAAGGAGATTTCCGCTCCTATGGGCGGTTGGAAAAGGTAAAGGAGGGTCTGCCCGGAAGCTTTGTCCATTGTCATAAAAGCTATATTGTGAATATGAACCACATTCAGAAAATCGATAAAAACCAGATCCTTTTGTTAAATGGAAAAGTAGTCCCCATCAGCAAATCCCGATATGGGGAAACGAGGGATAAGTATTCCCTTTATACGGAGAAATTGTTAATGATGCTGCGGAACGGAGAATCGAAAAAAGAACCAGAAGGGATGTAAAAACGCTTATTTTTCTGACTGCACAGGTCAAACGCTACAGCGTAGCCTTACTACGCCCACATTTTGACCTGCGCTGAAAAAAATTATGGCATGAAACATTGATAGGATTGGTTCACATTTGCCGAATGATGCTGCTAACTGGGATACATCAGGCCATTTTTAGAATGCTTCTGGCTACGCTGATTCCATTAGCGGAAGCTTGCTGTAAGCCACGGGTTACAGAAGCGCCGTCGCCGATGGCGCGCAGACCTTGAATACTGGTTTCGAAATCACAGTTTACCACTACTTTGTTGGAATAGAATTTCACTTCAACTCCGTAAAGAAGGGTTTCGTCACTGGCAATTCCGGGAGTTACTTTATCCAGGGCCAGAAGCATTTCCTTTATATCCACCATAATGCGGTGGGGGAGAACCAGGGATAAATCTCCAGGAACTGCATCCTTTAAAGTAGGGATCAGGTTATTGCGGCAAAGCCGTTCTTCCGTAGTCCGGCGTCCCCTTTGGAAATCACCGAAGGTTTGAACCATGATTTTGCCGTCACACAGCATATTGCTTAAGCGGGCAATGTGCTTTCCGTATTCGATAGGCGTTTTAAACGGTTTGGTAAAGTTTTTGGAAACCAGAAGAGCAAAGTTGGTATTACTGGTTTTATATTCTTTTGATTTATAAGCATGGCCGTTTACCACTGCCAGACCGTTTTCATAGTATTCGGTGGCAACTTCTCCTGAGGGGTTGGTACAGAAGGTGCGAACTTTGTCGTCAAAGGTTGGCGTATAGTATACCAGTTTTGCTTCGTAAAGGTTCTTATTTAAGAACTCCATAATTTCATCACGGACTTCAACCCGGACTCCGATATCTACGGTTCCTACCTGGGTTTCAATGTTGTGGTTCTGGCAGATATGGGAAAACCAGTCTGAGCCTTCCCGACCAATAGCAGCTACGATTTCAGAGGCAAGGAAGGTATCTCCTTTGTCGGTGATTACGCCTTTTGCCTGTCCATTTTCAATCAAAATGTCTGTTACCATAGTGTTAAACTCCATAATAACACCTTGGTCTTTTAAGTGTTCCTGAAGGCGGGTGTAAATTTTATAGCCTTCTTCTGTCCCCAGATGGCGAATAGGGCATTCAATCAGCTTTAAGTTGGCGCCAATGGCTTTGCGGCGGATATCCTGAAGCTCTTTTTGTTTATCAATGCCGTAAACATTTGTGTCAGCGCCAAATTTTAAGTAAATGTTATCCGATTCTTCTATCAGGGATTTTGCAACGTCATAACCTAAGATTTCCGGAAGATGACCGCCTACATCCGGTGACAAGGACAGCTTTCCGTCTGAAAATGCCCCGGCTCCGGCAAATCCTGTGGTAATGGAGCAGGGCTTACATCCGACACAGGTTTTGGTGGTTCGCTTAGGGCAGATCCGTTTTTCAATTGGACGTCCTTTTTCAATTATCAGAATTTTTAAATCCGGTTTTTTTTGAGCCAGTTCGTAGGCGCAGAAAATTCCGGAAGGCCCCGCACCAATAATAATCACATCGTAATTGGTGGAATTTCCCATAATGTGTACCTCCTGAGTCTGTAGTCATTTCATATCCAGGTTCGTTTATTGAATGCTTCATCCGGCAGAACGTGAAAGCACTGGAGTGGGTTTCGGCTGAATTTTTAAGGAAATCAAATCCAACATAAAAAACCAGGTGCGCGAAATAGAAGCTTATAGTCAACTATTTCCGGCAGCTGGTAGATACGTTCAACCAATTATGAACTTATATAAGCATAATACTTAAAGTTTAGCATATGTGAAAGGAAAAGGCAAGGTGAAATTACAAATTTACCCAGATTTTTCCAGGCGCTTTCTCAGGCTTTCCCGGGTCTAAGGGGGAGGCGCTGCTGCCGGAACGGTAACGTTGCGTTTAATTTCCATGGACGAAAGCCGTAATTTATGGTAGAATAAGAAATTATATCACAATGGCGCTTTTTTACAAAGGGAACCACAGGTATCAAAATGAGGTTTTTACGGGATTTGTGATATAGAAAAGGGATGACAGTGCCCTAGTGTACTGACCGGATTACATTTCGCCAAATAGCTTTCCTAATAGTTCCCTCTTTAGCGTTTGCTTCACGCAACGGTGTGCCGCCTGGCTTCAAGTCTGGACGTCTTGCAGACGGAAATTCGTTTGGAACTATTGAGCTGAAATGAACTTGTACAGTACATAAGAGCGTGTTTGTGACATCTGGCAGAAAGCAGTGCGCAAACATGCTGTAGCAGGCACCGGATGTGATAGGAGAAAAAATATGAAAGATAAGGTTCGGGTGAAGGGGCTGTTAAGCATCTATTTACAGTGGCCCTTGATTCTTTCTGTTTTGCTGATTATTGCTACCATGGTAATCGGAGCGCTGAATCTGAAAGCGGCGGCAGTATTAAGTGCGTTTACATGTTTGTATGTTATGGTTGCCCTGTGGATTTACCTGTATCAGAGAAAGAATGTATTGGCCGGACTGGTGGAGTTTTCATCAGAGTACGCGTGGATCCAAAAAAAATTGTTATCTGAGATGATACAGCCTTACGCAATTGCGGATGATAAGGGGCGGCTTCTTTGGATGAACGGTTCTTTTGCAGAGCTTTTAGGAGTGGATCACCGCAGCCGGAAAAGCCTTCTTACCTTATTTCCGGAAATTACAAAAGAGCTTTTGGAAAAAAAGGAAGAGGCCAGCATTCATACAGAGTATGAAATGAGAAACTACAGGATTGATTTAAAGTGGGTGGCATTAAAGGATGCCTCTTCTCTGGAAATTACATTAGGGGCAGGGGTGACAGAAGAGTATTTGCTTTCCATTTATCTGGCAGACGAAACGGAAGTCCTCCACTATAAGAAAGAGATTGATAATCAAAAAATGGTGGCCGGCCTGATTTATCTGGATAATTATGATGAGGCCTTGGAAAGCGTAGAAGAAGTACGCCGTTCCCTGCTGACCGCGTTGATTGACCGTAAGATCAATAAACATATTTCATCAATGAATGGGATCGTAAAAAAGCTGGAAAAGGATAAATATTTTTTCGCGATTAAGCAACAGTATGTAGACCGGATGAAGGAAGAGCGGTTTGCCATTTTAGAGGATGTGAAGACCGTTAATATTGGCAATGATATGTCGGTTACCTTAAGTATCGGTATTGGCATGAACGGCGAAACTTACAGCCAGAATTATGAATTTGCGAGAACCTCGATTGATATGGCACTGGGACGGGGCGGCGATCAGGCTGTGGTAAAGGACGGCCAGAGAATTCAGTACTTTGGCGGCAAGGCCCAGCAGATGGAGAAATCTACCCGTGTGAAAGCCCGTGTGAAGGCTCATGCGTTGCGGGAGCTGATGGAGAATAAGGATCGGCTGCTGATTATGGGGCATAAACTGGCGGATATTGATTCGTTTGGGGCGGCCCTGGGGATTTACCGGATTGCCACATCGCTAAACAAACGGGCCCATATAGTAATTAATGATGTAACTACTTCCATAAAACCCATGATGGATCGGTTTGTGGGAAATCCGGATTATCCGGAGGATTTATTTTTAAATGGCACGAAAGCCGCAGAGCTGGTAGATGCCAGTACCATGCTGGTGGTGGTAGATGTGAACCGCCCCAGTATTACCGATACCCCGGCGCTGCTTAAAATGGTAAAGTCGATTGTAGTTTTGGATCACCACCGTCAAAGCAGCGAGATTATTGATAATGCAGTTCTTTCCTATGTGGAACCGTATGCTTCTTCCGCCTGTGAGATGGTGGCCGAGGTTTTGCAGTATATTGCGGATGGGATCCGTATCCGGCCTGCGGAAGCAGACGCTATGTATGCGGGGATTGTAATCGATACTACAAACTTTACGAACCAAACAGGGGTGCGTACCTTTGAGGCGGCGGCTTTTTTAAGAAGGAGCGGCGCAGATGTGACACGGGTGCGCAAGCTGTTTCGGGATAATATGGCGGAATACCAGGCTAAGGCTAACGCTGTCCGAATGGCTGAGGTTTACCGGAATGATTTTGCTATCAGCACATGTCCCGCAGAGGGAATTGCCAGCCCCACTATTGTAGGGGCTCAGGCAGCAAATGATTTGTTGGAAATTAATGGGATCAAGGCCTCTGTGGTGTTAACCGAATATAATCATGTTATTTATGCCAGCGCCCGCTCTATTGACGAAGTGAATGTGCAGGTGATGATGGAGCATTTGGGAGGAGGAGGCCATCGCGCGGTGGCCGGCGCCCAGTTAGAAGGCGTAACCATGGAACAGGCAAAGAACATGGTGAAGAAAGTAATTGATGAAATGTTGGAGAAAGGAGATGTATCATAATGGATATTGTATTATTAGAGGACGTAAAAACGTTAGGGAAAAAGGGACAGATTGTCAAGGTGAATGATGGCTATGCCAGGAATTATATTCTGCCGAAAAAGCTTGGTGTGGAAGCAACTGCTAAAAATTTAAATGATTTAAAGCTTCAGAAGGCCAATGCGGAACGAATTGCCGCCCAGCAGTTAGCAGAGGCAAAGGAACTGGCAGAAACCATTTCCAAGCTTTCCGTTACCATTTCCATGAAGGCAGGAGAAGGAGGACGGGCTTTCGGATCCGTGTCGGGAAAGGAAATCAGTAAAGCCATTACAGAACAGCTAAAAATGGATATTGACAAGAAGAAATTCCAGTTATCCGAACCCATTAAAACATTTGGAACCCATGAGGTACCCATTAAGCTCCATAAGGATGTGGTGGCAAAGCTGACGGTAAAAGTAGTGGAAGCATAAATATTACAGGGAGAGCGTTTCCAAACACAGGACAAATAGCAGGAGGGATGGTATGGATGAAGCGCTGTTAAAACGAGTGCTTCCCCACAGCGTTGAAGCAGAGCAGTCTGTAATTGGAGCGATGCTGATGGATCAGGATGCGATTATTGCCGCGTCTGAGATGATCGGGGCAGATGATTTTTACCAGCATCAGTATGGGATCATGTTTGAATCGATGGTGGAGTTGTTTAATGAAGGGAAGCCAGTGGATCTGGTGACCCTTCAAAACCGTCTAAAGGAAAAGGAGGTACCGCCAGAGGTAAGCAGCCTGGAATTTGTCCGGGAAATTGTCACTATGGTGCCCACATCGGCTAATATCCGCTCGTATGCTGGTATTGTCCGGGAAAAGGCTGTGCTTCGGCGCCTGATTCGGGTAAATGAAGAGATTGCCAATACCTGCTATGCAGGGAAAGATAAACTGGAGGATATTTTAGCTTACACAGAAAAGTCTATTTTTGATTTGCTTCAGAGCCGTACAGGAGGCGATTTCGTTCCCATTAAGCAGGTTGTATTAAATGTATTGGAAAAGATTGAGGCAGCATCCAAATCCGGCGGGACGGTTACTGGGATCCCTACCGGATTTATTGACCTAGATTATAAAACTTCTGGGATGCAGCCATCTGATTTTGTTTTGATTGCGGCTCGCCCTTCTATGGGAAAGACCGCCTTTGTGCTGAATCTTGTGGACTATGTGGCGGTGCGCAAAGGCCTTCCCTGTATGGTTTTCAGCCTTGAAATGTCTAAGGAACAACTGGTTAACCGCATGCTTTCCATGGAGTCTAACGTAGATTCCCAAAAGCTTAGGACAGGAAGCCTGACCGACGCAGACTGGGACGCCGTGGTGGAGGGAATCGGCATTATCGGCAATTCTAAGCTGATTATTGATGATACGCCTGGGATTTCCGTTACAGAGCTGCGCAGCAAATGCAGAAAGATGAAGCTGGAGTACGGTCTTAGTATGGTTATTATTGATTACCTTCAGTTAATGAGCGGAAGCGGACGAAGCGGGGATAATCGGCAGCAGGAAATATCCGAGATTTCCCGCTCATTAAAAGCGCTTGCCAGGGAAATGGATGCTCCAGTTATTGCCTTATCCCAGTTAAGCCGTGCCTGTGAAACCAGGCAAGATCACCGCCCTATGCTTTCTGATTTGCGTGAATCAGGGGCAATTGAACAGGATGCGGATGTGGTAATGTTTTTATACCGGGATGATTACTATAACAAGGATACGGAGCGGCCAAATGTGGCAGAGGTGATTATCGCAAAGCAGAGGAATGGCCCTATCGGAACGGTTGAGCTTCTTTGGAGGCCTGAGTTTACAAAGTTTGTAAATATGGCCAGGCAATAGGAAGCAGAAAAGAAAGCAGGATTTTTATGGATACGAAGAGAGTTGAGATAAAAGACAGGATGCATCCTAAAGAAGAAGAGCTTTTAGAAGCCGCCCGGATTTTAAGAGAGGGCGGCTTAGTGGCGTTCCCCACAGAAACGGTTTACGGTCTGGGAGGGAATGCACTGGATGAATCGGCAGCCAGAAAGATCTATGGAGCGAAAGGACGTCCCTCAGATAATCCTCTGATTGTCCATATTTCCTGTATAGATGAACTGCCTCCACTGGTAAAGGAAATTCCGACAGCAGGCAGGATCCTGGCAGAAACCTATTGGCCTGGCCCCCTTACCCTGGTATTTCCGAAAAGCGATTTAGTTCCGGAAAGTACCACAGGCGGATTGGATACAGTAGCGGTTCGGATGCCGGATGATCCAATTGCAAGCCAGCTTATCCATCTTTCCCGTGTCCCAGTGGCAGCTCCCAGTGCCAATACCTCCGGGCGTCCAAGCCCTACCACTGCGGATCACGTATGGCAGGATATGAATGGAAAGATTGAGATGGTAGTAGACGGGGGGCAGGTAGGAATCGGCGTAGAGTCTACGATTGTGGATGTATCTGGCCCGGTGCCGGTTATACTACGTCCTGGCGCGGTTACCCAGGAAATGCTGGATGAATTACTGGGGAAGGTTTTGATTGATCCGGCGATTCTTGGCCCGATGGAAAAGGGAGTCCGACCCAAAGCGCCGGGAATGAAGTATAAGCATTATGCACCCAAGGCGGATCTGGCGTTGTTTGAGGTGAAGGAGGAAACCATAAAGCAGCTATATACGCCGGGAAGCCGACTTTATAGCCTGATTTCCAGCCAGATGATTTCCGATGGAAGGAATTGGAATTTAAAGCCGGAAACATTTTATATGGCATGGAAAGTAAATGAAGCTGCCATGGAAATGGAAAAGGCCGGAGCCAAGATTGGTGTAATTTGCACAGATGAAACCATGGATCTTTACACTGTAAGCCTTAAGCGCAGCATAGGCAAACGAGCCAGTGAAGCTTCCGTAGCCCATAACTTATATGGAGTACTGCGGGAATTTGATGATTTGGGATCTGACTATATTTATTCGGAAAGCTTTTCCCAAACCCACCTTGGCGGCGCGATTATGAACCGGCTCAGTAAGGCAGCCGGGTATCGGATTTTGCGGGTGTAACGGGAATTGGAAAAAGAATGGAGGATGGCATGTCGCATAAACGAGAAGATTATATTACATGGGATGAATATTTTATGGGGGTTGCCGAATTATCAGCGCTGCGCTCTAAGGATCCCAGTACCCAGGTAGGAGCCTGTATTGTAAGCCAGGATAATAAAATCTTATCCATGGGATATAATGGTTTTCCAAAGGGCTGTTCTGACGATGAATTTCCGTGGGATAAGGAGAAGGAACAGGAAGATCCTTATAACGCGAAGTATTTTTATACCACCCACAGCGAGCTAAACGCAATTTTAAATTACCGGGGAGGAAGCCTAGAGGGAAGCAAGCTGTATGTGACCTTGTTTCCCTGTAATGAGTGTGCCAAAGCGATTATCCAGGCTGGCATTAAAACCCTGATTTATGGCAGTGATAAATATGCAGATACTCCGGCAGTCAGGGCTTCTAAACGTATGCTGAATGCTGCGGGTGTCAGGTATTATCAGTATGAGCCTACAGGAAGGCTGATTAAAATCCAGGTGTAATGGAAAAGAGGCGGATGAAAGGACATGAATTATTTGCTGATAGCAATCAACGCGAAATATATCCATTCGAATTTGGGCATATACTGCTTAAAAGCGTATGCGGATCAGGAGCTGGAAGGATGTAAGCCTAGGATTTCCATCGGGGAATATACGATCAATCATTCCCGCCAGTGGATTTTAGCAGACATTTATGAAAAAAATCCGGATGTAGTGGGATTTTCCTGCTATATCTGGAATATAGAATATGTGACCTGTTTGCTTCAGGACCTTCCAAAGATTCTGCCCAACACAAGAATCTGGCTGGGAGGTCCTGAGGTTTCTTATAACGGGCCTGAGCTTTTGCGCAAATTTCCCCAGGTAACCGGAATCATGATCGGGGAAGGAGAGGAAGCCTTTGCAGGTCTGATCCGGCATTATCAGCAAGAAACGGCTGAAAAAGGGAAAGAAGAAACTGGTTTCGAGAATATTCCAGGAATTGTGTACCGTCTGCCACAAAGCTTAGGAGGAGAGATCCGGATGAATCCAGGTCTTCCCCCAATGGATCTGAACCGGCTGCCCTTTCCTTATAAGGACTTAAAGAAGGAAGCTTTTGCCCATCGGATCCTTTACTATGAAAGCAGCAGAGGCTGTCCCTATTCCTGCAGCTATTGCCTGTCTTCTATTGAGCGGACGGTGCGGTTTCGGGATTTGGATCTTGTAAAGCAGGAGCTACAGTTTTTCCTGGATCGGAAGGTAGACCAGGTAAAATTTGTGGATCGGACGTTTAACTGCAGAAAATCCCACGCACTGGAAATTTGGAGCTATATTCTGGAACATGATAATGGGGTGACAAATTTTCACTTTGAAATTGCGGCAGATTGCCTGAATGAGGAGGCGGTTGCGTTGCTTGAGAAGATGCGTCCAGGACTGATCCAATTAGAAATCGGCATCCAATCCACCAATCCGGAAACCATAACAGCTATTCGCAGAACAATGGATCTGGAAAAGGTGGAACGGATGGTGGCCAAAGTAAGAGCAGGCCGGAACATACATCAGCATCTTGATTTGATTGCGGGCCTGCCCTTTGAGGGGTTTGAACGGTTTTGTCATTCTTTTGACCAGGTGTATCGGATGAAGCCGGATCAGCTTCAGCTTGGCTTTTTAAAAGTGCTGAAAGGCTCCTACATGGAGGAGCAAAAAGAAACATATGATTTACTGGCAGGTGAACTGCCGCCATACGAGGTGCTGTCTACCAGGTGGCTTAGCTTTCAGGATGTTTTAAAGCTAAAGCAAATTGAGGAAATGGTAGAGATTTATTATAACAGCGGCCAATTCGCGCAAACCATAGAATATCTGGAAACCCTGTTTTCCAGGCCAATCCAACTGTTTGAAGCGTTGGCTCACTGGTATAAAAGCCAAAACTTGTCTGAAATCGGTCACAGCAGACAGGCAAGATATGAGATTGTATTCCAATGGATAAAGACACAGTTTCCTCAGGAAACGGAACGGGTTCGGGATACGCTGACAGTGGATCTTTACTTAAGGGAAAACGCGAAATCACGCCCGGTCTTTGCAAGAGATCTGAGCAAATGGCGGGATCCGTTTAGGCGGTTTTATCAAACTGAGCAGAAAACTTGGCAATTTTTAAAAGGATATGAGGGATTTGATTCCAAACAGCTTGCCAATATGACTCACATCGAAGTATTGTCCGATGAAACTGCGTTTCTGTTTGACTATAAAAACCGGGATCCATTAAGCCATAACGCATCAATGTTTGCCATCTGCCTTCCCGGATAGTTTTTACAATTTCGGTTAACCTGTAAATAAGAATGAGGATTTATAAGTTCCTTTTTAAGAAGCTGATTTTGAAACGATCCAACCGTCCTTGCAATTGGATTTTAAAAGTGAGCGTTTCGAAATTCAGAGAAGAGCCGGAATTGTATTTAGCAGGAATCTTAGTTTGACGTCACTGTTTTATGATACCAGGGTCAAAAGGCCGAAAATCTGATGCAACCTCGCTTGCAGGAGAATTTTTGACCTTAGAACCCGCCAAAAACATGAAAAAGCAGCCATAGGAAATGGGAAGGGGTCGAAATGGAACATTCCTATATTGCGTTGGATATTGAAACAACAGGTTTGAATCCGAAAAAAGATAAAATTATTGAAATCGGAGCACTGCGGATAAGAGATAATGCTGTGGAGGCCCGGTTCCATAGCTTAATTTATCCGGGGCGGGAGTTAAACGAATCGATTACCGCCTTAACAGGAATTACAGATGAAATGGTAGCGCAAAGACCTGAAATCCAGGAGATGATCGGAACGGTAGTAGATTTTTGCCAGGAGCTTCCGCTTTTAGGCCATCGGATTCTTTTTGATTACAGCTTTTTAAAACGGGCAGCGGTGAACCAGGGAATAAGGTGGGAACAAAAGGGAATCGATACCTTAAAGCTTTGCCGCCGCTTTATGCCAAAGGAGGAATCGAAAACCCTTGCAAATGCCTGCCGGTTTTATCAGATTAAGGCAGAAAACTGCCACCGGGCAATGTGGGACGCGTATGCTGCCCACGTTTTGTATCAGAAATTGGCAAACCAGTATCAGGAGTCGTTTCCCGAAAGCTTCCAGGCCGGGGAATTGATTTATAAAGTGAAAAAGGAACAGCCTGCTTCAAAAGGGCACAAAGAACGCTTGCAGGAATTGCTAAAATATCATAAAATAAAAGCACCTGTGCAAATCGGCGCTCTAACCAGGAATGAAGCATCCAGGCTTACAGATGAAATTATATCAAAGTACGGAAGAATGGAAGCAAGAATTTGGAGCACAAAGTCCTTAAAAGAGGTGAGAAAAGTATGATGAATTTTAATGATAAGAAGACGAGAAAAGTAGTATCTACTATTATTGTGGTGCTTTTGGTGGTTGCGATGGTGCTTCCTATGGTAGTCCAGTTTATTCGGTAGGTGAAAAAGGTTATGAAAAAAAGCTCGTTTGGGATCCTGCGGCTTTTGCTTGGAGCCGCAGCCAGTGTGCTGATGCCAGTGGATGCTATGGCAGCGCCGGCAAAGCTTCCGGAAGGACTGTCTTTAGAAGGGCAGAGCCTGGCCGGTCTTACATCAGAGGAAGCAAAAAAAAAGGCAGATGATTACGCTGCTACGATGGCCGGGCAGACCGTTACCTTAAACCTGAAAGGGGTGCCTTTAAGCACCACAGCAGATAAACTAGGCTTTCAGTGGAACAATAAAAGCCAGGTGGAGGAAGCTATCTGCCAATATGAGGACAGCAATTTGCTGAAGCGTTATATGATGGCAGTTGATCTGGAAGAAGCGCCGATGGAAATCAGGATAGAAACCTCTTTAGAAAAGAGTGCTATTGATTCGTTTGTGCTAAAGGTTTGCTCCGGTACAGAGGAAGAAAGCCGAGATGCTGTGATTATCCGGGAAAATGGGGAATTTCATATTACTCCGGAACTAGCGGGAATGCAGGTTAACTTAGAGGCTACCTCGCTGGCATTAAGTGAAGCAGCCAAAGCAGGTCTGAAAGAGGCGGTTATAGCCGACGCTGTGGTGGAGGAAAGCCTGCCCAGGATTACGGCAGCAGATTTAGCAACTATACAAGATGTACTGGGGACGTTTTCCACCGATTTTTCCAGCAGCGGTTCGGCTCGTTCCACAAATTTATCAGTAGGGGCCGGGAAAATTAACGGCCATGTTTTGATGCCGGGAGAAACCTTATCCGGATACGAGTGCCTGCAGCCCTTTACCGCTGCCAACGGATATCGGGCAGCCGCCGCTTATGAAAACGGGCAGGTGGTAGACAGCATCGGAGGCGGCGTATGCCAGATTGCGACCACACTCTATAATGCGGCCCTGCTGGCAGAGCTTACGATTACCCAAAGGCAGAATCATTCAATGAGTGTAGGTTATGTAAAGCCTTCCCAAGATGCGGCAATTGCGGGAACTTATAAAGACATTAAAGTAACAAATCCTTATGAAACACCGATTTATGTGGAAGGTTATACGAAAGGCCGGACCCTGGTTTTCACCATATATGGGAAAGAAACCAGGCCGGCGAACAGAAAAATCCAATTTTTATCGGAAACACTTAGCGTAATTGACCCGGGCGCCCCAAGGGAGGTTCCCAATGCGGCCCTTGCGCCGGGAAGCCGCAAGCAGGTTCAGTCTGCTCACAGAGGAATCCGTTCCAGGCTGTGGAAGGTGGTTACTGTGGATGGAGTGGAGCAGGAACGGATTTTGTTAAGCACGGACACGTATCTTGCGTCGCCGGCTATCGTTCAGGTGGGGCCGCTGATTCCGGCGGCCATACCGCTTCCGGCGCCAGAAACCATACCGGAAACAGTGCCGGAATCCCTTCTTCAGGGCGGAGCATCACAGAATCTTCCCACGGAACCTTCCGCAGAGCAAATGCCTGCCGAATCAGCGGCGCCACAGCTACCGGCGGAAACCGGACAGGCAAGTCTTCCGGAGGTAACCGTGCCGCAAACTGAACCAGAAGAAACCACCATGCCACAGCAAGTCTTGCCAGTGCAGCCCACACAGCCATCGGTGATACTTCCGGCTGAACCGTCAGTTCCGGCCACAGGGCCATAAAAGAGGCAATTAAGTAACATTTTCATAAGGAAAGGGTATGGGTAACTAGACCGAAACAGGCTCTGGCACAGTGGTAAGCCGCCCTCATTCGGCCTGGTTTCCCCAGCGCAAGGGCGCTGAACTTTCAAAGTAAACGCAAATACCTAAGGTTTGCAACAAAATGTGAGGATAAGAAAAATACCAGGAGAGTAACATGATACGACCACCGAAACGAGAGTGCAATGGTACAATGGTGCCGGGAGAAGATCTGGTAGTGGCTGGCTATATTTGTCAGCGGGGGACAAGGGAGTTAATCCAGGCTTTCAGGCAGGAACTGTTCCAGTGGTTTTCCAAAAGCTTTCTTTGGGAAGCGGTTCAGGCGGCTCAACCGGATGTGAACCACTATCTTCCAAAGTTTATGGAACTAGGGGCAACAGAGTCAGAGCCTGCCGGCGAGGGCGGCATATTAAAGGCCATATGGGACTTGTCCGGAGCATACCGGGTTGGTCTTACCTTTTTCCCCAGAACCATCCCTATTCGTCAATGTACAATTGAAATTTGCGAACGTGTTGGCTGTAATCCGTACCGCCTTTTTTGTGGAAATTGCCTTGTAATGGCAGCGGCAAACGGCGGACAGCTTGTGGAAGCCTGCATAAATCTTGGCATTCCGGCTGCGGTTATTGGCCGGGTAGAAGAAGGAACGGCCAGGAAAATCCGGCATGGGGAGGAAACCGGGTATTTGGAACGTCCGGGAGAGGATGAACTGTACCGGGTTACCAGAACCAAGATGGAATCATACGTACCAAAATGAGTGCTCTCGCAGACTTAGCCGCTGGAAGGGAAAGGGGAGAGCTTTCGGGAGTGGCTTTTACAAAAATGGAGGATTTGTTATGAGAGAGAAAATTTTAGCAGTAATCGAAAAGAACAGCCGAATTGATATAAAAGATCTGGCAGTCCTGCTAGGGGAAAGCGAAGTGGCTGTCGCAAACGAAATTGCTGAAATGGAAAAAGAGCATATTATCTGTGGTTACCACACTCTGATTAATTGGGATAATACCAGCGATGAAAAGGTGGTGGCCTTAATTGAAGTGAAGGTAACACCTCAGAGAGGTATGGGGTTTGATAAGATTGCGGAAAGGATTTACCAGTTCAGTGAGGTCAATGCTGTGTATCTGATGTCAGGCGCCTATGATTTCACCGTATTTATTGAAGGTAAGACCATGCGGCAGGTGGCGCAGTTTGTTTCGGAGCGTCTTTCCCCAATGGAGTCTGTGCTGAGTACAGCCACTCATTTTGTATTGAAAAAGTATAAAGATCACGGAACGGTTATTGCAGATCCGGTTCAGGATGAAAGGATGTTGATTACGCCATGAGAAACCCATTATCCGATACGATCGTATCCATCCCGCCATCTGGGATCCGCAAGTTTTTTGATATTGTAAGCGAGATGAAGGACGCAATCTCTCTTGGGGTAGGTGAGCCGGATTTTGATACGCCTTGGCATATCCGGGAGGAGGGGATTTACTCTCTTGAGAAAGGAAGAACCTTTTATACGTCCAACGCGGGTCTAAAGGATCTAAAAATAGAAATCTGCAATTATCTGAAACGCCGGATGGAAGCCGTATACAATCCGGACACCGAGGTGCTGGTGACAGTAGGCGGCAGCGAGGCCATAGACATTGCCCTTCGCGCCATGCTAAATCCTGGAGATGAGGTTTTGGTGCCACAGCCTAGTTATGTGTCTTATGTTCCGTGCGTCACACTGGCAGGAGGACGTCCTGTGATCATTGAACTGGAGGAACCGGATCAGTTTAAACTTACGAAAGAAAAGCTTCTGGAGAAGATAACGCCCAAGACCAAGATCTTAATTTTGCCGTTTCCCAATAACCCTACCGGAGCGATTATGGAAAAGCAGGAGCTGGAGGAGATTGCCAAGATCGTAATCGAGAAGGATCTTTTTGTAATTTCGGATGAAATTTACGCAGAGCTGACATACAAGCAAAAGCATGCAACCATAGCCGCTTTTCCTGGTATGAAAGAACGGACTGTGCTGATTAATGGCTTTTCCAAGGCATATGCCATGACCGGATGGCGCTTAGGCTATGCGTGCGCCCCGGAAATTATTTTAAAGCAGATGCTAAAGATCCACCAATTTGCCATCATGTGCGCTCCCACCACCAGCCAATACGCAGCCGTTTCCGCTTTGAAAAATGGGGATGGCGATGTGGAAATGATGCGGGAATCCTATAACCAGCGCCGCCGCTATCTGATGTATGCATTCCAACAAATGGGTTTGGAATGCTTTGAACCTTACGGCGCCTTTTATACCTTCCCAAGTATTAAGCGCTTTGGCATGACTTCGGATGAATTTGCAACCCGCCTGCTTCAAGAGGAGAAAGTGGCGGTAGTGCCTGGAACGGCATTCGGGGAATGCGGGGAAGGATATCTGAGGATTTCCTATGCGTATTCGCTGGAAAGCTTAAAAGAAGCTTTGGGGAGAATTGACCGTTTTATCAGGAAACTGGATAAAAAAGGGTAAGCCATGTGGGAAAAGAGGATGCTATGAATATTGTGCTTTATGAACCGGAGATGCCGGCCAATACCGGAAATATTGGAAGAACATGTGTTGCCACCAATACCAGGCTTCACTTGATTGAACCGCTGGGCTTTAAAATGAATGAAAAGTCACGGAAGCGGGCCGGCCTGGATTATTGGGATAAGCTGGATCTAACCGTTTACTGTGACTTTCAGGACTTTTTAGAACGAAATCCTCAGGCCAGAATTTATATGGCCACTACAAAAGCTAAGACCGCTTATACAGAGGTTACATACCAGCCGGATGATTTTCTGATGTTTGGGCCGGAAAGCAGGGGAATCCCAGAGGAAATCCTGATAGCTTATGCAAAAACGTGTGTTAGAATCCCTATGTGGGGCGAAAGCCGTTCCCTAAACCTTTCCAATTCTGTAGCGATTATGCTTTATGAAGGACTGCGGCAGATGGGGTTTCCGGAAATGACCATGGAAGGCCAACTTCATAAACTCCACTGGAAATGATTTTTGTTTTTATGAATAAAACGCCTGTCTGTTACCTATAATAGAAGAAAATAGGTACAGGCAGGTTTTTTCATGAGTTTATTGGAGTACTTTGGAATTCGTTCCAGGCCGGAAATTTATTATTATAATACAAAAACAGGATTTCATCCGGAGGTTTTGGCGGATAAGCTGGAATCGCTGATCCAGGAGGAGCTTGACAAAGGGAAGAAAGGAGTCGTGTTTTTATGCATTGGCACAGACCGCTCTACCGGTGACAGTTTGGGGCCTTTAATCGGCCATAAGCTTCGGGAGATGGAACGGCGTTGGGGTCTTAAGCAGCGAGCGGCTGTATTTGGTACCTTGGAACGGCCAGTCCACGCCATGAATCTGGAACGGTATCAGGAATTTATCACTGAGAATTTTCCAAATTATGTGGTAATTGCGGTAGACGCCTCGGTGGGGGACTTGGAACATGTAGGTTATGTTACCCTGGGAAAGGGTTCCTTAAAGCCAGGCCTTGGCGTCAGTAAGGATTTAAGTGAGGTAGGAGATATTTTTATAACAGGAATTGTAGGCGGAAGCGGGAATTTTGATCCGGTAATGCTTCAAAGTGTGCGTCTGTCTGTAGTTATGCGGATGGCAGACTGTATTTGCGAAGGAATTTCTCTTGTCGAAAACTTATGGGATTTTCCATCGGCAGTTTGACATTTTTTTCAATTATCATGTGCTATGCTTGTCCAGATAACAGAGTGAGGCGGTAATTCCGAAGCACTGAAAGAAAGCAGGGTGAGCATATGGGAGAATTATATGAGCCGTATCCGAAACTGCCAAAAAATATCAGGCAGATTGGCGAGCGGGATAATATTGTCAGAGTGTATGTGGAAGATTACGTAAATACGTATTTAAAGCGGCTGCTTCCAAAGGGAGGACAAGACCTGCGGGCAGGACTTTTACTGGGGAATTTGGAAGAACACGGCGGGGTTCCGTATGTGTTTATTGACGGTGCCCTGGAAATGGAAGGGATTACAGAGGAAGGCGAAAAGGTTAATTTTACAGAAGAATCCTGGAAAAAAGCATACCAGTCCATGGAAGATCTGTTCCCGAAAAGGACGGTACAGGGCTGGTTTTTATGCGGGGTGCCTGGCAGTGCGTTAAGCCCATTAAATTACTGGAAGCAACATGGACAGTATTTTTCCGGCAGCAATAAGGTTATGTATTTAAACAGTGGATTAGAGGGTGAGGAAGCTCTTTACATAACATCCAGCGACGGATTTTATAAACTGCGGGGACACTGCATTTATTATGAGCGGAACCAGATGATGCAGGATTACATGGTAATGCAGAAGGACAACCATCCAGTAGAAGCGGGAGGAAGCGATTCCGTCATCCGGGACTTCAGGCGGAAGATGGAAAAGAGAAAGGAGCAGGCAAACAGCCAGAACCATACCATTCAGCTTTTAAGAGGGATGTGCGCGTGCCTGGCGCTTTTTGCTTTGGCAGGGGCGGTGGCTGCCTTTAACAGCGCGGAAAAAATGCGTGATATGGAGGCAGTGGTTGCCTCTGTCCTTCCGGACGCAGACGCAGTTGCGAACGCGGGAAAAAACTACCTTTCAGAGATAACGGAAAAAGGCCGCAAAGAAGAAGTTTTCTCAGAGGCAGGAGGGGATTTCTATGATACGGACACGGTTGTAATTGAGGAAGCGTCCGGCGGAGTATTTCCCACAGCCGGTTCTAATAGCAAAGGATCAGAAGAAAGTTTAAAGCAGAAAGAAGGCATGATTCCGGAAACGGAGCCTTCACAACAGAATCAGGAGCCAGTTACTGAAAATCCGACACAAAGTGAAGAAAGACAAACGGCCCCTGTTTTGGCAGAAAATGGCGCCAAAACTGACGCAAGCCAGGAAACGGCAGTCCAGACCGGTGACAATGGCCAGGCGGAAAGCAGCGCAGCCAGCGAAAAACAGGAGAGCGGGGCAGAAGCAGCAGCGCCCGCAAAACCAAGACAGTTGGACCCGGCTCCCGGGCAAAGTGTTTATGTGGTGCAAGAGGGGCAGACCTTATATGGGATTTGCTTTGAACTGTATCAGAATTTAAGTAAGGTGGATGAAATCTGCCAGATTAACGGGCTGGATGATGTGAATATGCTGGAAGCCGGGCGAAGATTGATTGTGCCCTGAAATCAATGAAAAAGATAATGCTTTTTTAATCAAAGTGTTGTATACTGTTATCGAAGGAATTGGGACATGCTTTAGGAGAATCATTCATGGAAGACACAAATTCTATTAAGCGGGAGCTGAAAAAGCAGCAACTGCGAAAACAGATGGTATCCAACTCCGGGCCTATCCGCTTTCAACCTTCTGATTATGAGGAGGAGGAACGGGAAGAGGGCAGCCAGGAAACGGAAAAGAAACGTTTGGGACGAAGAGTTTTAACAGGCGGTATTATTCTTCTTGCCGTATTTCTGGCAGTAGGCGGTATTATGTACCGGGATGCGTATCACCAGTACACGGAATACAACATTTCCTGGGAAACGGATTTCCTGACAGGTGAGGAAGGTCAGCTTCAGACAGAAAGCAGCTTTACTGCTTATAAGGATTTTGGAGAAAATGTAATCAAATATACGAAGGACGGGGCGGCGTACATTGACGCAAAAGGAAAAACCGTCTGGATACAGGCATATGAAATGCGATCACCCATTGTAGCGGTAAACGGGGACTATGCTGCCATTGCGGATCAGCAGGGAAATAACATTTATATTTTTGATAAAAGCGGTTGTCAGGGGATTGCAACAGCCTTGCTTCCAATATTAAAAGTAAGCGTTTCCGCAAAGGGTCTGGCAGCGGCTATTTTAGAAGATGCGAAATCCAATTACATAGCAATGTTCCAGAAAAATGGAGAAACTTTGGATATCGTTATTAAATCCAGATTATCGGGCGATGGTTATCCGTTAGACTTTTGCCTTTCTCCAGAAGGGAACCAGGTTATATGCTCTTATATGTATATCAATCAAGGCCGCATGGACTGCCGTGTAGTATTTTACAATTTTTCGGAAATTGGAAAAAATACTTCGGAAAACCGTCTGGTGGCTGGCTTTGATGAGGACTTTAAAGGCAGTATGGCGCCTCGGGTTCATTTTTTAGATGAAATTTATTCCTTTGCCTGTTCCGATAAAGGGTTATCCTTTTTCAGTTCCAGAAATTTGGCTTCCCCCCAGCTTTTGCTTCAAATCCCTATGGAGAACCAGATTCGCAGTTTGTTTTATTCGGATCGCTATATTGGCGTTATTTTGGATAATGAGGAGGGGGAGGCGCCTTACCGGATGGAGATTTACCAACCTACTGGAGATCTGGTGCTGAAAAAAGAATTTAATTTTCGATACCAGCATGTTTCTATTGACGGGGAACAGATTCTTTTGTGGAATGAAAACAGCTTTCAAGCATATAACCTGGCTGGGACGCAGAAATTTTACGGGGTATTTGAAGAAACGATCTCCAAGGTAAAGGCAGGCCGTTTCTCCAACAGTTATCTGATCATCAGTCCCAATAAAATGATGGAAATTACATTACAGTAAGTTACAAGCCCAAGGGGTTTGGTAAACGCCTGTGAAATGATGAAACAAGAGAGGAGAAAACCATGGAGAAAAAATGTATTGGAGTAGATATTGGAGGTACTACGGTTAAGATCGGTATTTTTCAGGTAGATGGCACACTATTGGAGAAATGGGAAGTACCTACCAGGAAAGAGGAACAAGGCCGGTTTATTTTACCAGATGTGGCGGCATCGATTTTGGAGAAACTTAAGAAAATGGGAATTGAGCCAGATCAGGTAGCCGGGGCAGGCCTGGGCGTTCCGGGGCCTGTGATGGCAGATGGGTACGTGGAGGTATGTGTAAATTTAGGCTGGAAGGACATGAATCCCAAGGCGGAATTAAGCGGGCTTTTAAATGGAATTCCTGTGTTTATCGGAAACGATGCCAATGTAGCGGCTCTTGGCGAAATGTGGCAAGGCGGCGGCAAAGGATATCATGATATTGTGATGGTAACGCTGGGAACTGGCGTAGGCGGCGGCGTAATCATCGACGAAAAAATTATTGCCGGCAGGCATGGTCTGGGCGGAGAAATCGGCCATATCCATGTGCGGGATGAGGAAACAGAACACTGCAATTGTGGCGGTATGGGATGCCTGGAGCAGGTAGCCTCAGCAACAGGAATTGTGCGGGAAGCGAAACGAACTATGGAAGCGAAAACCGATCCTTCCGCAATGCGGGTATTTGGCCAGCGGATTACGGCCAAGGATGTGCTGGACTGTGCCAAAGACGGCGACGTTATGGCTCTTGAGGTGATGGATACGGTAGGGCGCTATCTTGGATTGGTTCTTGCCCAGGTGGCACTGACGGTGGATCCACAGGCATTTGTAATTGGCGGAGGAGTATCGAAAGCGGGTCAGTTTATTATTGATGTGATTGATAAATATTATAAAAAATATTCGGTAATTTCAGATAATAAAGGAATTTTAACTTTGGCCAAGCTGGGCAATGATGCGGGAATTTACGGGGCTGCCCGGCTGGTACTGGGATAAAAGAATAAAAAAGAGGGTCAAAAAACGGCATAAAAACGCCTTGGATAAAAGAAGACACACGCTTTTATCCAAGGCGTTTTATCTGATAGAAAAGTTTTCTGGATTTCTGATGCCACAAAAACCGTTCAGACAGGAGTAAATGCATCCACTAAGCAAAGCAAGAATGCCTTTGGCAAATGCTTGCTATTTGGGCGCCCAGGCTCCATTTTCATCTACGTAATGGCCGTCCGGAGTGGTGGTGTCAGTTAGCATCTTTCCATTGCTTCCCACATAATACCGATCAACCCACTGATCCGTTACCATGTAACCGGAACCATCAAAGTAATACCAGGCGCCATCGATTTTTTGCCATTCGTTTTTGGGGATTACACCGGTAGTATACTGATACCAGGAACCGTTTTCCTCATGGTGCCACTGTCCCTGGACACCGGTATCCATAGAGGCGTTTTCCTGGATGTAGGCAAGCTTGGCTTCATCCACAACTAATGTAGGGGAATCCACCCAGTCACTACTTTTTGTTTTTTTATAAAGGCCATTAGCCCGTACCTGGAACGTATAATTTCCGGGTTTGGTTATTTTTGTTGATAAATTATAAACGGTTGCTTTTGTGGTAGGGGCGCTGGAAGCGGATAATGCCTCCCCGTTTCTGCGGATCCGAACCGAATAATTTCCGGCTCCTGAAACTCCTTCCCAGGTAGCGATGCCGGTATCTGTCCAGATAAGGCTGGTAGGCTCTTCTAATTCCCCTTCCCCAAGATCTTTTAAGCGGACAGATAAAGTCATGGTTGAGTTGCTGTTACTCCTGGCAGCTTCCTGAAAGACTGCGCCTTCCCCTTCCAGTTCAAAATATTTGGCTTTAATGCTGGTGAAATAGTAATCATCCTCCGCGTCCAGTACAATTATAGCATATGGAAAAGAAGATGTGGCGGATCCTTCCGGAAACAGGTTAACGGTTCGGACCGCATAGGTGTCATCTTCGCAATCTACATTTAATTCTCCCCAGGTATCTGCATCCATGCTGAATGACAGGGAAACTTGGCTGATTTTTTCTCTTGCGAAACTATTGGCCGGAACCATGGCGGAAAGGAAACTGGCTGCCAGCATAACGGAAAAAATAGGTTTTGCTCGTTTCAACTTGAAATGCCTCCCTTAATATGTTGTACGGTTGCCCATATTATAACATATTTTAAAAAATATCGGAAGCCTGATTTTACGAAAAAAAGTCTGTCAGTTTCTTTACGATTTTGCGGGAATTAACACAAGGCTGCCTTTTATGGCAGCCTGACTGGGCAAAGAATCAGCAGGTTACAGGTTAATGGGCCGCGGAAGGCTGAAGATAAATTCTGTGCCTACCCCTTCTGTACTGATTACATCAATATTTTCTCCATGTGCCTGGATAATTTCTTTTACAATAGAAAGGCCAAGACCTGTGCCTTTTTTATCTTTTCCACGGGACAAATCTGTTTTATAAAACCGCTCCCAAATTTTCTTAATGCTGTCTTTGGGGATCCCAATTCCAGTATCCTTTACGGAAATAAAGATTTTTTCGTGTTTTGGATAAGCCTGGATGTAAATTGTGGCGCCATTATGGCTGAACTTAATCGCATTGTCAATCAGATTATATAAAACTTGCTGGATTTTTCCCGTTTCTCCGTAAACCATTTGGATGTTATCAGCAAAAGTTAGTTCGAAAGTCAAGTTTTTCTGACGGCAAACCACTTCAAAAGAAGCGGCTGTATCTTTAATAACCCGGTTAATATCAAAATTTGTGCGAAACAGCAGCCCCTTGCTGTCTATGGAATTTAATGTAAGCATTCCCTGAGTCAGTTTATTTAACCGTTCTGTTTCCGTAATGACCCGGTTTAAGTATTTATCATGCATTTCGGGAGGAATGGTGCCATCTAAAATTGCCTCCAGAAAGCCCTTAATGGAGGTAAGAGGGGATCGGAAATCATGGGATACATTGGCAATGAAGGTTTTCTGGTATTCCTCCAATTGATTCAGCTTATCGGACATATAATTTAAGGTTTCCGCCAGATACCCCATCTCATCATGGGAGGAAAGGGAAATCCGGTATGCTAAATTCCCTGACGCATATTCATTGGCCCCCGCGGTGATTTTCTTAAGGGGAAAATACACGGTCAAGGTAAAGATGATAAGGATCACCAGGGAAAGGATAAATATAATTCCAAACGTAAGGTATACGATATTTAAAATCCCATCCCGGGAGGCCTGGATCTGGGTCAGGGGCATATGGATTAGAACATAACCATAAATGGTATAATTACCTGCAATAGGGGCGGAAACGCTAAGGACATCATAGGGGAAAGCGCCATAAAAGTTTCCGATGCCATAGCTTTTATTTCCCAGAGCAGTAGGATCAAAATTTACAGAGAGTCCTTTCCGACTGCCATTTTCCGAATCTATGGTTACGGTGCCGTTTCGATCCACCACCCAAACTTCGGACTGAAGAGATGGTGATAAGATGGAAAGCTGACGGGAAACGGTTTCCAGCTTGGTAGCCGCCCCATTATATACGGCGCTGCAGTCGAAAGCAAGCTGATTGGCCTCGTCGTAAAGAAGCTCCGCCTTTTCCCGTATCAGATAATCGTAAGTGATTTCGGATGAAAAGATACCAATTACAAGAAAGCCAAGGAGGCCGAAAATCACGTAGCCAAGGATAAACTTATAATAGAGAGAACGAATCATCGTTTAACCTCAAACTTATAACCAATCCCCCATACAGTAGATAGGGACCAGTTTTTATGGTCTTTAATTTTTTCACGGAGCCGCTTAATATGCACATCAACCGTTCGGGTATCGCCAATGTATTCGTAGCCCCAAATGTGATCCAAAAGCTGTTCCCTGGTAAATACCTGATTCGGGGAAGAGGCCAAAAAGTATAGCAGTTCCAGCTCCTTTGGTGGCATTTCAACTGAATGCCCCATATAGATTACAGAGTAGTTGGTTAAGTTTACAATCAGATCCGGGTATTCCACAAAGTCGCCCTGCTGATCCGTAGAAGGAGGAAGGGCAGGTGGCGGTGCCTGGTAACGTCTGAGAACCGCTTTTACCCTGGCAACCAGTTCTTTTGAGTCAAAGGGCTTAATCATATAGTCATCAGCCCCCAGCTCCAGGCCAAGCACTTTATCAAAGATTTCGCCTTTCGCTGAAAGCATAATGATAGGAACCTGAGATGTCATCCGAAGCTCCCGGCAAACCTGATAGCCGTCAATGCCAGGAAGCATTAAATCCAAGAGAACCAGATGGGGTTTAAAAATGGGAAAAACCTGAAGGGCTTCCTCCCCGTCACCCACAATCTGGGTTTCATAACATTCTTTTAAAAGATAAAGGGATATTAATTCTGCAATATTGGCGTCGTCGTCAACAATCAGAATTCGCTGTTTTTCTGCCAATTGGGGCCTCCTTTTTGTTGGGTCTGTTTACATGCGAAAAATTCCGGCAGACAGAGGACTGTCAGCTTCCGTCTGTTAAGGGAAGGCTTATTTAAAGGTGACAATCGTAACGCCGCTGTCACCTTCCCCAAATTCGCCAAGGCGGAAGTCTTTTACATATTTCAGCCGTTTTAAATATTTGTGTACGCCTGCTTTCAGTGCTCCTGTACCACGGCCATGTACAATGCGTACTGAGGAAAGATGGGACAAGTAGGCGTCATCCAGATACTTATCCAAAACGGAACAAGCTTCATCCACATTCATGCCAATCAGATTCACCTCAGGGGAGATGGTAGCGGATTTGGACATTTGAATCCGGCTTTTGCCGCTGCCCATACCTTTCTTTGTGCTTACACCTTCGTAGGAAGGGCCAGTAATATCCGGTTCGTGAAGCAGTTCCAAATCTTTAATATTAACAAGAGAACGAAGAATGCCCATCTGTACATACAAATCCCCTTTTTCATTGGGAAGGGTGCTGACCGTTCCTTTTAATCCCATGGTTAAAACCTTAACGCCGTCGCCGATTTTTAGCTTTTTTGGTGAAATGGGTTGTTTGGGCCCTTTCTGTTTTACAGCAAGTTTCTGATCGGTTTCTTTTAATTTATCGCGAAGTTTGGCCCGTTCTGCTTCCAACTGGCGGTTTATACCAGAATCAGCAGAAAGCTTGGAAATCTGCCGGATTGTCTGGTCAGCAGTTTCCTTTGCTTCCCGAAGGATGCGTTGGGCTTCCTCTCTGGCATTTCGGATTACCTGTTCTTTCCGTTCATCCAGCCGTTCTTCTTTTTGGGTCAGCCGGGATTTTAACTGTGCGATTTCTGTCTTATAGGCCTGGATTTGAAACTGTTCTTTTTCAATGGTAATCCGGCTTTCCTCCAAGTGGGCAATTAAATCCTCAAATGCCTCATCTTCAGCTTCCAAATGGTTTTTTGCGTCCTCAATGATATAGCCAGGAAGTCCTAATTTTTGGGAAATAGCGAAAGCATTGCTTTTGCCGGGAATCCCAATCAGCAGGCGATAAGTGGGCTGCAGCGTTTCTACACTGAATTCACAACATGCGTTTTCTACTCCTTTTGTAGAAAGCGCGAATACCTTTAATTCACTGTAATGGGTGGTAGCCATAGTCCGGCATTTCATGTTGTGAAGGAAGCTTAAAATGGCAATCGCAAGTGCGGCGCCTTCTGTAGGATCTGTTCCGGCTCCTAATTCATCAAACAGGCACAAGGATCGGCTGTCTGCCTGGTTTAAGATCCGGACAATATTCGTCATATGGGCAGAAAAGGTGCTTAAGCTTTGTTCAATGCTCTGCTCGTCGCCAATATCGGCAAAAACCTGCTCAAATACGGCCAGTTCAGATCCTTCAAAAGCCGGAATATGAAGGCCTGCCTGCCCCATAAGGGTAAATAAACCTACCGTTTTTAATGATACCGTTTTGCCGCCAGTGTTAGGGCCGGTAACAATTAAAAGATCAAAATCTTTTCCCAATGTAAGGGAAATCGGCACTACCTTTTTTGGATCCAGCAAAGGATGGCGTCCATCTTTAATGGAAATGATCCCATTGTCATTAAATTTTGGCTGGCTGCCCTTATAGCTGCGGGACAGGTTGGCTTTGGCAAAGATAAAATCAAGCTGTCCTAAAATCTGCTGGTTGATCTGGATTTCTTCAATATATGGGGCAAGCTGGCTGCTTAAATCGGCCAATACAGCTTCAATTTCTTTTTGCTCTGCGATTTCTAATTCACGTATTTCATTATTCAGTTTAATAACGGCCATCGGTTCAATAAAAAGGGTAGAGCCGGTAGAAGATTGGTCGTGAACCATGCCGGGAACCTGGTTTTTATAGTCCGATTTAACCGGAAGGCAATAGCGGCCATCCCGCATGGTGATGACGGCATCCTGCAGATAAGAGCGGTTTGCGTTCAAAATAGAGTTTAATTGGCTGTGGAGCTTATCCGCCGCATTTTTAATGGCCCGGCGGACTCTGTGAAGCCCAGGGCTGGCATCATCGCTTACCTCATCCTGGGAAAGGATACAGCGCTTGATTTCATTATTAACCGGCGTTAGCGGCTCTAGGGAGCGGAAATGCTCTTCCAATGTATCCTCTGAAAATTCGCTGTCTTCTTGCTCGTGGCGGCCATAGGCTTTTGCCCTGGCGGCGGCAGTTAAAAGGGAGCTGACTGACAGAAGCTCCGGAATACTTAAAAAACTGCCAATCTCCAAACGTTTTAAAGAATCGCTTACATCCTTGCAGCCGGAAAAGGAAAGGCTGCCTTTCATACGGATACGAGATACGGCATCGGCAGTTTCCTGCTGGGACTTACGGATTTCCTCCAAATCAGAAGAAGGCAAAAGGGCGGCGCAAAGCCTGCGTCCGGGATCGGAGGTTGCGTGCTCTTCTAATTGGCTAATAATTTTATGATATTCTAAAGTTTGCAGTACTTTTTGATTCATATAATAGATTCCTTTTTGCTAATTAGTTTAGAAAATTATATTCATGTTTACAGTGATGCTGTGGGCCGGGCATAAGAATGTTATTCGGCGCGATATAATCTCTAGCGAGATTATACCATGTCTGCAGCCGTCAGGCTGGGGATAAGGGATACGTTTCCTTGATTATACCATAAATAAAATTATAGGGAAAGTAGGGAGATGGGGAGAATTGAAATTACATTGATTTTCTGGGTAAAAATTGGTAGAATAAGTTATCGGCTTAATGCCAGCAGAAAAGGGTGGGAATGGTCTGGTATTTGATGGGTATTTAGGGAAGTACGTTAGAAGCGTTTGGCCTGGATTGATGCCAGGATTCAAAGAGCATATTGAAAATAGTATGGAGGTTGGGGGAATGATTGCGAAGTATAAACATAATAAGATTGCGCGGAGGGTAATGACCATTTTGGCGGTGGTTGCATCGGCGCTGATTCAGGCTTTTGTGATCCAGACGTTTATCAGGCCGTCGAATTTGCTGTCAGGCGGGTTTACCGGGGTGGCTATTTTAATTGACAATATTGCATCCTTATTTGGAGGCGGCTTTTCTGTATCTTTGGGGATGCTGGTGCTTAATATTCCAGTAGCAATTTTATGCAGCAAAAGTATTAGTGTGCGGTTTACGTTTTATTCGCTGATGCAGGTATTTTTATCCAGTATTTTTCTGGCAGTGTGCCGGTTCCAGCCTATGTTTGATGACGCGATGCTGAATGTGATTTTCGGCGGTTTTTTGTACGGCCTGGGAATATCCATTGCCCTTCGGGGAAATGCTTCTACAGGTGGCACGGATTTTATAGCGCTATATGTGTCAAATAAAACGGGAAAATCTATTTGGGAATATGTATTTGCGGGAAATGTGGTGCTTCTGTGTATTTTCGGCAGTATTTTTGGCTGGATCTATGCAGGGTATTCCATCTTATTTCAATTTATTTCAACAAGAACCATATCAGCTTTTCATCACCGGTATGAACGGGTAACGCTACAGATAACGACGACAAAGGCGGAGGAGATCATTAAAGCGTATATTGCCCATTACCGTCACGGGATTTCGTGTGTGGAGGCAATCGGCGGCTACAGCCATAAAAAAATGTATTTGCTTCATACGGTAGTTTCCTCTTATGAGGTGTCCGATATTGTGGCTTTAATGGGATCAGTTGATTCCCATGTTATTATCAATGCCATAAAAACGGAAAACTTTTATGGAAGTTTTTACCAGGCTCCCATTCGCTAAGGACGACAAGACATCTAATCTTTTTTCTTGCATAAAGGGAAGAAGAAACGTATAATAGAGTTTATCAGACGAATGCTGACTGATTCAGATAAAAACCGCAGATTCCGCATTATATGTTGGATAGGGGAAGCCAGCTATTTTGGTTTTGAAGGAGGGGTTCCAGTTGCCAGATGAGGACAACCTGAAAAACAAACCGGAGAATCATCGTTTTATTCATGAAAAGATCGTAAGGCCGAAACAAACCAAGGCAGAGATTTTCAGGCGGCTTCTGCTTTTAGGAGCCGGGGCAGTCCTGTTTGGATTTTTGGCGGCTGTTACATTTGTGGTATCAGAACCATTAGCTAAAAAATATTTAATAGAAGAAGAAACAGAAGGAAGCTCTTCCATCGCAATTTCCATTCCTAAGGATGAAGTGGAAACCACCGCTGAACCGGAAACAATTACGGAGCCAGAAGCTACGACAGAATCCGAAACGACAGAGGAGGAAACCAAACCGCTGGAGATAATGGTGAGTGAGGAAGTAGAGAAACATTCGTTTTCTTTGGATGATTTAACGAAGATGCTTGCCAGCATGAATGAACTAATTCAGGAAACCGATAAAGGGATTGTGACGGTTCATTCTGTAAAAACTCAGATGGACTGGTTTAACAATCCGGTGGAAACGGCAGGCTTATACGCAGGAGCTATTATCGCCGCAACGCCGGAAGAATATCTGATTTTTACACCTATAGGTGCGGTGGAAGGGGCAGATTCCCTGGAGATTACATTGGCAAACGGCACTCAGGTAGTAGGTCAGTTAAAGGGAATCGATCAGGTATCTCATATGGCGGTAATTCGGATTGCGGCCAGTGAGCTGGATGAAACCATGCGGGCTCAGATTAAAGTATTGGACTTAGGAAATTCCTATGCGGTTAAGCAGGGAGATCTGGTATATGCGGCAGGGAGTCCGGCGGGAGTGGTACATTCCATAAGCACGGGAAGTATTTCTTATATCGCAAAAAGCATATCTGTAGTGGATGGGATAAGCAGGCTGTTTTATACCGATACCAAAGGAGAGGCAAGCCCAGGGACATTTTTATTCAACATACGGGGTCAGGTGATCGGCTGGGTAACGGATGATTATAAAACAGAAGGCGGTTCTATGACAGTTATCCGGGCTTTATCGGATTATAAAGGTGTTTTGGAAGACTTATCCAATGGAATTTCTGCGCCGTATTTTGGTATTATGGGAGTAGAGGTCACAGAGGCAAAGCATCAGGAAGGCCTGCCCCTTGGGGTTTATGTTAACAATTCATTAGCAGATGGGCCTGCCTATAATGCAGGAATCCAAAGCGGAGATATTATTACCAGGTTTGGAGAAAGAGAAATCATCACAATGAAAGATTTTCAAAACGGCTTAGATGAGATGTCGGCAGGCGAGGTGGTGACAGTGGAGGTGCAACGGTATGGACAAAACCGATATGCGCCAATTGAATATGAAGTAACGATAGGAGCCAGGTAATGCCCTGGCTTCCTTATGTGTGATAAATTTTAAAAACTACAAAATTTTTGTTTTGTGGTTTCCCATAAGCGCTGAACTGCGCGAAAACGGGGCCGCGAAGCGGCATCTATCATTCCTGTTTTCTGCGCATCTCCCGGATTTTAAAGGAAACCCCTTTCATTCATGGTGGTGCGCCTGTTTGTGGGCGCATGATGGTTTGCTTTGGGAGTAGGCATATGCTTTTTAAATTTTAGAAGTTGGTGTCAAAAGGTTTTTTGCCAACTTGATACCGGATTACTCCGCACGTTGTGCTCCCGTAATCCTCAAAAACATTCAAAATCCGCCCAGATCGGGCTGCTTTTTCATGTTTTTGACCCCTGGTATCATTTTTAGAGATTTTATATAAAAAGAATGAAACATAACAGGAGTGAAAATAGGGTAGGAAAAGAGGATAATAATTATGAAGTATATTGAAACATTTCGGGAGGGGATGCATACATCCGATGTTTATTTGTGCAAAAGCAAGCAGATTGCAATTACAAAAAATGGAAAAGAATATGGTAATCTGGTGCTTCAAGATAAAACCGGGACGATAGACGGGAAAATATGGGATTTGAACTCGCCAGGTGTGGGAAGCTTTGATGTAATGGATTACGTTCAGGTAGAGGCGGATGTAACTCTTTTTCAGGGAGCATTCCAGCTCAATATTAAGCGGATCCGAAAGGCAGTGGAACGGGAATATAAGGAAGAAGACTATTTGCCGGTGTCAAAAAAGGACATTGGCCCAATGTATCGGGAATTGGAAGTATTTGTAAAATCAATCCAGAATCCGTATTTAAGCCGGCTTGCTTCCAGCTTTTTTTGTGATAATGCATTTATTAAGGCATTTTGCTTCCACTCTGCCGCCAAAACCGTTCATCATGGATTTGTAGGAGGCCTTTTGGAGCATACGTTGGGGGTAACCAGGCTATGTGATTATTACGCGTCCCACTATCCCATGCTGAACCGGGATCTTTTGATTGTGGCGGCAATATTCCATGATATCGGAAAGCTAAAAGAACTGTCCCGGTTTCCGGAAAACGATTACACTGATGATGGGCAGTTGCTGGGGCACATCATTATCGGAACGGAGATGATTAGCGAACGAATCAAAACCATTCCGGATTTTCCGGCTAAGCTGGCGTCAGAATTAAAGCATTGTATTTTGGCACATCATGGAGAATTGGAGTATGGTTCTCCCAAAAAGCCTGCTCTTTTAGAGGCGCTGGCATTGAACTTTGCGGACAATACAGATGCAAAGCTGGAAATCATGATAGAAGCTCTCCGTGGGGGAAATGATAATTCTGGCTGGCTTGGGTTTAACCGCCTTTTAGAAACCAATATCCGTAAAACCGGGGAATGGGATTTGACAGTAGATAAGAGCCGGTAAGGATCAGGACAATAAAAAGAAGCGTTCTACTTTCACTGTTTTTGTGAGTTGGAACGCTTTTATTGTTAGTCGAGTGCGGCAACCGGTCGCGCGCTTGTTGGCCGCCGCCCTCATTTTATAGTAGAACTACGAAACGTTTCCAAGGTCTATCCATAGTATCCTGTTTTTCCGCTAGTGGAAAATTTATGTATGGAGAGTAAAATAAGAAAACCTTTAGTAGAACTTTTATGGATTTAGTATATCGTGAAATTGTGGATAAATTATGGAAAATAAATGAAAGAAATATAAATTAGTTTACGAAATAATTAATGAGTGTTCAGGGGAAAATGAAGGTGACAATAAAGGATAGCCACAGTGGAAACGAACGCGGCAACATCAGGCAGATACATAAAGGAAAGCAGAGGAATTAATATGGAATGGAAGAAAAATGACCGGATTCAGGTCCGGATTGAAGATATCAGCCAGGACGGGTCTGGAATTGGCAGGCTAGAAGGGTATACCTGGTTTATAAAAGATACGGTAATCGGCGATTTTGTAGAAGCTGGTATCATGAAAATGAAAAAAAACTACGGGTTTGCCAGACTGAATTGTGTGCTAGAACAATCACCTTGCCGGGTAGAACCCAAATGCCCGGTGGCAAAAGCATGTGGAGGTTGCCAGCTTCAAACCATGGATTATAAGGAACAACTCCGGTTAAAGGAAAGAAAAATTTATAATAATTTAAAGCGGATCGGAGGTTTAGACGGTCTGATACTTCCAAAAGGCAGGGAACATACAGAGAACGAAAAAGAGCTATCAGAAGCAGAAACAAAAACAGAAATTGTTGAGATGGAACCGATTATCGGAATGGAATATCCCTGGCGATATCGGAATAAAGCACAGTTTCCCTTTGGAAAGGATAAAAATGGCCGAATTATTTATGGATTTTATGCGGGAAGAACCCATACAATCATAGAAAATGAAGATTGCCTGCTGGGAGTGGAAGAAAACAAGGAAATATTAGCAATCATTCGAGATTATATGAAAGAGTATCATATTCCGCCCTATGACGAAATCTCCCATACTGGCCTGGTTCGCCACGCCTTAATCCGAAAAGGGTTTACTACAGGAGAGCTGATGGTGTGCCTGGTGCTCAATGGACAAACATTACCCCAGGCAAAAAGGTTAATCGAAAGGCTGAAAACGATAAAAGGTATGGCTTCCATTTCCTATAATGTCAATACAGAAAGGACGAATGTTATCTTAGGGGAAAAGCAGGTACATCTTTTTGGACCAGGATATATTACCGATTTTATCGGGAATGTAAAATATCAGATTTCACCACAGTCATTTTATCAGGTAAACCCGGTCCAGACGGAAAAGCTATATCGCACTGCTTTGGAATATGCTGGTTTGACAGGGGAAGAAACCGTATGGGATTTATACTGCGGCATTGGGACAATTTCACTCTTTTTGGCACAAAAGGCTAAGAAAGTGTATGGGGTAGAAGTAGTTCCGGCGGCAATTGAAGACGCAAAGCAGAATGCGTCCATAAATGGAATTTCAAATGCGGAATTTTTTGTTGGAAAGGCAGAGGAGGTTCTGCCGGAACAATTTCATAACAATCAGGTGTATGCAGATGTGATTGTGGTGGATCCTCCAAGGAAAGGATGCGATCTTGTCTGTTTGGATATGATAGCGGAAATGGCTCCCAAACGGGTTGTGTATGTAAGCTGTGATTCGGCTACCTTGGCAAGGGATGTTAAGTATTTGAGAGAAAAAGGGTATGAAGTAAAACGGGTAAGAGGAGTGGATCAGTTCGGCTGGGGGGTGCATGTGGAATGCGTCACATTGCTACAAAGGGTGAAGTAGTAGAATTGCTTGAATTTACGCACTTTTCGAGGGTTTTTAAGTTCAATAAGACTTCGGAAATCGGGCGTAAAAAAGAGATTTTTCACGAGATAAAAGTCTCAGTAGTTATGGAACTGGTATGAGTGGACACATTGGTAAGTCGTTCACATATCAGAAACTTATGGTCAACAATTAAATAATGAAACAAAGCGAAAACCGCTTGTTTTCTACATTTTTGTGTGGAGAGCAGGCGGTTTTCTTATGTTCAGAACACTGCCAGCACTCCAAATGATACCTCTAAGAACGACAAGGAGGAAGAAAATGGAGAAAACAAAAGTAACGTGTTCCTTTGGGAATGACGAGTATGGTTTACAGACGGGAACCGTTAAAATCAGCGATTTACACGACTTTAAAGGTCATCCGTTTAAGGTGGAACAGGATATTCAACTCTTTGAACTGATGCGAAGTATTGAAGATAAAGGTGTGTTAGTTCCGTTGATTGTAAGAAGTAATCCTTATGGTGATGGTTATGAGATTATCGCAGGCCATAGAAGAAAGGCAGCTTGTGCTTGGGCTGGGATTGAAGAAGTGCCTGCGATTATTCGTGAACTGGATGATGCAGATGCGG
>CAJUTC010000025.1 GCA_910589195.1 uncultured Lachnospiraceae bacterium
CAACTTACTTTTTAAATGATTTTTTTATACTTTTATCCTTCTATTCCTATAACATCCTCTATCGTCTAAGAGATATCCATTTTTTACTGTATTCTTCCTTATTATTAGCAAGTTTTTTCTACTCTCTGAAACAGAGATTGTTTTGACAACTTACTTTTTAAATGATTTTTTTATACTTTTATCCTTCTATTCCTATAACATTCTATTATGTTCCTTTTCATACTGTCCCAAATTGACTGCATTACATCGGTTTACTTAATGAATCAATACCTAAAAATTCAATCTTCCATCAAACTTTATGATTATTTTATTACTATTTTTCTTCCCATTTTTACATCCATATTACTTTTATAAACAATATAAAATCTTTTCCGGATTATCCACTTTACTCACTAACATTATATCACATAAATCGGATAAGATAAATAAACTTTATCTCTAACAATATAATAAATGGTAAAGAATACTATCACTTTTATGCTAAATATATCAATATTAAGCAATTATATATTTCTTACCTGCTCATATCTTAATCTATATTTTTACACAAAAAAGACCATATTTAAAAATACAGTCCCATTCCATAATCCCATTGTATTCCTTCCATTTAATGTAATTCTATACATTTATAGCTTCTATATAGATCCATACCGCAATGACCTCATATTCCATTGATACCGCTTTCCTTTTTATATGATAACTTTCCTATTTCTCCATATCATACCAACATCATAATCAGTACCTTTATTTCTTCCTTATACCTTTTTAACATCCCCTTAGAATCGGGGGAGAACGGTTTTCGTATATAGGTTTTCTTTTGAGTACTATTTTTAAAAGCGTCTTCTTACATAGTTACACATTCACGATAAAATTCAGGATTCTGAAATAGGAATAAATCTATCTCCCTAATATCGTACTGTATCCTTTTATATATCCTGCCACTCATTTTATTTTTA
Organism: uncultured Lachnospiraceae bacterium; assembly: GCA_910589195.1. Classification (GTDB taxonomy): domain Bacteria; phylum Bacillota; class Clostridia; order Lachnospirales; family Lachnospiraceae; genus Caccovicinus. The sequence continues at coordinate 957 of CAJUTC010000025.1, forward strand.
CTGCCCCTATCGCTGGAAATAAGAGATACCTTATCCTTACTTACTTCCCATTATCCTTACATTATGCAATATGAAACCCCTTATCAGCAACATAAAAACAATTATTTGTAATCCTACTTTTTATCCTGATTCCTTCTATTATCATTCATCCATTTTCATTTTCTATGCCCCCTCAAAATCCGTTTACCTGCACCTATAAAAATAGCTTACCTGATCCCTTTATTATGGTTTTTATTCTCCTGTATCCATCTTTTTATCCCCCCTTCCACTACTTTTTCAAACCCCATTTTTTCTACTAGATGTACCCCTTCATTTTGCCCTTAACGGATACCCATTTTTTCAGAAGTCCAAAAAATAATTTTTCCTTTTTATCTCATACCACTTTTTATCACTACCCAAATTTTCTCAATCCAAAACCCGCCCCTCAAACCTATCCCTAATTCTATGGTATCTTTGTTTTCCATCTGCTAAAAAAGCGTAATTTGCGTAATTCCGTAATTTTCACCTGCCCCAAAGAAAAAAAGCTGCCTGTTCAGACAGCCTCCTTCATTGGTTCCCCTGTTTGCTTTTTCTCTTTCTTCTCCTTTCTTTCATTTGCCCTGCCCAACTCCTTTCCTTCTGTTTCCCCCTCGCTGGCTGGTGCTTCACCAGCACCAGCCCCCTCCTTTCCAAAATCCTCCAATGTCCAGATTGAGGACTCCAGGTTATTGCTAATCTCATTTAACAGGGTGATAAACCGAAAGTCATCTTCCTTTAAGTTTAAAGCGTTCACCATACAAATCTTATCCAGATCCCCTTTGAACTTCTGGAACAGCGCCACCACTTTTTCCTGCATATTCTGGTTCCCTACAGGGCTTCCTTTCCGGTATCTCCCCCTTGATGCCACCATAATTTCATTGGAAGCGGTCAGCATTTTAATCGCCCCGGCGATAACGCCGTCTGTCATTTCTTCCTTTCGTTCTGCTTTCTCCTTAATCTCTGCAACCAACTCTTTCCGGTCGTATTCCCTGCCCATCTCCACATAATTCCTGATGATGTCCTTTGCTTCCTCGCTTAATGTTCTTACCATTTTACTCATAATTCTTTCTCCTTTTTCTTTTTATTTTTGTAATTCCTATCAATTACTATGCCTATATCTTAACGCCAGGTTTCCCTTTTGTCAGTGGTGTAAGTGCCGGAAATGGCATAGCTGGAATGTACGAATTAAACAGTTTTTCCAGCTATGCCATGCCAGCTTTAGTCCTTAGGATTCCATATCCTCAATAAGGAATGAAACTTGATCCTTTTCCCTGTTATACCTGTATATCTGGTCGGACAGCACATCACAAACTGGTACTTCCACTTCGTTGATATGCTCAACCATATCCCTGATAGACAGAAAATCCATCGTTTTATCATAAGCCATAACCAAAACTTCATGCACACTGGAAGGGAGGATAAGCAAATCATGTCCCAGAACCTTTGACATCTCTTTTAACAGACTGTCATATAAAATAACTGCTGCCCCTTTTACATTATGGCGGTTGCTCAACACATAAAGGGAGGATTCTTCCTCACCGATAAATTCATCAAAAAAATCCTTTGATTTCTTATCCTTTACAAATGATTTCATCACATCATTTAAAGAATTGACCTCCGCCATATACAGTCTTGGGGTATTCTGCCTTGCTAACTGAAGGAGTTCTTCTTTTGTTGTCCCCCATGCAGTCAGTTCCTTATTCGTAATAACTGCTGTCCTTTCCCCATTTTCTGTCCGATCCAATAATACATAAAATAGAATGGCTAAATCTAAATAGGGCACATAGGGCATGGATTCCAGCCGTTCTTTGTTCATCCCATAATTTACCAGGGAGAACACAACTTTGTTTTTCACCTTTTCAAAATCATTTAATAAACCCTCTGAAACCCCGCTTTGCTCAAAGCTGTTGAAAATATCCCAGATATCCCTTGCCGCTTCTTCAACCGTCATTCCTGCCAAATACTGCTCATAATAAGCATCTAAACATAAATGCGCCATTTCTTCCCCCTGCTCCTTCCTGATATCAATGCCCGTCTGTTCTGTCCCATTGTTTTGAGGGACAGGCTCCATGATAATCTGGTAGCCGTCCCCGCAAAGCAAATGGATTTCTGTTTTTACTTTTTCAATAAACTTTTGAAAACTTAGCACTTGGTTATCCCTCACTTTCTTCTTTTTCTGCCATTTCTGCCAGCTTGCCTATTTTGTTGATGGTTGCGCTTACAATCTCTTTCATGCACTTAACCACGATCACCATGGAAACACAATAAACCGAAACCATGATAATCATACACAATGGTTTTAGCATCCCGCCCACAGCCCACAGCCTCCTTTCCTTTCAAGTTGGGGGATTGTAACGCCAGATACAAAAAAAGAAAAGAGTGATACCCACCAGAAATGAGCCACTCTGATTATGACATTCTAACAGTTTTCATTTTTTCTACTTCCAAATTATTTTGCCCTTATCCCATATTCCTTCCCCCTCTAAACCCCCTTATAACCCCTTGGAACCCTTTTCACCTTATAACCCATACATTTCCCCACCCCACCAATAAAAACCCCCTGGAACCCCTTTAAATTACCCTAACCACTTATCAACCACCCATCCCATAAAATAGCAAAAAAAGAGAGATACCCAATATTTTACTATTGAATATCTCTCATTTTTTACCTCATACTATATCTAGTAGTCGTCACACTTCCATACCACTATATGATTACCTATCCAAGGATAATAGCCGCCTGTGCCGCTGCCAACCGCGCAATCGGAACCCTAAATGGCGAGCAGGATACATAATCCAGCCCAATCTTATGGCAGAACTCAACGGAAGAAGGATCACCGCCATGCTCGCCACAGATGCCCACATGAAGTTCCGGACGAACTGGCTTGCCCAGTTTGATGGACATTTCCATCAGCTTGCCTACGCCGATTTGATCCAGCTTCGCAAATGGATCATTTTCAAAAATCTTTGCGTCATAGTAAGCATTTAAGAATTTACCTGCGTCATCACGGGAGAAGCCGTAAGTCATCTGAGTCAAGTCATTGGTACCAAAGCAGAAGAATTCAGCTTCCTTCGCAATTTCATCTGCAGTAAGAGCTGCTCTTGGGATTTCAATCATCGTACCAACTTCATATTTTAAGTCGGTACCTGCCGCCGCTATTTCCGCATCAGCAGTTTCCACTACAAACTTCTTAACATACTTTAATTCCTTGATATCGCCAATTAATGGGATCATAATCTCCGGCTCTACCTTCCAATCCGGATGGTTCTTCTTTACATTAATTGCAGCGCGGATAACGGCTTTCGTCTGCATCTTTGCGATTTCCGGATAGGTAACAGCCAGACGGCATCCACGGTGACCCATCATGGGGTTGAACTCATGGAGCGCATCACAAATCGCCTTAATCTGCTCTACTGTCTTGCCCTGAGCATCTGCCAGTTTCTTAATGTCTTCCTCTTCTGTAGGAACAAACTCATGAAGAGGCGGATCCAAGAAGCGGATCGTAACTGGGTTGCCTTCCAAAGCTTCGTACAGCTTCTCAAAATCGCCCTGCTGCTCCGGTAAAATCTTCTCTAACGCAGTTTCTCTTTCCTCTACCGTTTCTGCACAGATCATCTCACGGAACGCATCGATACGGTTTCCTTCAAAGAACATATGCTCTGTACGGCACAGGCCAATACCTTCAGCGCCTAACTCACGTGCTTTCTTCGCGTCAGCCGGAGTATCCGCATTGGTGCGGACTTTTAATCTTCTATACTTATCAGCCCAGGACATAATTCTTCCAAATTCCCCTGCAATGGTGGCGTCTACAGTGGGGATAATTCCATCATAAATCTTGCCGGTTGAACCATCAATAGACATCCAGTCGCCTTCATGGAATTCTTTCCCGGCTAACATAAATTTCTTGTTCTCTTCATCCATCGTGATCTCAGAGCAGCCGGAAACACAGCAAGTTCCCATACCACGCGCAACAACTGCCGCATGGCTTGTCATACCGCCACGGACAGTCAGGATGCCCTGAGCCGCTTTCATACCTTCAATATCTTCAGGAGAGGTTTCCAGACGAACCAGAACTACCTTTTCGCCTCTTGCCTTCCACTCTTTCGCATCCTCTGCCGTAAATACGATCTTACCACATGCGGCACCCGGAGATGCGGCAAGTGCCTTTGCCATAGGCTCCGCTTTCTTTAACGCCTCTGCATCAAACTGAGGGTGAAGCAGTGTATCCAAGTTTCTCGGATCAATCATAGCAACTGCTTTCTTCTCATCAATCATGCCCTCATCTACCAAATCACAGGCAATCTTCAATGCTGCCTTAGCCGTTCTCTTTCCATTACGGGTCTGAAGCATATACAGCTTCTTATCCTCAATGGTAAACTCCATATCCTGCATATCTCTGTAATGATCTTCCAGTGTATGGCAAATGCCTACGAACTGCTCATAAACTTCTGGCATAACTTCCTTTAACTGGTCAATCTTCTGAGGAGTGCGGACACCGGCTACTACATCCTCGCCCTGTGCGTTCATCAAGAACTCACCCATCAGATGCTTCTCGCCGGTAGCAGGGTCACGGGTAAAGGCAACGCCTGTACCAGAGGTTTCACCCATATTTCCAAAGGCCATCATCTGAACATTTACTGCTGTACCCCAAGAGTAAGGAATGTCATTATCCCGGCGGTATACATTTGCCCTTGGGTTGTCCCAAGAACGGAATACCGCTTTAATTGCTTCCATTAGCTGCTCTTTCGGATCGGTAGGGAAGTCCTTCCCAATCTTTTCCTTATATTCAGCCTTAAACTGGTTTGCCAGTTCTTTCAGGTCATCCGCAGTCAGCTCTACATCCTGGGTAACGCCTTTTTCATCTTTCATCTTATCAATCAGTTCTTCGAAGTACTTCTTACCTACTTCCATAACTACATCGGAGAACATCTGGATAAATCTGCGGTAGCAGTCCCACGCCCAACGGGGATTGCCGGATTTAGCAGCCAAAACCTCTACTACTTCTTCATTTAAACCAAGATTTAAAATGGTATCCATCATACCTGGCATGGATGCCCTTGCGCCGGAACGAACGGAAACTAATAATGGATTTTCCTTATCACCAAACTTTTTGCCGGTGATCTCCTCCATCTTAGCAATGTGCTCCATGATCTGTCCCATAATTTCGTCATTAATTTTTTTGCCATCCTCATAGTACTGGGTGCAAGCCTCAGTAGTGATGGTAAAGCCCTGTGGTACCGGCAGGCCTAAATTCGTCATTTCAGCCAGGTTTGCGCCTTTGCCGCCTAACAGGTTTCTCATGGTTGCATTGCCTTCACTGAACAAATAAACCCATTTTCTTGCCATTAGAATTTCCTCCTCAAGATTTAATCAATTCTTGTATCATGTCCGTTCCTGCCTGCTGATCTCTGGTTCACTCACATGATACAGGGATGATAAGTTCAAACGTAATTCGCGCCTATCATACATGGAATCCTTCCCACTTCATGTTTTTGTAATCGCATAAAAAAGCGAGTCTAAAGCAAAACGCCAAATGCAAATTTGTGCATAGCAAAGAAAAGCACCGCAAAACGGTCTGGCTTTAGTATAGCACAAATCTATTTTCAGTAAAGGTTTTTTTTTCAAAAAACAGAGAAAATTTCATTATTTGTCTGTTTTATCCAAAAAAGCGTTTTTATTATCCGTTAACTTCGGATATCTGGTTACAATTCGTATATTCGAACATATAACCCTTTCCGTCAATTTTCCTTACAAGCACAGGATATTACTTACCATATTCGGATCGATTGTGCCAGAGTATGCCTGAATATTTATTAATATAAAACATAGAAAACGCCAAAAACTGCTGCGTTCAATTTGCTCCGACCAGGAACATTTATTATTATAAAACATAGAAATCTATATCATGTAGCAGGTTACATCAACAAATTGTTTGATACCATAAAATAAGGTGTCAAAAGGCAGTTACCACGAATCTTGTGTGTTCTTTTTCAGAATACCCATAAGCCGATACTCTTATCACATATCACATTAGTTTCCAAACAGGTTTCCATCCGTTTCGAAACGGTTCACACAATCTATCTTGGTCTTGCCTTTTGACACCTGAACTATAATAAAATGCGGTGAAATTCTGTCTTAAAATAAAAATTTATCTTCAAAATACTGTTTCAGCTCTGTAATGGGAACTCTTACCTGATCCATGGTATCCCGATCTCTTACTGTTACAGAATGATCTTCCTCGGAGTCAAAATCATACGTGATACAGAAAGGAGTGCCGATCTCGTCTTGCCTTCGATAGCGCTTTCCAATGGCTCCCCGGTCATCAAATTCACAATTGTAATATTTGCAAAGTTCTTTGTAAACCTTTTCCGCCCCTTCATTTAACTTCTTTGATAAGGGGAATACGCCAATCTTTACCGGTGCGATAGCTGGGTGGAAATGAAGTACAGTCCTTACATCCCCTTCTCCAATCTCCTCCTCATCGTAAGCAGCACAGAGGAATGCCAGCGTAACCCTGTCAGCGCCCAATGACGGCTCAATTACATAGGGAATATAGCGGTCTTTTGCCTCATCGTCAAAATAGGTTAAATCCTGTCCTGACGTATTCTGATGCTGGCTTAAGTCATAATCGGTACGGTCTGCTATTCCCCATAATTCACCCCAGCCAAAGGGGAACAGGAATTCGATATCCGTAGTAGCTTTGCTGTAGAAGCACAGTTCTTCCTGAGAATGATCTCTGGCCCGCATTTCCTCATCTTTGATTCCAAGGGACTTTAACCAGTTAATGCAAAATTTCTTCCAGTACTGGAACCACTCTAAATCGGTTCCCGGCTTACAGAAAAATTCCAATTCCATCTGTTCGAATTCGCGGGTACGGAACGTAAAGTTTCCTGGTGTAATTTCATTTCGGAAGGACTTTCCAATCTGTCCGATACCGAATGGAATCTTTTTTCTGGAGGTTCGCTGCACATTTTTAAAGTTTACAAAAATTCCCTGAGCAGTTTCCGGACGCAGATATACCGTATTTTTCGCGTCCTCTGTAACGCCCTGGAATGTTTTAAACATCAGGTTAAACTGGCGGATATCCGTAAAATCATGCTTTCCGCAGCTTGGACAGCAAATCTGATGGGAATCAATATAATCTTTCATTTCCTCCTGGGACCAGCCATCAATTCCGGTTTCCGGAACAATTCCCTGCTCTGCCATGTAATCTTCAATCAGCTTATCAGCCCGGAATCGCTCTTTGCAAGACTTACAGTCCATCAGAGGATCGGAAAAACCTCCCAGATGCCCGGAAGCCACCCAGGTTTGGGAATTCATCAGGATCGCACAGTCCACACCTACATTATAGGGGCTTTCCTGGACAAATTTCTGCCACCAGGCCTTTTTCACATTATTTTTCAGTTCAACGCCTAAATTGCCGTAATCCCAGGTATTTGCCAGACCTCCGTAAATCTCAGAACCCGGATATACAAATCCCCTGTTTTTTGCAAGTGCCACGATTTTCTCCATTGTCTTTTCCATCTTCTCAACCTCGCTTCTCTCTGCTTTTTATCGAAATATCAGATAATGCTTCCCCTCCGGAACCTGAACCAGATTCTTATCCAGAACTGCCACATTTCTGGTTACATACAAAAGAGTACCTTCTGTCTGAATGGTAACTGGATGGCTGGCTTCTACCATAACCATCCGCTCTTTCCCCAGCTTCTCCAAATCCTTCTGCCGGGCCTCCATTGTTTCCGCGTTTTTCCCAAGCTTTACAAATCCGCCTTCCGAAAGCCATCCGGCTTCCCGCCCCGCAAGGGCTGTCCCGGTTCCAAAGCTTACCGTCTGATTTGCCGTGTCCTTATACTCATTTACAAAAGCCCGGAATGCTTCACTGTTTTCATATTGGTAAATTACTGTCAGCTTACCATCTTCCGCAAGGCAAGAGCTTACCGAAACTGGCAGAATGCCTGTTTCTTCTGTATTTTCTGCTGCTGCCGGCGCCCCAAGGCTTTCGTTATAAGCTGAAACCTCACTTGTAATAAATTCCTTAAGGGTATCGCTGCTGTAATTTCCATTTTCATAATTTTCTACAGTAGCGCTGAAGATTCCCCCATCCCTTGCCACATATATGCTGCTGGATTTTGGCTGGAACTGGCTGCTTTCCACAGCAAAGCCTTTGCAACCGCTAGCCAGCAGCCCCACTGCCACCCCAATCCATATTACCTTCCATTTTTTCATGCTTCTGCCTCCAAAATACATAAAAGAAAATTCATGCCATTAAGCGAAAAAGCATTTCTATCTATCATACATGCTTTTCCCTGGTTTTTCAATCCCTATTTTTGCCCTGCGGCGGTTCCTTTTCATCCAGGCAAGATAATGATTCCAAAATATCCAGGGAATGAAATCTTCTGTCTATGTACTGTGTCATATTATCCTCTACACATAAAGAAAATTCTTTTAGCACATGTTCTTTTAAGGTAAACTGATATAAGGTTTCAATGGGAGAATGAATCACATACTCCCACGCATAACATGCTGAATCGCTGGCCTGGCGATTTGGGGCTTCAGTGTATTCTCCATGAACCACCATCGCTTTTAATTCAAAAATCCGGCGTACCAGCCTGTTGGGGATTGCCGGTTTCATTAAAGCGCGCAAAGACTGGTAGATTAGCTTTAATAGCTGAGAGCTTTCCATATTTTCCCGACTGTAATAATCAGCCAGTTCCAAAAAGTAAGAGCCGTAGCAGGCTGCTTCCATATCCATAGCAATCTCTTCAAAATAATTGCTGATCTCTGCTCCCTGGAGGCTGTATGCGTCCCGCCCCTCAAACAGCCGGAAATTTCCAAAGGCGAAGATACGGCTTGCCCCCATAAACGGGCTGCCCGGGCGTTTGGAGCCCCGCGCAAAGACTGTAATTTTTCCTCGTTCCCTGGTAAGGAGAACCAGGCGCCGATCCGCCTCCCCAAAAGACGTGGCTTTCATTACCATCCCGGTTACACAAATTACATCCCTCACGGATCCCTCCTTCCCGCCAAAACAAATTGGAATGGTTATTTTGGCCATCTTCCCTATCTTCTCCTGCTTTTTGGTCCTTTCGCCAAATTCCGTTAGCGTCAGTTTTTGCCGCGTCTATTTGGCAAACGCAAATATACCAATAATGACTTCTGAAAATGCTTATTTCACATCTTGAGGATGGTATCCGTAATTTTTCATATACAGCTCACTGTCCCGCCATTCCTTACGGACTTTTACCCAAAGCCGAAGGTTTACCTGGGCTTCCAGCATATCTTCTATATCTGCCCTGGCCGCGGTTCCAATCCGTTTCAGCATGCTTCCTCCTTTTCCGATAATAATCCCCTTATGGGATTCCCGCTCGCATATAATTGTAGCTTCAATATCTGTAAGCTTATTTTTCCGCTGTGTCATCTTCTCGATTGTTACAGCAATGCCATGGGGAATTTCCTCATCCAAAAGGCGGAGGGCCTTCTCACGGATCAGCTCCGCCGCTATTTGGCGCATTGGCTGATCCGTTACTGTATCTTCATCATAAAACTGAGGGCCTAAGGGCAGGTACTTAAAAATCAGATCCGTCAAAAGCTGGGTATTCTGCCCTTTCAAGGCGGAAAGAGGAACGATTTCCGCAAAATTACAGATATCCTTATATGCGTCAATATATAACAAGATCTCATCCGGATTTTTGATAGTATCTGTTTTATTGATTGCCAGAATAACCGGAACATTAACCTGCCCAAGCTCTTTAGCAATGTGCTGCTCCCCGGCTCCGATAAAGGTGCCTGGCTCTACCAGCCATATAATCACATCCACCTCATTTAAGGTATGCTCGGCTACCTTGACCATATACTCTCCCAGCTTATTCTTTGCCTTGTGGATACCAGGCGTATCTAAGAAAATAATCTGCCCCCGATGGTCCGTATACACCGTCTGGATCCGGTTTCTGGTGGTCTGAGGCTTATTGGACGTAATCGCAATCTTTTGGCCAATCAAATGATTCATCAATGTGGATTTTCCCACATTCGGCCTTCCCACTAATGTTACAAAACCAGATTTCTTCTGTTCCTTTTCCATTCCCATTCTCTATCCTCTTTTTCCCTCTGTTTTCAAAATCTAGTGTACTGTCCAGATGGAATCTGGTCCGTACATTAATGAAACAAATTTAAGGTCGCACGAAACATGCCAGCTTCCGCCTTTACCTTCTCTTCATTTCCAATTACACACAAACTTCCTGTATTCAGCACAGCCTCCACAATTGGCGCCAGATTCCGGATATCTTCCTTCGTCGCGTCTAAAATCTGCTCCCGCTCTTCCTTAAGCATCTCATTGGTAACGCCGGATAAATAAGCGGAAAGCTCCCTCGCGCCTTTGATTGACGGTGTCAGAGGCACATCCAGCTCCCCAATAGCGCCAATCACGTACTTGGTCATATCCCGCTCCTGAGCGTCAAACTGCCTTACATATTCCGGGATGGTTTCATAAACCTGATTGGTTTCTCTCACATTGGGATCCCGGTAAGATACCAAATATCCTTCCTTTGAACGCCCAAAACCGCTCATGCAGCCGTAAGCGCCTCCCTGAACGCGCAGGTTCTGCCACAGATAGTCATAGTTTAAAATCACCTTTAAGATCTTAAGGGCTCCCGTATAAGGAAGTCCGCTGCTTTGAAAGCTTCCGCACCTTGCCACATAATTTACCTGGGATGAAGTTTTAAAGCCTTCATTGGAGTCATGGGGGGTAAACACAAAAGGATATTCCTTCCCATCGCTGACCTCTAAAAGATCCGCCAGCCTTGCCATGGCCTTAGAAAGCTTTTTGCAGGCTTCTTCCTCTGCCGTAAAGCCCACCAGCATATGATCCTTAGTAAACAGACGGCTGCAAACTTCTTTCAGTTTACGGATCAACTTAAGCTTGCTCTCCGGCTGTTCAAACTCTCCGCACAGCTTCTCCAGGAAATGATAATAGCCAATCCCTCCGGTCGCATCATTAAAAGCGGATGTGGCAGAAAAATAAGATGTTGCCCTGGCGACTGCCGCTGAGTGGGACGCATTTTCCAGCCGCATTCTGGCTCTTGATTTATTCTCCGCTAAAATTTCTCCAAGCCGTTTTTCATCCTCCAGCTTAGAGCGGGTCAGAATCTCCCCAAGGATATCAAAGGCAAACTCCAACTTATCACAAAGCACCTTTGCCCTGGCAGAAAATACTCCGGTAAATTTCCCAGGTTCCCGTAAATCAGCATATGAAATAACTGAAAAATCAATTCCTCCGCTATTTAAATAAATTTCGCTGGTTAAATCGCTGTAGCTGTAATGTTGGGTATCTACATATCCAAGCACTGACTTTAAAAGACCCACGTAGGGCAGATCCTCCTGTGGAATTCCTTTCGTATCAAATAGCACCGTAATATAACCGATGCCGGAGGTAAACATAGGATTATAAATCACTCGTATCCCATTTTCCTCTTTTACCTGGCCCTGGAGCCGTTCCGGTTCCCGGCCAATATCTTCCCGCTTCAGCATAGGAATCTTCTTTAAATCATCCTGAGAGGACGGTGTTTCCTGATATTTTCGCAGTTCCTTTGTCTGTTTTTTGATATCCAAAACCTGGCTTTGAGGCAAAGAATCTTTATATGTTGCCAGTTTCTTAGCCAAAACCTGTTCTTCCTCTGCTGTCAGGTTCTTTTTTGGCAGCAGGGAAATAATCACCTCAAACGGATTATCCAAAAGGTATTTTCGGATCAGACCCTCAAAATACCCTTCTTCTGCTGCCTGTTTTAAAAAGTCAAAGGTTTCCTGGTATTCCAGGTGCATCATAGGATCGCCGTCATAAAGCCAGCTATCCATACACCACAGACCATACATCAACCCCTTGGGTGCTGAACCGTAATCAGCCTCCCGGTAACGGAATTCATAATAGTTCAGACCCGCAAGAAGGCTTTTCCTATCAATTCCCTGATCCGCCAGCTTCCGCAAGGTTCCCTTTACAACCGCCAAAAATTCTCCCTTTTGTTCTTTGTCTGCGTTTTTGGCAATTACGGAAAAATAAGGTTGTAAAATCCCGTTTTCATAGCCGCCAAACACGTCATCGCCAATTCCAGCGTCCACCAGCGCCTGCTTTATGGGCGCCCCCGGCGCATCTAACAATGTATATTCCAAGATCTGGAATGCCACATAAAGTTTCGGATCTAAATTGGTTTCCACCACAGTATTGACTGACAAATACGCATGGTTTTCCTCTTCCTCATCTTCTGTAATAGAATAAAACAATTCCTTCTCAACTGGTCTGGCAAAAGGTTTTTGGAATTGGATAGTGGAATCGATTTTTCTGGCTTCATATTTGCTTAAATATGCTTCATCCAGCCAGCAAAGCCGTTCCTCCATGTCCATATTTCCATACAGATAGATATAGCTGTTGCTGGGATGGTAAAACTGCCTGTGATAGTCCAGGAACGCTTCATAGGTAAGGTTTGGAATCTGGGACGGATCGCCCCCAGACTCAAACCCATAACAGGTATCCGGAAATAATTCATGGGCAATTGCCCGGTCTAACAGGCTTTCCGGTGAAGAAAATGCACCTTTCATCTCATTGTAAACTACACCGTTAATCGAAAGAGGAGCATCCTCTTCCTCCAATTCATAATGCCAGCCTTCCTGCATAAAAATTTTCGGCTCATGATAAATATTCGGATGGAAAACAGCATCCAAATACACATCCATCAGATTCTTAAAATCCTGCTCATTACAGCTTGCAACCGGATATACGGTTTTATCCGGATACGTCATGGCATTTAAAAAAGTATTCAGCGAACCTTTTACCAATTCCACAAAGGGATCCTTTACCGGAAATTTTTCTGATCCGCAAAGCACACTGTGCTCTAAAATATGCTGACACCCGGTACTGTTATCCGCAGGTGTCCGAAAGCCGATACTGAATACTTTATTTTCATCATCATTTATCATCAAAAACAGCTTTGCCCCGGTCTTCTTATGCCGAAGGATTACCCCTATGGAATTCATTTCCCTGATTTCCTTTTCTTTTATCAGCTCATACGCTGATAACTGTTCCAATCCGGATTTTTTCATATTTAAATTGCCTTTCTTTCTAACTATTATTTTCTGTGACCTGCTATAAGATACGGTTTACAGCCTTTTCTTACTTACATATTGCCCATAAATTTATCTTTTAATATCGCAATGCTCTCCCGAACCAAAAGATGGATAAACAGCACCGGGTCAGCACTGGACGAAACGCCATACAGCCGTTCAAATCCGCATTTCTCCCCAATCTTCATGGCGCGGAATAAATGGAAATTACTGGTAAGCACCCCAATCTGCAACGGTTTATCCGGCAATAGCTCTAACGATGCCATTGAAGGCTGCAGCTTTGGCGCTAGCCTTACCCGTTTTACCTGGGCACAAGGCCCCCTCATATCCAACTTTGAAGGAGTGTACCCGGCTACCTCCCATTGGCGCTCCCTCTCTTCCAGAAAATAGGCCAGCTCCATCCGAAGCACCTGTTTCCTTATCCGAATGCGCTTTGCTTCCTCTTTTTCAATTCTTCTCTGATTATCAATTAACGCTTTGCTGCAAAGCATGTTTTCCCTGGTGCTGGTGGAATAAACCTCCAAAAGCATTTGTTCCGGCGCAATTCCGTTATACAGCAGATACTCTGCCATGGCAAGGGCTTCTGAGATAGGTTCATCCGCACCTTGTCCGCCAGAAAGCACAAGTTTCGTTTCCGGATGCTCTTGGGCATACCGGATTGCCTTATCCAAACGGCGTTTTAAAGAGGAGCTGATATCATCCTCCCTAACTTTTGCTCCTAATACGATTAAGTAGTCTAAATGGCTGGGAGCCGACTTTATCATCCCTCCAAAAATCAAAACTTGAAGGATCATCAGCACCACCAGCCCGGTTACGCAAAGTGTGGTAACAGAAACTGGAATCCATAAGGGCACCTGCTTCCGGTGCTGATGGTAATAGCTGTCGCCCTTTACCAGCAGAAAACAAGCAACAGAAAACACCGGCCAAATCCAGGCCAAAGAAGTTTCAACGCCAGAATACACCGCAATAATCCCGAAATATACCAGGCTAAGAACTCCTAAAATTCCAAATGCTGCTGTAAACATGGCTTCATCTCTCCCTTTTCCCTCTGTATTTGCATGCGCGTCATTGTGGTGTGTTTAGGCTTGAGCGGACACTTGCCTATAAGTTAAAAAAGAATCCTGCTTTGCGGGATTCTTTGCCTGCCTATTTGGAACAACTCTCTCCAAGCGTGATGCACATCTGGCAGAAAGTATGATTCAAACACACTCGAAAGGTCGTTCTTCTAAACTGCGGCAACGCAAAATATCATACTGGGCAGGCTCCACTCCTAAATCAATCCAAAGAACCTGTTTTGCATGTGGGGCGCTTTCCTGAAGCTGGCCGGTTTCGCTGCGGATCCCTTTTACCGGTACTATAAGATTGGTTCCGTCTGGTTTCATCAGTTCAATCTTATCCCCTACAGAAAACTTATTCTTCTGTTCAATTCGGCACCAGCCGTTCCCATCAATTTCTTCCACCATTCCAAGGTACGTATAATTTTTAATATAGGTGCTATTTTCATAAATCTGGTTTTCTTCTGTAGGTTTTCCAAAATAGAACCCGGTGGAGAATTCCCTTACAGTGCACTTTCCGATTTCTTCTTTATACCACTCCAGGTTTTTAAAGTAACGGGCCGGATCCGCTTGGTAATCATCTATCGCCCTCCGGTAAGTCCTGGCGACTGCCGCCACATAAAGGGCCGTCTTCATCCGCCCTTCAATCTTAAAACTGTCAATGCCAGCCTCCATAAGCTCCGGCACATGCTCTATCATGCATAAATCCTTGGAGTTAAAAAGAAAGGTCCCCCTTTCATTCTCGTAGACCGGCATATATTCCCCTGGCCTAGTTTCCTCCGCTACCGCATATTTCCAGCGGCAGGGATGGGTGCAAGCGCCCTGGTTCGCATCCCTGCCTGCCAGAAAGTTACTTAACAGGCAGCGTCCGGAATATGAGATGCACATGGCTCCATGGATAAAGCTTTCAATCTCCATCTGGTCCGGAATATTCTGACGGATCTCCCGGATTTCCGCCAGAGAAAGCTCCCTGGCGGAAACAACCCGTTTTGCACCTAATTCCCACCAAAACTGGTACGTGCCGTAATTGGTGTTATTGGCCTGGGTGCTGATATGAATTTCTATCTCCGGAACAACTCGTTTCGCAATCATAAACACACCAGGATCCGAGATAATCAGCGCATCCGGCCCAAGTTTTTTCAACTCTTCAAAATACTCTTCCACTCCGGCCAAGTCCTTGTTATGGGCCAGAATATTTGCTGTAATATATACCTTTACACCTCGGCTGTGGGCAAAGGCGATTCCCTGACGGATTGCGTCATTGGAAAAATTTTTTGCTTTGGCCCTGAGTCCAAACGCTTCCCCGCCGATATAAACCGCGTCAGCGCCGTAAGCCACCGCAACCTTTAATACTTCCAGGCTGCCTGCCGGAATTAATAGTTCTGTTTTTCTCATATGATTCCTTTCTCGTCAGGCAGGCCATTACCTGCGCTTTACGCTAATGGTTACCCCGTCGCCAATGGGAACCACAGATGTTTCCAGGCCTTTGGTATGCTTTAACACAAACAGATACTCCCGCATCCGGCTGTGAATGGTACGGTTCCTGCGCTCTACGGCAAACCTGGACTGGATAATATCCCCGTCCTGGAGCACATTGTCAGAAACCAGCATCCCCCCAGGCGCCAGAAGTTTTAACACATCCGGAAGCCAGTGGATATATTGCCCCTTAGCCCCATCCATAAAAATAAAGTCAAACCCGCCTTCCGGAAGCTTCCCTAACCATTCTCCCGCATCCCCCTCTAACAGGGTAATCTGGTTCAAACATCCTGCCTTTTGAAAATTTTCTTTAGCATCCAAAATCCGCTTTTCGTATTTTTCAATGGTGGTAATATGGCATCCTGGTTCCATAACGGAGGCCATCAAAAGGGCAGAGTATCCTACCGCTGTCCCGATTTCAAGAATTGCTTTCGGCCTTACCCCTGCCACCAGCGTTTTTAAAAGGGCGCCCGTTTCTTTTCGGATAATCGGCACAAAATGTTCTAAGGCCTTCTGCTGGATTTCTTCCAGGATGGGATCCCCGTCTGGCTCTAAAGAGCGGATATAATCGGTTATCCTTTCGATTTCCCTCATGTTCCAGGCTCCTTTTCTTCTTCCTCTGGCTCTGTTCCCAGGATGTCCAAAATTTCCCTGGAGGTCATAGAAGTATTTAACTGATAGGAGCCAGGGTAAATCGTATAGTCATAAAACTCAGCCTGTACACCAAAGGCATACTGGTTATGGATCAGGCCTTCTTTTTCCAGCAGCTTACCCACCTGGAATCCAGACTGGCCTTCTTCAATCTGTACCGTTTTATTCCTCCCTGGCTCCGGCGCCACCGCGGTAGCGGCAAAGATCTCATAGCCGAATTCAAATCCGGCTGTGATCCCTTCATAAAAAATCAAAATAATCAAAGCGTAAATAATCAGGCGCAGGGAAACCTTAATGATAGCTCCTGTTACCCGGTTAATATCTCTGGTTGTATCGCTCACGGCTTCCCCCTCCTTTTTGGAGTGCCAATAAGCACTCGTAAAAACTGTTATCGTTCCAAAATGATGCAGAACTATTCTTTCTGAATCGTGAAACGTTATTGTTTCTTTATAGTGAAAATTAGTATTCCTTTATCCTGGGAAGTTACACTTCCATAATAATCGGGAGAATCATAGGATTCCGCTTCATCCGCTTCCACAAAAAGTCGCTTAAATGATCTTTAATTTCATTCTTAATCTTGCCCCAATCGCTTACATGCCGGTTTAAACAGTCGCTTACCGCCTCATCTACTACCCGCTTTGCCTCTTCCAGCAGATCTTCCGATTCTCTCACATATACAAAACCCCTGGATACAATGTCAGGCCCTGCCAAAAGCTGATTGCTGTATTTTTCTAATGTGAGCACTACCACAATAATACCGTTCTGTGCCAGGTTCTGACGGTCACGAAGGACGATATTTCCCACATCGCCTACTCCAAGGCCATCCACTAAAATAGAGCCTGCCGGAACATGCCCGGTTATCTGGCCCTTTTCTTCATTAATCTCCAAAATATCTCCGGAATTAATCATCAGGATATTTTCTTTGGGAATTCCCACTGCCTGGGCCAAGGTTGCCTGGGTCATACGGTGACGGTATTCCCCATGGATCGGAACGGAGTATTTGGGATGTACTAGGGAATAAATCAGTTTAATTTCCTCCTGGCAGGCATGGCCAGATACATGGGTATCTTGGAATATCACCTCTGCCCCTTTCATAGACAGTTCATTAATTACTTTTGCTACTGCTTTTTCATTGCCTGGAATAGGGGTTGAGCTTAAAATAATCACATCATTTGGGGTAATGGAAACCTTTTTATGGATGGAAGAAGCCATCCTGGAAAGGGCAGCCATGGATTCCCCCTGGCTTCCTGTAGTAATTAATACGGTCTTTTCCGGCGGATAATTTTTAAGCTGCTCGATTTCAATTAAGGTTCCTTCCGGGATTTTAATATATCCTAATTCGCTTGCCGTGCCGATTACATTTACCATGCTGCGGCCTTCCACTACAGCTTTCCTTCCGTATTTATAAGCAGAATTAATAATCTGCTGTACCCGGTCCACATTCGAAGCAAAGGTGGCGACAATAATCCGCTTATTCTGATGATCCGCAAATATGGAATCAAAGGTTTTCCCTACCGTCCGCTCGGATGCCGTAAACCCGCCCCGAATCGCATTGGTACTGTCGCATAATAAGGCTAATACCCCTTTTCTTCCCAGTTCCGCAAACCGCTGCAAATCAATGGAATCCCCAAATACCGGGGTATAGTCAATTTTAAAGTCTCCTGTATGGACAATCACCCCTGCCGGTGAAAAGATCGCCAGCGCTGACGCATCTGCAATGCTGTGGTTGGTTTTAATAAACTCAACACGGAAGCATCCTAGATTCACAGACTGGCCATGTTTAATCACCTTCCGCCGGGTGGTCTTTAACATATTGGTTTCTTTCAGTTTATTCTCAATTAACGCAATCGTAAGCCTTGTACCATATACTGGTACGTTTAATTCCTTTAACACATATGGCAGGGCGCCTATGTGATCTTCATGCCCATGGGTAATCACAAACCCTTTTACTTTATCAATGTTTTGTTTTAAATAAGTTACATCCGGGATCACCAGGTCAATGCCTAACATATCGTCAGTTGGAAATGCCAGTCCACAATCTACAATAATAATACTGTCCTGGCATTCAAAGGCCGTTATGTTCATCCCTACCTGCTCCAATCCGCCTAATGGGATAATTTTCACGGTCTCATTTTTTTTGTCTTTTCCTTTCAAGTTCTTACCTCCGTTTTTTCTTTCCCCGGCACTCCTACTGAAATCACATCTGAAGCTCCACGTCGGCATCTTCCAAAAGCCGGGTAAAGATCTCAAATAAATCACTTAATTCTTGTTCGTCCTCTACAAACCGGTAGACAGCCTCTGCTTCTTCTGCTTTTGAAGTATCCTTCAGGATATAGCATGCCCCGTCCGCATCCTCATCCTCTTCATCTGTAACCAGCAGGTAATTCATCCCATTAATTCTGGTTTCTTCCAGCACAAAAAAATCAACAAATTCCCCCTCATCCGTTTGGAGGGTTATTTTCTCTTCGTTATTCATAAGCTTTTCTCCTGTTTGCATCCAAATAGTTTTGTAAGATGAAGACTGCCGCAATCTTATCAATCACACGTTTCCGGTTTTCCCTCCGGACTCCGCTTTCCATCAGGGCGCGCTCTGCCGATACAGTGCTGAGCCGCTCGTCCCATAAAACCACCGGAAGCTGGCTGCGCCTTTCCAGCATCTCCTTAAATTCCCGAGTCTTTTCCGCACGTTCCCCTTCCGTATTGTTCATATTCTTAGGATACCCCAAAACAATCGCTGTAACCTGGTATTCCCCAATCAATTCCTCAATACGGGCGCAGGTCTGCCGAAGCTTATTCTCACTCTTCCGGGTAATGGTTTCCACGCCCTGGGCGGTAATTCCCAGCTCATCGCTTACTGCTACCCCTACGGTTTTGGAACCGTAATCCAACCCAAGTATCCGCATCATTTTCCTCCAAATTCACCCACAACAAAACCAGTTGACAAATGCCAACTGATTCCATCTCCCCCTATCCAGGCAAAGGCTTCGGTCCAATGCCTTTTTCTCTTAACCGTCCAATTACCGTTTCAGCTTTGTATCAATATATACCGCCATCATTTCTTCCAAAAGCTCATCCCGCTCAACCTTCATGATCAAACTTCTGGCGTTCTTGTGGCTGGTAATATACGTTGGATCCCCCGACATAATATAGCCGACAATCTGATTCACAGGGTTATACCCTTTCTCCGTCAGGGCAATATAAACCTGTTCCAGGACTTGCGCCGCATTTGCTGTATTCTGCTGGAAAGTTATAAACTGTGTATCATACATATCGCCCATCTTCATCACGTCCTTATCACTATTCTATCTTATTCTAAACCATAAATGCCGTTTCGGCAAGAACATATTTCTTGTTTTACCCTATTTTTCCGTTTTTCGGTATTAATTCTATTATTTCAGGGGCAAGCATTTGTTTTCCATATCCTTCCAAAACTTTCCCCTTCCAGTCCTGCAAATACTCTTCGCTGACTGCCATTTTCACATACTCTTTGGTGTAGCCAGTTACATAAGGTTTTCCATTAATTTCCATCACTTCTTCCAGAAGCACCTGGTTTGGCCGTTCTAAAAAACGTTTTCGATATTCCAGGGACATTCTGTTTTCTAAATCGATCAGCACATCACTGCGCATGCCCTTAACAGACTCCAAAACCTGATCCGGCATGGAGGCGGCCCTGGTTCCTCCCCGCCTGGAATATTTAAAAACATGCATCTCGTAAAAATGGACACGCTCTAAAAATTCCCTGGTTATTTCAAACTCTTCCTCCGTTTCCCCGGGAAACCCTACTATTACATCGGTAGTAATCGCAGGATCGGAAAACACTTCTCTTAAAATCTCACACCGCTCCAGGTATTCTTTTGGAGTATAATGGCGGTTCATCCGTTTTAACGTAGCTTCACAACCGCTTTGCAGGGACAGATGGAAGTGGTGGCAGACTTTGGGAAGCCGCGCCAATTGATTGACAAAGTCCCTGGTTATAATCCGCGGCTCTAACGATCCAAGGCGGATCCGCTCCACTCCTTTTATTTCATGGATGGACTGGATTAATTCCAGCAAGGCCGGGGAATGATCTTCTGTCAAATCGATTCCGTAAGAGCTTAAATGGATTCCCGTGAGCACTACCTCTTTACAGCCTGACTCTGCTAACACATTTACTTCCTGTAGTACCGCTTCCGGCTTACGGCTCCTCACCCGCCCCCTAGTATACGGGATAATGCAGTAGCTGCAAAATTGATTGCATCCATCCTGGACTTTCAGCATGGCCCGGGTGTGTTGGGAAACCTTGGAAATGGAAAGATCTTCATATTCTTTCGTCCCGCCAATATCAAGCATATGGATATGCTGACCAGATTCCTGTTCTGCCTTCTTAAAGTGTTCTTCTAAAATAGAAACAATTTCCTTTTTCTGGTTGTTCCCAACAATGATGTCTACGGCTCCATCCTGCTCCAGCTCTTGGCAGGCTGCCTGCACGTAACACCCTGCCGCCACGATCACAGCCTCCTGGTTTTTCGCTCTGGCCCGGTGAAGCATTTGCCTGGACTTTTTATCTGCCACATTTGTGACGGAGCAGGTATTCACAATACATACGTCAGCCGGTTCCCCAAATGGCACAATCTGGTATCCGGCTTTCTCCAAAAGCTGCCGCATTGCTTCCGTTTCATAGGCATTTACCTTACATCCCAGATTATGCAGCGATGCTTTTCTTTTCATACAAAATTCTCCAATCTTTTATGCAAACTCACTATTGACTTTTCCCTGCTATCTCTGTAGTATGGAATTAAGGTAAACAACATATCCTACACAATACATACCTTAAGGAGGCATTCACATGAAGACAGTTCGCATTTCTTTAAATTCCATTGACAAGGTTAAATCATTTGTAAATGATTTAACCAAATTTGCAGTGGATTTTGACTTAGTATCCGGAAGATATGTGATTGATGCAAAATCTATCATGGGCATCTTCAGTTTGGATCTGTCCAAGCCAATTGATTTAAATATTCATGCTGAAAATGGAATCGATGAAATCTTAAACACACTGGCTCCCTATATTATCCAGTAGGCCACAGCTCGTCAAAGCGCCATTAGGGTCAACATAGCTGTTTTCTTTTTCTGCTATGATCCAGGTCAAACTGCTTCTATTCCCCATGTAGGATTACATGGGGATATTTTTTCCAGTTTTTTCACGGTTCAACCATTCATTATCATTGCCAGCTTTCTATTGGCACACCATGACTTCCGTGGTTTCCAGCGCAGTTTTTACCATTTCATCAATTTTTTCTGCTAATTTTCCCTCTGATCTATGAATCATGTTAAGATTCGGTTTTGTTACCGGATGCTTGGCGACAAAGATAGTGCAGCAATCCTCAAAGGGCTGGATTGAGGTTTCAAACGTTCCTATTTTCTCCGCAATATCCACAATTTCCTGTTTATCAAAGCCAATCACCGGGCGGAACACAGGCATTGTGCAAACCTCATTGGTAGCTGCAAGGGACTGTACCGTCTGGGACGCCACCTGGCCAATACTTTCTCCAGTAATCAGGCTAAAGCACTTCTGCTTTTTAGCAATGGCTTCCGCAATCCGCATCATATAGCGGCGCATAATAATAGTTAGTTCCTCGTGTGGGCATTGGTCATAGATATAAAGCTGGATCTCCGTAAAATTCACAATATGCAGCCGGATTGGCCCTGCATACCGGGAAACCAGCCTGGCTAGATCCATCACTTTTTCCTTGGCCCGATCGCTGGTATAAGGAGGCGCATGGAAATATACGGCCTCAATAACAACCCCTCTTTTGGCTATCATGTAGCCTGCCACCGGACTGTCAATCCCTCCGGACAATAGCAGCATCCCTCGCCCGTTCGTTCCCACTGGCATCCCGCCCGGTCCCGGAATTACCTGTGAGTACAGATTTACCTTGGTTCGAATTTCCACGTGAAGCATAACCCGTGGATGATGTACATCTACCGAAAGTCCTGGATAAGCGCTTAAAATCGCCTCTCCCAAATCACAGTTAATCTCCTCGGAAGTTTTAGGGTACTGCTTATTGGCTCTTCTTGTATTTACTTTAAAGCTGAAATTCTTTTCCGGATATACCTGATCCAGATACTGAAGCACTTGAACTTGCAGGGAATCATAGCCTTCATCCTCTACCTGTACCATAGGGCATATGGCAGAGATTCCAAATACATGCTTTAGCGCTGCCACCACATCATCATACTCAAACGCTGACAGGGCATTTACATAAATCCGCCCGGATTCTTTCGTTACCTCAAAATCACCTTCCACGCCTTTTAAAGCAAAACGGATCTGCTTTACCAAGGCATCCTCAAACATATAGCGGTTTTTCCCTTTTATTCCGATTTCCGCATATTTAATTAAAAATGACTGTGTATTCATCTTTTATCCTCTCTGATACCTTCTAAGTACCGGAAGCAGTTCCTTCAGCATCTGGATGGTGTAGTCCAGTTGTTCCCTGGTGGTATCAATTCCCAGGCTAAATCGAAGGGTTGCATCCAGCAATTCTTTCTTTACCCCAATGGCTTTTAGGGTTCCGCTAAGCGCAGGATGGTTGGAAGAACAGGCAGAACCGCTGGACACATAGATCTGCTTGTCCTCAAGTCCATGGAGCAGGACTTCGCTGCGCACCCCCTGAAAACTGGCGCTGATAATCTGCGGGGCGCCCTCAAGACCCTTTTGACTGTTAATCGTTACTCCGCTGATTTCTTCCAGACAATCAATAAAATAGTCTTTCAGCTCCACCATGCGCTTGATCCTCTCAGCAAACCCGGCTTCCATTTCTTTTGCCGCCACTCCAAGGCCTGCTATCCCCGGCACATTTTCCGTGCCAGATCGCATGCCCTTTTGCTGGCCGCCTCCATAAATCAACGGCTTTACCTTTACCTTTTCATTGATATAGAGAAACCCTACGCCCTTGGGACCGTAAATTTTATGGCCGCTTACGCTCAGCAAATCAATTCCCTGCTTCTTAGGCCGGATCTCATACTTTCCGTAAGCCTGGATTGCGTCTGTATGAAAAATAACAGAACTCTTTTTTTCTTTTACCAGCCGTCCGATTGCCTCTATAGGCTCCACTGCGCCAATTTCATTATTTACATACATGACTGAAACTAAAATGGTTTCCGGGCAAATGGCACTGGAAAGCTCTTCTAATGAAATATGGCCGTTTGCGTCCACATCCAGATAAGTCACCTGAAAGCCCTGGCTTTCTAAGTATGCCAGTGGCTGGTGCACTGAGGGATGCTCAATCCGGGTGGTGATGATGTGGTTTCCGGCCCTACGGTTTGCCATGGCTGCGCCGATTAATGCCATATTATTGGATTCCGTTCCTCCTGAGGTAAACAAGATCTCTTTTTCCTGAACCCGGAGGGTTTTGGCTATTACAGATCTGGCCTCTTTCACGTAATGTTCTCCCTGGACTCCTTTCCGGTGTTTGGAGGAAGGGTTCCCATAATCCTCTGTCATTACTTGAACCATCTGCTCCTTAACCGAATCCAGGACTTTTGTGGTTGCCGCATGATCTAAATATACTTCCATTTTAATCTTCTCCTGATTATAAATCCACTTCTAGCTTCATCATGATAACAGAAAGCAGGGACAGTCCTGCTGTTTCCGTCCTTAAAATCCGTTTTCCAAGTGACACCGGGCAAACCCCTGCTTTTTTCGCAGCCTGGATCTCGCTTTCATCAAAACCGCCTTCCGGGCCGATGAATACGGCAATCTTCTGGCCTGCTGAAAGCTTTAACAACTCTTTTTTTGTGCCTGCCATGCCATCCTCATGTTCATATGCAATCAGGCGGCTTTCGCAGACCTTTGCCTCCTCCAAAGCTTGTTCCAATGTTATAACATTGGATACCTGGGGAATCTGATTGCGCTTTGACTGCTCGGCTGCGCTTTTTGCAATGGCCTGCCAGCGTTTTATCTTTCCCTCTTCCTTTTTTCCTTCCAGCTTTACCACGGTATATTTTGTTGCTACCGGCACAATCCGCATAGCCCCAAGTTCCACTGCTTTTTGGATAATCAGTTCCATTTTATCATTTTTTGGCATTCCCTGGTAAAGGGTAATGGAAGCCGGAAGCTCTCTGCTTTTCATTTCCGTTTCCACAATCTCTGCCAAAATACAAGTTTCATCTAATGAACCTACCTGGCAAATCCAGTTTCTTCCACAGCCATCGCTGATAGAAATCTCTTCTCCCGGCTTGATTCGGAGCACATGCTTCCCATGATTAACATCGGATCCGGTTATACGGATTTGCCTGTCTTCTACTTGTTCTGGTTTTACAAAAAAATGATGCATACCTTCCCTACCGTTTCCTGGCTGTTATACTGACCCACTCGCCCTGATAGAGCACCTCTACAACTTCAAACTGGTTATTTGCGGCAAATGCCGCCTTGACTTCCTCCTCCTTCAGGTTGATAATACCTGAAGTAATAAACACGCCGCCTGGTTTCAGATGGGCAGGGATTTCATTCTGAAGCAGGATAATCACAGGAGCTAAAATATTTGCCACTACAATATCATATTTTTCATAGCCGGCCCAATCTTTGATTTCCTTTTCTTCTATAATATTGCCTTGCATTACATGAAAGTTTTCACCGGGAATGGAATTGGATTCCAGGTTTTCTCCAACCGCTGTAATTGCGTTTTCATCTAAATCCGTTCCCCATACTTCCTTTGCCCCCAGCTTTAAGGCAGCGATCCCTAAAATTCCACTGCCAGTGCCCACATCCAAAACCAGGCTTTCTTTAGTTACATACTGTTTAAGCTGCCGGATGCAAAGCTGGGTGGTTTCATGCATTCCTGTTCCGAATGCGGTTCCCGGATCAATTTGAATTAACATGTTATCCTGATACATTTCGGGAACAGGCTCCCACGTTGGCTTAATCAAAATATCGTCTACCAGAAAGGGTTTAAAATACTGTTTCCAGTTATTGATCCAGTCTACGTCCTCCGTTTCAGATACACAAATCCTGCGCTCTCCCACATCCACAAACGCCGAAAGCTCATCCAGGCCCTCCCGGACTTTTTGGAGTACTTCTTCCGGATCCTGATCCCCGTCAATGTAAAAATGGATCTTAGCCTTCCCATCGTCGGGCAGCAGCTCCGGAAGAATATCAATAAACATTCCCTTGGTTTCTTTTTCTGTTAAAGGGATATGATCCTCGATTTCAATTCCTTCAATGCCAATCTCATCCAACATACTGCTGATCAAATCCTCTGCCGCTGTAGTGGTAATAAGAGTAAATTTTTTCCATTTCATAATATTATCCAATCCCTTTCAAAATCCCCGTATCATTAAAAATGTATTACCCATCATAGCACAGTTTTTTTCCGCTTTCAAGCACACTGTAACAGGCTGTTACGGTTTTTCAAAACTTTTTTAAAAAAAATTTCAAATCATTGCAATAAAAAAATGTTCTGGTGCATTAATCTATTGAACGGATGAAGATGTTATATTAAAGCAGTATCCCTACAAGGCACAAATCAATTATCAAGAATATAAATTCCTTGATGCATTACACTCCATCACACCGCCCGTTTCGGATTTGCTTTGATAGAGATTTTCAAAATTACAATCTAATTGGCAATTAGAATTTGTGATCCACACAAAACGGAGTGTGCTGCCGCCTGGTGACGAGGCGGCAAGCACACTCCGTTTTTTCTGTCATCCTGTTACCTTGACAGGTATCTGTTAAATATGGTATAACTATACCGTAGCGTGTTGCTACTTGCTAATTGATTGAGCCTAGAGTTGCCTAGTTGATATTCAGACGCACTCTAAACCGTCGTTTCTATCAAGAGAATCTAAAGCCTATTATTCATTGATATCCTGATTGTATCTGATTATAATCGTGTCTTTTCTCACTTACTGTTGAAACGAATCCACGTTTTACAAATTTTATGAAAACGGGGTATTACTTGCCCCATAACCAGATAGACAGCGCATCCAGCGGTGCCTTTATCTGACATTTTTTTTATTTATGAAGGAGGTATTTATATGGCAGATAACAGACAATTTGCAGAGGATTTTGCAAAGCGGCAAACTCAGGTTTGCCTGGCAAACAGTACCATAAATCCTGAACTATTTCAAAGTTACGGTGTAAAACGGGGCCTTCGGGATAAAAATGGAGCCGGTGTATTGGCAGGCCTGACGAACATTTCCCTGATTCAATCAAAAAAAGAAGTGGATGGGAAAATGATTCCCTGTGATGGGCGCCTGCTATACCGGGGCTATGATATTAATGACTTAGTTCGGGGATTTTTATCATCCTCCACCAAGCATTTTGGATTTGAAGAAATTTCCTATCTTCTTTTATTCGGAGAACTTCCTACCAGTTCCCAGTTGGCACAGTTCCATGAAGCCTTGACTAAAAGCAGTTTTCTTCCCACGAATTTCGTCCGGGATGTAATTATGAAAGCCCCTGGTAAAGATATTATGAATTCGATTACAAAAAGTGTTCTTACCCTGGCTTCTTACGACGAACAGGCTGCAGACACTTCCCTTCCTAATGTACTTAGGCAATGTATGATGCTGATCAGTGTATTCCCTATGCTTGCCGTATACGGTTACCATGCTTATAACCACTATGAATGCGGCGACAGTTTTTATATCCACCGTCCCGATTCAAACCTTTCTACAGCCGAAAACCTGCTTCGTATGCTGCGCCCAGATACCCAGTATTCTGACTTGGAAGCCCGTGTTCTGGATTTGGCCCTGGTTCTTCATATGGAACACGGCGGTGGAAATAATTCAACCTTTACCACTCGTGTTACCACTTCTGCCGGTTCGGATACGTATTCCGTAATTGCGGCAGCCCTTTCCTCATTAAAAGGCCCGAAACACGGAGGAGCTAATATTAAGGTAGTGGAAATGATGGCAGATATGAAGGAACATCTGTCTGACTGGACTGATCAAGAGGAAGTAACCCATTATCTGACCAAACTGCTACATAAAGAAGCGTTTGATCAGAAAGGCTTAATATATGGCATGGGCCATGCGGTATATTCCATTTCCGATCCTCGTGCTCAAATTTTTAAAGAATTCGTAGAAAAACTAGCCACGGAAAAACATCGTGAAAAAGATTTCGCCCTGTATTCTATGGTAGAAACCCTGGCTCCAAAAATCATTGCCGGAGAACGGGCGATCTACAAAGGCGTAAGCGCTAATGTGGACTTTTACAGCGGCTTTGTTTACAGCATGCTTGATATTCCTACAGAACTGTTTACCCCGATTTTTGCGATTGCCAGAATTGTAGGCTGGAGCGCCCATCGGATGGAAGAATTAATTAATGTAGATAAAATTATCCGTCCTGCTTATCAAAGCCTTCTTCCATTAGAGAAAAAAGAATATATGGATTTAGTACACCGTTAAAAATAACCCGTTTTTTCATTTTTAACCTTACTTTGAAAGTTCAGCGCCGAATAGGCAGTCTAAGTTCAGGGATGCCAAGTGCGCCCAGCAGACTTTTATTTATGGTGGTGCGACTGCTTGAGGGCGCATGATGGTTTACTTTCTTTTCAGTAACAAGTATAATACGGAAAATGCTGCGGATACTATTTGGGACGTATAAAGCTTTATGCCAATCATCACAGGAGGTAACTGCAATGAGCCCAAAAGAATTATCCTATATTGAAGACGCATTAAACCACGAACAGTTTTTAAAAAACCAGTGTGATGCCGCAATGAAATCCTTAACGGACGAACAACTGGTTTCCTGCGTCCGGGAATTAAAGGAAAGCCATCAGCAAATCTTCGACAGTTTATACAAATTAGTTTAAAATTGTGAAAAGAAAAAGGAGGCGCCCATAATGGATGAAAAATGCACCATGGAAAACCTGCTCTTAACAACCAAAGGAGTTTGTGATTTATATCTTCACGGTACTATCGAATCTTCCACTTCAAATGTGCATCAAGCATTTGATACTGCTTTAAATAAAAGCCTGGATATGCAGGAAGCTATTTATCAGAAAATGAGTCAAAAAGGATGGTATCAGCAACAGCAAGCAGAACAGGAAAAGATGATGAAGGTAAAAAACCAGTTTGCGGGAATGTAATCCAAAAGAGACCGGATTTGTTCTTATTGCAACTTGATGAAGTGAATTAAAATTTGCATAAAAATAATTGAAAACTTCCCAAATCCTCTTGAAAAGATTTCTGCAAGATGCTATACTCATTTTTAGGCAAGCCGTATAACGGCAAATAAAAAGGAGGTATGCATATGCCGCGTGGAAGAAGAAAAGCAATTACAAACCCATCAGAAGAAATTCAGGTAATTGACCAGAAAATTGCCGATTTACAAGAGCAGATTTCCGAATTAAAAAAGCAGCGCAAAGCCGCTGTTTCCAGAGCTGATGAAGTTGCAAGGCAGCAGGTTGTTGACGCATTTGTTGCATCCGGGAAAACAGTGGAGGAATTTTTAGCCAGCGTAAATCAAAGTGCTGAATAAGTTTCGAAACATCTGCTGAAAAAACAGGTTCCGTATTCTGGGAATATGAAAGAGCGCTGTCTGAGATAAAAAGGAAATCTCCTTTTATTTCAGGCAGCGCTTTGTTAATGTCTTCCCAAACGCTATCAGTCTTTACAATACCAATCAATTTAGTAACGAATTTCTGTTATGAAAAAACCAGATATTTATGAACCAAACTACTATGCTATTGCTATTTAGAAAGAACTTCTGTTATGAAAAAACCAGGTTATTACTCTTCCGGAGAATTTTC
The DNA here is from genome assembly GCA_910589195.1 of uncultured Lachnospiraceae bacterium. Lineage (GTDB taxonomy): Bacteria > Bacillota > Clostridia > Lachnospirales > Lachnospiraceae > Caccovicinus. The sequence continues at coordinate 29,999 of CAJUTC010000025.1, forward strand.
CCGGATGGCTCATATTACCCTTCGAACCGTCCGCTATTACGATAAACAAAATATATTAAAACCCTCTCTCGTTTCTGAATCCGGCGCCCGGTTTTACACGGATCAGGATTTTGCCCGTCTTCAGCAAATCCTTCTGCTGAAATTTCTGGGCTTTTCCCTGGATGATATCAGAGAAATGCTTACAGGCGATTTTGACTATCATTTTTTGCTGAATTCTCTGAATATCCAGCTAAAATTGGTGCAGGATAAAATTGAACAGATGCAGCTTGTGGAGCGGGCCATCCAAGATACCTCCCAGGCCATCCGGATGGAACATTCCATTAACTGGAGCCGAATGCTAAATTTAATCCATCTGACCAGTATGGAAAAAAGCATGAAAAACCAGTACCAGGACGCGTCCAATATTTCCGCCAGAATTAACCTTCACAAGCTATATTCCGCCAATCCGTTCGGCTGGTTTCCCTGGATTTACAAGCAGTGCCATATCAGGCCAGGCCAAAACATACTGGAAGTGGGATGTGGCGACGGAACTTTATGGAACATCAGCCTGCCAAAGCTTCCTGCTTCAGTCCATATTACTCTCTCTGACCGTTCAGAAGGGATGCTTCGGGATGCCAGGCGCTCCATTGGTCCGGAGGATCCACGTTTTTCCTTTCAAACATTTGACTGCCAGCAAATCCCGTTTCCGGATCAATGCTTTGATCTGGTGATTGCAAACCATGTATTATTTTACTGTGACGATGTTCCAAAGGCCTGCAAAGAGGTGCAGCGGATTTTAAAACCGGGGGGCACTTTTATATGCAGCACTTACGGAAGCGGCCATATGAAGGAGGTCAGCCAACTGGTACAAGAATTTAATGATCGGATCAAATTATCAGCCAACAAGCTTTATGAACGGTTTGGCCGTGAAAATGGAACGTTAATCCTAACCCCCTTTTTCCAATCTGTCCAGTGGTTGGATTATCCGGATTCCCTTATTGTCACCCAGCCAGAGCCTTTGATCTCTTATATCCTTTCCTGTCATGGCAACCAAAACCAGTACCTTTCCAATTCTTACCAGGAATTTCGCGCATTCGTAAAAAAGAAAACACAAAAAGGGTTTTCCATCACAAAAGACGCCGGAATTTTCCTCTGCCAAAAGTAAGACGCAAACCGATTCAGGGAAAATTGGTATGATCAAGAAAATCAGAAAAATATAAAAAAGTACTTGAATGTGACCTAAGGTTATCTTTTATAATAAAGTCAAATGGCACAGAATCAAGGAAGGGTGAAAGAAAAAAAGAAGGAAGGACAAAATGCAAACACACATCTTTCACTCTTTGTGTTTGCGCCTCAAATAGAAATGCAAGCAGTTTCATTTGAGGATGGTGCAAATAATGAAGGGAATTATTTTAGCCGGAGGTTCCGGCACACGGCTCTACCCTCTTACTATGGTAACATCCAAACAGCTTCTTCCGATTTACGACAAACCGATGATTTACTATCCCCTGTCCGTACTAATGAATGCCGGGATCCGGGATATCCTGATTATCTCCACCCCTCAGGACACCCCTCGGTTCCGGGAACTGTTAGGAGATGGACACCAGTTTGGAGTAGCTCTTTCCTACGCCGTCCAGCCAAGCCCTGACGGCCTGGCACAGGCATTTATTATCGGAGAAGAATTTATTGGAGCTGACACCGTGGCTATGGTATTAGGCGATAATATTTTTGCAGGCCATGGTCTGAAAAAAAGGTTAAAGGCGGCTGTAGTTAATGCGGAAACCGGAAAAGGCGCTACTGTTTTTGGATATTATGTAGACGATCCGGAACGCTTTGGAATCGTAGAATTCAGCAGTGAGGGGAAAGCCATTTCCATCGAGGAAAAGCCGTTACAGCCAAAAAGCAATTACTGTGTAACGGGACTGTATTTCTACGATAATCAAGTGGTAGAATATGCCAAAAGTTTAAAGCCCAGCGCAAGAAATGAGCTGGAAATCACCGATTTAAACCGGATTTACCTGGAACAGGGAAAGTTAAATGTGGAGCTTTTAGGCCAAGGCTTTACCTGGCTGGATACCGGAACACATGAAAGCCTTGTAGACGCTACCAATTTTGTAAAAACGGTAGAAACCCACCAGCATCGGAAGGTTGCGTGCCTGGAAGAAATCGCTTATTTAAATGGCTGGATTTCAAAAAAGGACGTGCTGAAGGTTTATGAAGTATTAAAGAAAAACCAGTATGGTCAGTATTTAAAAGATGTTTTGGATGGAAAATATATGGATGTGCTCCATTGATATGGCTTTCATCTGTACACGCTTAACCATGGCGCAATTTGCCCTTACCTGGCACAAACTGATAAACTGTTTTAACATGTGTTTCCATACTGTTTTCGTCAAAAGCGGATCACATTTTATGGAAAAATAACAGAAATAAGAATAGCATAGCGGTCTGTATTGACCAGATGAAGGCAAAAAACACAAAGCAAGAACACGGAAAGGATTTGCAAATATGACAATAATCGTTACCGGCGGGGCCGGATTTATCGGAAGCAATTTTATTTTTCATATGTTAGATCACTATCCTGACTACCGGATTATATGCCTGGACTGCCTGACTTACGCAGGAAACCTGTCAACCTTAGCTCCTGTTATGGACAACCCTAATTTTCGGTTTGTAAAAGAAAGCATTACGGATCGAAAGGCAGTTTATCAGCTATTTGAAGAAGAGCACCCGGACATGGTGGTAAATTTCGCGGCAGAAAGCCATGTGGATCGCTCTATTGAAAATCCGGAAATCTTCCTGGATACTAATATAAAGGGAACAGCTGTGCTGATGGATGCCTGCCGCAAATACGGAATAAAGCGCTATCATCAAGTTTCCACCGATGAAGTATATGGCGATCTGCCATTAGACCGTCCTGATTTATTCTTTACCGAAGAAACCCCAATCCACACCAGCAGCCCTTACAGCTCTTCCAAAGCAGGCGCTGATTTGCTGGTACTGGCGTATCACCGGACTTATCATCTTCCGGTTACCATCAGCCGATGCTCCAACAATTATGGCCCCTATCATTTCCCGGAAAAACTGATTCCGCTGATGATTGCCAATGCTTTAAATGATAAACCTCTTCCGGTTTACGGAAAAGGGGAAAATATCCGGGACTGGCTTTATGTGGAAGATCACTGTAAAGCCATTGATTTAATTATCCATAAAGGCAGGGAAGGGGAAGTATACAATATCGGCGGACATAATGAAATGAAAAATATTGATATTGTAAAAATAATCTGCAAGGCGCTTGGAAAACCGGAAAGCCTGATTACGTATGTAACCGACCGGAAAGGCCATGATATGCGTTATGCCATTGATCCCGCAAAAATACACCGTGAGCTGGGCTGGCTTCCGGAAACAAAATTCGAAGACGGCATTCAGAAAACCATTCGTTGGTACTTGGAACACAAAGAATGGTGGGAAACCATAATTTCCGGCGAGTATCAAAATTACTATGAGCAAATGTATGGAAACCGGTAACTCGGCATCCAAATGAAATAACCTTAAATAAAATTGAAAACTTGCCAATGTGTATGCGCAGCCTGGCAGAAGCTCTTTTTCAAGCGCATGTTGTGAAACTAAAAAAGCAGATTAATATAACCATTTAAGTCAAACAATTCAATTTATAAGGGGAATGAACCTATGAAATTACTGGTTACCGGAGTAAACGGCCAGCTTGGACATGATGTTGTAAACGAATTGGAAAAACGTGGCCATAAAGCCATTGGCGTAGATATCGAAGAAATGGATATTACCAATCCGAATTCCGTCCAAACTGTTATGAATGAAACAAGGCCGGACGCTGTTATTCACTGCGCCGCCTGGACTGCTGTGGATGCCGCAGAAGAGGAAGAAAACCGGGAAAAAGTCCGTTTGGTAAATGCAGAAGGAACCCGGTATCTGGCCGAAGCTTGCAAAAAGCTGGACTGTGCGATGATGTATCTTTCTACTGATTATGTATTTGACGGCCAGGGAAGTACGCCTTGGGAGCCGGACTGCAAAGACTATAAGCCTTTAAATGTATACGGGCAGACCAAACTGGAAGGAGAACTGGCTGTTTCCGAAAACCTGGAGCGCTTTTTTATCGTGCGTATCGCCTGGGTATTTGGAGTAAATGGAAAAAATTTTATTAAAACGATGCTGAATATCGGAAAAACACATGAGCAGTTAACAGTCGTAAATGATCAGGTTGGCACACCTACTTATACCTTTGACCTGGCAAGGCTTTTAGTTGATATGATTGAAACCAATCGATACGGATATTACCACGCAACCAATGAAGGCGGCTATATCAGTTGGTATGACTTTGCCAAAGAAATCTTTCGTCAGGCCAGCATGTTAGGATATGAGGAATATTCAGAAAGCCGCTTAACCATTCTTCCTGTTACAACAGACCAGTACGGAATTTCAAAGGCCTCCCGGCCTTTTAACAGCCGTTTGGATAAAAGTAAGCTGGTTCAGCAGGGCTTTGCTCCCCTTCCCGACTGGAAAGACGCACTGAGCCGCTATCTGCGGGAAATTATGGCATCATCTTAAATTTGATAAAGGAGCAAGATACAATGGGACAAATTAAAGTGGAACAAAACGCGGGGGGAATCCAGGGGCTTTGTGTCATTGAGCCCGCTGTCCATGGAGATTCCAGAGGATATTTTATGGAAACGTATAACCAAAAAGATATGACGGAGCAGGGTCTTACTATGGTATTTGTGCAAGACAACCAGTCCCGTTCCTCCAAAGGCGTGCTGCGAGGTCTGCATTTCCAGAAAAACTTTCCTCAGGGAAAGCTAGTCCGTGTCGTGAAAGGATCCGTATTTGATGTGGCGGTTGATCTGCGCAGTGGAAGCGAAACCTTTGGAAAATGGTTTGGCGTTGAACTGACAGAAGAAAACAAAAAACAGTTCTATATTCCAGAAGGCTTCGCTCACGGATTTTTAGTATTGAGCGATGTTGCCGAATTTTGCTACAAGTGCACCGACTTCTACCATCCGGAAGATGAAGGCGGCCTAGCCTGGAACGACCCCAAAATCGGAATCGCCTGGCCCCAGGTGGTGGGTACTTATGCTGGAACAGCATCCGCAAACGGGTATCACATGGAAGATGGGACAGCGCTGAATATTAGCGGGAAAGATCAGGCTATGCTAACGTTAGATGAAACCTTCCATTTTTAGGATATGGAACCGCACTCCCGGAGGGTGATGGGAAATAACAAGTTTGCTTGTGTTTCCTGTCATCCTGGGTGAGAGGTTCTGTCATGTAAGGGACAGTAATTAATATCCCACTCAAACATAAATAAGCTCCACTAAATTCCATAAACCACAACCCCAAAGCAGGCGGACAACAAAATCAGAAGCAATGGCGACAGCCGTTTCTGGAACCGTTTCTTCCAGATTGCCATAGCAATGGCCAAGAGAAATACGATAGCAATATTCCGAATATCCGGCTGAATACTTGGAAAAGAAATGAAACAATGGCTGACTATCATATTGGTTCCGGTAGCAAGAATAATACCGGCAATACAAGGTTTTAGACCTCTAAGCACCGCCTGAGTATATTTATTTTTCACTGCTGTTTTTAACACTGCTGTTATCAGCAGGATGATGCAAAAAGCAGGAAAAACAACTGCCAGCGTGGCAGTAGCTGCCCCTAAAAATCCCGCCTGGCTGCTTCCCACATAGGTGGCAAGGTTTACCATAATTGGCCCCGGAGTGCTCTCGCTAACCGCAATCAGATAGGTTAGCTCTTCATCCCCCATCCAGCCATAAGACAATACTACGTCACGAATCAGCGGAATTGCCCCGTAAGCACCACCAAAGGCAAAACAGCCTACTTTTAAAAATCCTAAAAATAATTCCAGTAGCATCTCTTTCTTTTTCCCCTTTCCGCTTAGAACCCTTAGGATTCAGGTGTCAAAAGTACCTTCAGCGCAATACTCATGCCAGAGAAGGTTTCCCAATTACTTATATAAATCCCGCAGGATAAACACAGTCAGGCTGACAGCTCCTGCTATCAGCATCAAACTGACAGTGGAAACATTCCGGGAAAACAGATTAATAAAAACCATAGCGCCAAAGGATCCTGCCATAATTGCCATAGGAAGCGCTTTCTTCTGCATTTTCTTTATCATGGACACCGCCCCATTCCAGATTAGAATTCCTACCGCTACTTTTACGCCCTTAAATCCGTTAGCTATCAATCTTATTTCCAAAAAACGTTCGAAAAACAGAGAAATCAAAAAAATAATAAAAAAAGAAGGCAATACCACTCCAAGGGTGGCACTGAGCGCCCCCGCAAGGCCTGCCTGCTGGTATCCTACAAATGTGGCGCAGTTAATGGCAATCGGCCCTGGAGTCGATTCGGCGATAATAGTTACATTCATCATATCATCATGGGAGATCCATTGTTTCTTGTCCACACAGATATCTTCAATAATGGAAATCATGGCATATCCGCCGCCAAAGGTAAAGGCGCCGATTTTCATGAACGTAAAAAACAAATCTTTTTTTATTCCTTTTTCCATAGCAAAATTTTATATGCCTCCTTCCGGATTCTAAATCACGTGAATCATACCGAATCCGATTCCTAAATTGTAAAAAGATTTCACTGTAAAAAGATATTACATGTATTTCGGTATCATTTTCCAAACATCCGATTCACCATATCCGCCTGAAATAAGTATGATTCTATAATAGCATACAACCGCCTTTTTTTAACAGATATTTTTTGAATACCAGAAAGTTTGTAAAGCTCACCTTCTATATATCATCATAAACCAGCCAAAATCAACAGACTAAAGTTCATAACAAAAGGACAGCGCCTTATGCTGTCCTTTTGCTCTCCCCTATAAATTTGCTTTTATAAATGCTTCTAATTTCGCCGCCTCTTCCTGCTCTTTTTCGCCCTCCACCAAAATCTCGATCGTTTCGCCAGCTTTTGCCGATAAGGAAAGCACATGAAAAATCAGCTTTGCGTCACCGCTTTTCTCCCCTTTTCTTATCTGCACTTTGCTGGTGCACTCGATCGCTTCTTTTACCAATTTCCCTGCGGCTTCTGGTAAAAGGCCGGCGGAATCCTTTACCAGAAATTGAAATTTTACCATATAATGATTTCTCCCCTGTTAATTAGCAAATAAATAGTGATCCAGAGCATAAGCGATTCCGGAATCATTATTGCTCTTTGTCACAAAATCCGCCAGTTCCTTTAATTCGGTAATCGCATTTCCCATGGCAATGCTTGTACCTGCTTTTTTAAGCATAGGAATATCCAGTTCCTGATCCCCAAACGCAATGGTTTCATCCAGGCGAATATTTAGTTTATTGCACATTGCTTCCAATGCTTCCCCTTTTGTAGCTCCTTTTGGAAAAATTTCGAGATAACAATCTGCTGAGCGAGCCATGTCAACCCCAAAAAGCCTTGCTGCTTTCATCTTATCCTGAATCCGGCAGATAACTTCAGGAGCAGCGGCGATCAAAAGTTTATTCGGCCCAGTGCCTTTCTCTTTCCACTCTTTTGTAAGCGCTTCTATAACCGCAATCTCTGGCTTATAGTGAATGATTCCGCTTTCTCGTTCTACATAAACATCTACACCAGTTACATACCATTTTCTTCCCTCAAAGATCCATAGGGGAATTCCATCGTTCGCCAAAAATTCCTCAAAAACCCTCTGCGCCGCCTCCAACGGCAGATGTTTTGTATGGATACATTGATTTCCATGGAGAATATAGGTTCCAGCATTACAAGCTTTAATACAGGGAATAGAAAGTTCTTTCTCTACCAATTCCGTTGCCGCCGGCATCCTTCCCGTAACCAGCGCAATGGGGATCCCCATATGATGGACTCTCCTAAGACTTTCTTTTACCGGTTCCGGAACCCTTTTTTCATCGTTCAAAAGAGTTCCGTCCAAATCTAAACAAATCAGCTTATACTTCATGACTTATCCATCTCCAACAGATTTAAGATCTTTTCCACATTCCGTCTTCCGTTCCTAAGACCCAAGTTAAACACAACCGCACTTCCTGTGCCTGTAAGAATCAGAACGATTCCAGAAATGCCAAAGAAAAGATTAAAAATCTTTCCTGTATATCCTGTATAGGCAAAAGCTACGCCAACGGCAGACAAAGCAAGGGCAATTTTCATCCATTTGTCAATCTGTCCCAGAGCTTTTATCTGAAGGGCAGCTTCCTGGGATAATCTGTTCTTCTCTAAGGCATTCACAATATTACCTCCTAATATACGAGTCCTGGATTGAAGAAACCGACCAGTACGCCGACAAACGCAACGACTACCAGAAGCAGCATAACTTTAATCGGCGACATTTGCTTTTTTGCCATCAAGAACCAGCACGCAATTACAAAAATCGCTGTTAAAAGTCCTGGAAATACTTCATTTAATTTATCCTGTAACACCAGATACGACTCACCTGCATCATTCACAAGCCGTAATGATGTGGTAACGCTTACCCAGGTTGCAGATACTGCTCCGATCACCATTCCGCCCAAAATAGAAACCGATTCACGGATAGCGTCGCCTTGTGCACCTATCAAGAATTCCACTGCCCTGGTTTCAAGATTATACCCTTTAAAATACAGGAATCTCATGCCAAAGTAAGCAAATAAATTCCAGACAACCATGTAGAAGATCGCTCCTAATGGGGATCCGCCTGTAGACATACCCATTGCGATACCTAGAAGAATAGGAATCACAGTTCCTACTACTAATGAATCGCCAATACCTGCTATCGGGCCCATAAGGCCGGCACGGAGGCCATTGATCGTTTCATCATCCACATCCTCGGTTCCGCTGGCTCTCGCCTCTTCCAAGCCTGCGGTAATGCCAACGATCAGGGTGCCAAGCTGCGGCTCTGTGTTAAAAAATGCTGTATAGGTATTCATGGCCTTCGCCTTATCCTCTTCATTGTCATACAGATCTTCCACCAGAGGAAGCATAGAGCACAGATATCCAAAGGTCTGCATATGTTCCTGTGAAAAACAGGTAAGATGTCCATAGAACCAATTATGGAAAGACTTTGACAAAGCTTTTTTTGATAATTTCTTCTCCATATCAGATTTCCTCCTCGTCATCATCGTATCCGCCAGCTACTGCTGCTTTGCTTACGGACAGCATTTTAATCTTATAGTTAATAACTGCGAACATTCCGGCAATGACAGTTGCGGATACCAGGTTAATCCCGATCGATGCTGCCAAAGTAAATCCAAACAGATACGGAATAAAGTCGGTTACCTGTTTTACGATCTGCTTTAAGAGAATGGCAATACCAACACAAGGAAGAAGGGAGCCAACTGTAAATAACGTCTTCATGGCGATTCCATCCATGGGAAGTGTGGTCTTGATTAATTCTACTACACTGGTTCCCATTTTACACATAATCAATGTTGGGATAAAGGAACAAATGAAATGGGAAATCCAAGGCAGGATCATATCAACCACATATAGTTTGTGATAGTCCCTCTTCTCCACTGCCTTCCAGCCAATGTGCTGCCACACAAGGTTAATCGTTGCGGTTCCATAAAATAATACGGTTCCAAGAGTACCAACCATTGCGCCAAATGAAGTAGCAAGCGCTGCGCCCTCTGCGGACGTTGCTTCCAAGCCATAGCTTTTTAGCGCAACCATAGCCAGAGGAATCCCTATGTAGCTGACAGCACGGACATCGGCAGATACCGTTCCGCCGGGAGTAACCAGCGCAATATAAACCACCTGCATAGCACAGCCTACCAAGATTCCGGTAGTCATATCGCCCAGAATCAAGCCACAAATGAATCCGCCGATTAAAGGTCTTCCAAAGGTGTAATTACCCACCGAGGAACCTCCCATACCAGGCATACTGGACAAACACGCAAACAGGCCAAGCAAAGCTGCCTGCAACCAACTGATCGTCATAATCGTCCCTCCTTAGTGAAACCCAAACTGTCCTCTGAACTTTTTCCAGTTACCGATTGCTTCGTCCTTCAAAAGAGCAAACTCAACTTCATATCCCGCATTCATAATATTTTCCAGAGCCTGAGCTTCCTCCTGAGTGATAGACTGGTTATTGCCCAGTTTTGTCGTCCCGGGCCTGTCATTACACGGCCCGATGATCACTGTGTTAATTCCCGGTCTTAATCCCTGTTCAACCAGTATCGTTTCCATGTCTAATGGATTTTTGGTAATGACAAAATAATTGTCTTTGCTCTTTAAGACTTTTTCACTCTTTTCTTTAAATTCATCTAGCGACCACACAAAAGTCTTTTTGCCGCTGGCACTTTTATACGCCGCTTTTAACACCGGGTTTTTTGCCGCCGCATTGTTAACTGCGATTAATCCGTCACAGGGATACTCCAATGCCCACCTTGTACAAGTCTGTCCATGAATCATTCTATCATCTACACGAATAAACGATATTGCCATAATCTCTACCTACCTTTCTTTCCTGTTTACGTTATGATTTCAGATCTCATCTTCCGATTCGCTGACAGCCACCGCAAATTTCCGAAGAGCTTCCCGGGATTCCTGAATCAGCATATCAACAAGCTCTCCCGTTTCCATGCCATCCTTTGAAACCACAGCGCTAACCACCAGCGGCAAATTCATTCCACCTACCATAGTTGCACGGCCCAAAAGCCCTTCTGACGCCAGTACATCCGCTGTGGTAGTCAGCGGAGACCCTCCGATCAGGTCAGCGAACACAAGAAGTTCATCCTCTTCTTTGACTGCAGAAACACATTTCCGTACATTCTCAGCAAATTCATCAGAACCCATGCCGTTTTTCAAGCTTGTAGACAAAATATCCTCTCTTCCTTCTCCCACAAGCATTTCCAGAACACTATGGACTCCCTGTGCCATTATCCCATGGCTTACTAATAATATGTACTTCATCTTTATACCTCCCTCCATTATAAGTTGTGTTATATCGTGTTTTTAGTATATAAAAAAAGCGGCACATGTTCATCTTACATGTGTCACTCTTTCTTCCTGTCATGTGTCACTTCTTTTATATGACATTTATCATATTTTACTGTTTTGTTTTCAAATAGTTATTGATATTCCGATTCTGGATAATGGTTTCCATATTGACATTTGAACTGCCCTCCAGAATGTTTCTAACTGCCCGATCCACTTCTGCGATCGCACTGTCATAATCATGAAACCGAGGAACTACAACGGCCTGCTCCACCGCATCGCTTAACATAGAAAGGCTCAGCACATTACCAGTATCCGAATCTCCGGAGAAAACCTTTTGATTTTCCCCTGACTCCACAACTTCTTTCAGTACAGGTACTCCCTCGGAATAGCTGAAAATCTCTGACTGGATCTTCTCATCGCCTGTCAGGAATTTCATCAGTTCCCAGGCTTTCCTGCTATGGACAGTCGATTCACTCATAGCAAGAGTAAGGGTATCCAGCCGGGAAATATTTCTTCCCTCCGGACCGGCTGGCATCGTCAGGCAATCCCATTCAAACCCTGAGTATTTTTTTATACTTAAGGGATAGGACTTATAGGCTCTATATTCAGAAAACAACATAGGCTGAAACGCCACGTTCCCCATAGCAAACTCTTTACTGGAAACACTGTATCGTTTGTTCAGCTCTCCCATTTTCCCTATAAACGAAATTGCGTTTCTGGCCTTCTTATCTGTCAGATAACATTCCTTCCCTCTCTCGTCAAACAGTATAACTCCATTGGAATCAAATGCATCTTCCCACGTATAACCCACTGTTCCAAACTGGTCAATCGTACCGTTTCCATCCGTATCTTTTGTTACTTCACTGCATATTTTGTAAAAATCCTCCCATGTCCATTGATCATCTGGCATAGCCAGGCCTTCTCTCTCCAGAATACTCTTATTTACAAACATTAGTTTTGGAGCGCACTCATAAGGCAATGCATATTGTATCCCTTCATAATTCCCATACTCATACGCAGAAGTGTAATATCGATCAGGAAAGAAATTCTGATCTCCCTCTATGAACGGAGTCAGTTCTTTCAACACCCCGGCCTCAACAAAATCATTAAAATATTCTCCCAGCACAAAAAACACATCCGGGGCATCCCCTTTCATGATTTGTTCCGACAGCCATTCTGAATAATCGTCCTTTATAATACCACTTACATATTCGACCCTGACACCTGGATTCTGTTCTTCAAATTGCGCAATGGCATCCTCTAGTATTTTGTAAGAATAACCATTCTGCACATCCCAGTAGCTGTCACTGAAAACGCCAATTCGTATCACATCTTTATAAAATCCTGGCAGTTTTTTATAACTATCGCTGGCTATCATCCATATAACTATCAAAAGGATTACACAGACCGCTGCCCGGATCATATCGTTCCTGCTCGTTTTTTTTTCCATTAATTTCTATCTCCAAACACCTTGTTGACAGCGCCAGTCTGTACTGCCCAAATGGCAAGCTGTGTCCGATCCCGCAAATTCAGCTTACTTAAAACAGTACTGATGCAATTTCGGATGGTTCCGTCAGACAAATTCAGTTTTGTAGCAATCTCTTTATTAGACAGCCCGCTTCCCACCTGCACAATAACCTGCCACTCGCTATCCTTAAGATCGGCAGACTGCCGTTCGTCTACCTGGATTACCATATTAGACTGTGCCATTCTGGAGAACAGGCGAACCACTTTTGAGGCAATGTCCTCATTGATCATGGCCGTTCCATGATATACTTTATGGATCGCTTCTGATAATTCTTTCATGGAAATCCCTTTCAGGAGATAACCGCTGGCACCGTATTTCAATGCGTTAAACACATACTCGTCATCGTCAAAGGTGGTCAATATGATAATTTTAATATTGGGATAGTTCTCCTTTATGATCTGAGTGCAAACGACACCATCCATTTCCGGCATCCGGATATCCATCAGGATTACATCTGGTCTTTCTTTTCGTATAGAACGTATCACTTCCACGCCATTGGCAACCGCATCGGTCACTTCAAAATCAGCTTCACTGTTCAAGATGATTGTAAGGCTCTGCCGGATCAGTTCCTGATCATCAGCAATTAATATTTTAATCATTCTTTTCCTCCGTTCCCCATCTGATCGGAATCTTTGCGTCTATGATGAAACCATTCTCTCCGCAATAGCTTAAGGAGCCATTCAACATATTCAGACGTTCTTCCATATGATGTAATCCAAACCCCTTTTGTATATTATCGCACCCTACTCCATTATCTTCTACATGGATTTTCAGCATATTAAATTCTCTGTCAATCCGGATTTTTATTTTATTGGCATTCCCGTGGCGAATTGCGTTTGTAATCGATTCCTGTATTATCCTATAGACAATATTTTCCTCATCCTTATTAAAATTTTTTAACTTGCCTTCAATCTGATAGATAATCTGGACACCTGTAGAATTCTTTGTTTCCTCTATCATCTGAATCAAAGCTGATTTCAGATCCAGCGTTTCCAGCGCGTCCGGACGGAGCGCTTTCACAGAGCGCCTGACATCCTTAACCCCCTGTCTTGCTACATTAGCAATCGCTTTTAATTGTTCTTTTGTCGCTTCTGGGGCTATGTCCACCAGCATGACGCATGCATCAATTCCTGTAATGATTCCTGTCAGCGAATGTCCCAATGTATCATGAATCTCTCTGGCCAGACGGTTTCGTTCCCGTGTTTCTGCCGTTTTTTCCGATTCCCTGGCGTATTCTTCCAATTTTTTATTGGCCAGTTTCAATTCCTGATTTGCTGTATTTAGCCTTTCATTCAATCCTAATATTCGCTCTTTTTCCTTTTCTTCCGCCAAAATCAACACAATGGTATAACTGATAAAAATTATCATATTTAACGAATTCAGTATATTCCTCAATCCCAACAATAACGACTGGGTTTCTCTGTTATAATAGGCCCAACAAGTTTCCATGGAAATAATCGGATACTTTGCCGACAGAAGATTATAGTCCATCAGCATATAAACTACAAATATGGAAGCAACCAGTATGATTCTCTGTTTCATGTCAGAAAAATAGCTCATCGTTTCCGCAATAATCAAAAATACCATTCCGGTATAGCTAAAATTCAATGCATAACTGATAGCAAATACAATTCCAAGTTCTATAATCGTTTTAAATAGAAAGTTGGTTTTGCTCTTACAGGGAATCGACAGCAACAGAAGCAGGCACAAATACAGACCTATTGATATCACCGGAAGTTTCCATGGTTCCATGGGCATCCGTTTCACCTTCATTAAAAAATCCATAGCAGAATGTTCAAAAATATAGCCGGACAGGCTATGTACGGTCACAATCGCCAAATACAGAATGATAACCATATTCAAGTTTTTCATCATTCCCAATACATACTTTGGAAAACGTTCCTTGTCCATATCTAATTTCCTCTTCTACTGCCATCTGTCAATACTGTACTGTTCCACATTTTTTTGTGTCACCAGCTCCACTGGTACACTAATATTTCGTTCTACCGCTTCCCCATCTAAAAGACGGTAAATAATATCTGCTGCCGTCTGACCAATCCTGGAAGGGAACTGGGCGGAAGACGCGGACATCATCCCCTCTTTGATCAAGGCCTTGGCATCCGGCGAGGCATCAATTCCATACACTTTCACCTGATCCAGCAACTCATGTTCGTCTAAAGCCGCAACCACCCCCACAGCCGCCAGGTCATTGAGGCAAAATACACTGTCAAATAAAACGCCTTCCTGGATAACATCCTGCATTTTAGGCATGGCGATCTCCAATTGTCCGTCACAGTTGATGCTCTTTACCACATGAATTTGATCACTTTGCTCTACCACATCTAAAAATCCCTGTACTCTGTCCTGTCCAGATTTTGCCACGTCATGGGTCATAACAATTAAATTTGATTTCTGGTTCTCTTTTAGAAAATGCTGTCCCACTAAACACCCAGCGTTATAATTATCAGAAGTAATCGTACAGTCCGCAAGGCTGCCTTCTTCCAGATCAGAATCGACCACCACAATATAAACTCCCTTTTCTTTTGCCTTCCTTAATATACCAGACAGACTTTTCCAGTCTACCGGAGTTACAACCAGTACATCAATCCCCATTCGCAGCATTTCATCAATCTGCTCAATCTGTCTGTCCACATTTAAGGCAGGATCTCTTAAAACAATCCGATCCCCTTCCATTTCCACACGATTACTGATTTCTTCATTCAGGATCTTATAAAACTCATTATTCATTGTCATATAACTTACGCCGATAAGATAGCTGGTTTCTTGCTGTTTTAAAGAAAAATCTTTATTACTTAACCCTGCCCATATCAGCATAACTACCGGCAAATATAAAAGAAGATTGAATATGGCAAATATTTTCCGAAAATTGATACTCATTTTATCCCCTTACATCATATCTTAATTTGGAACCACAATGGATGGATTCGTCAGTCCCAACCATCCCATAACAATCGAAACATAGAAACGCAAAATATGTAATGCTTTCATGATGCCTTTTATTATACCTCGTATCATTTTGTTTCACAAGAAAAATCAAGATGAATAACAAACACCGCCTCCTCCAGCACCATCCTTGTTCCCTGCCTGTCAGGGTTTCCAAGACCATCTATATTCCTTGCCGTATCCTATGTACTGGCTTATCTTGCTGATATCATGCAAAAGCACATCAAAACACTTTATAATATCCGGATTCCAATCAGTTGTAACAATAAGCCGAATTGAAATCGGATCCGAATGGTTTTATAATTGGATTGACAATTCCGGGATTTTATGGGATACTCACCGTAGCGCTCAAAAAGGGCAAATAATTATATGGATATGACCTGTCCTGCTTCTGTCATCTAAAACAGCGGCATGCCTCGATTTTATAGAAGTATAAGAATTAGAATTTGATGATTCACTGATGGAATCTTGAAATTGATTATTGATATTTTTATGGACACAAATGTCTAACTAGCTTTTTAATTGCCGATGGCCAAAACCCGTAAAAAGCAATTCTTGAAATCCGCCAAAACGGTGTAAAATTAAAACCAACAATACACGTTACAGACAGAAACAAGAACGTTTCCAAATCAAAGGAGTAATTTTTTATGATTTATGCAATGTCTGATCTGCATGGTTGTTATAATCTGTTTAAGCGGATGCTAAAACGAATCCATTTCTGTGACCAGGATACTCTCTATATCCTGGGCGATATTGTAGATCGTGGTGCCGGCGGAATTCAAATCCTCCTGGAAATAATGGGGCATAGCAATATCATCCCTCTCCTTGGAAACCATGATGTTATGGCTTATTCCCTGTTAAAAAAGCTTCCCCTGAAGAAAGATCCCCTTGATGAAAATGTAATCGAAGCCTTCCGTTTATGGTTTTTAGACGGTGGAGCAAAAACATTTAAAGGATTTCAATCTCTTGATAAAAACAAACGGAACGATGTTCTTATGTTTTTTAAAACATTCAAGATCTATAAAGAGCTAGACATAAACGGAAGGCATTTTTTTCTTTCCCATACAGTTCCGGAAAAGGAACGCATGCTGGATTTGGATTCCTGTAATTGGGAGGATTTTATCCTAGGGGAGCCGGATTATGGCCAGCAGTATTTTTATGACCGCTATATTGTTACCGGACACACCCCCACAGGTCTGATCGATAAAAGTTTTGCCGGAAAAATTTATCAGAAACATCATCATATTGCCATTGACTGCGGAGCCGTTTTTGGAAACCCGTTAGGATGTATTTGTCTGGATACCTTAAAAACATTTTATGCAGAATAAAAATTCAGCGAAGAATCAAATGGTTTGTCCAAAACAGCCGCTCAAGAAAACGTATCCCCATTGCCTATTTTACCATGCTGTGGTCTTTCCAACGCATCTTCCTATACTTCCGGATCCAATCCGTATCTTTATAAGAGCTGTGTTCTGACATCTGACACCCATGGCATAAGTCATCCGCCATTTCTAAAATTACATCGGCAAGCTCTAAATTATGTTTCCATTTCTCTTCGATTCCATCATAGCCTGCCAGCGCGCCAAGAATATTTCCGGTAACCGCCCCCGTGGAATCGCTGTCGCCCTGGTGGTTTACGGCGGCAATGATGCCAGACGAAAAATCATTCTGATAACGGAGAGAACAATAAATCGCAATTCCAAGGGTTTCTTCCGCTACCCAGCCTTCGCCAATCTGATGAATATTGTAACGATCATTCTCCTGGTTTTCCGACAGGTTAACTGCCAAGCTGATGATATGAGTCAATTCGTTCAGATGCTTGTCACCGTCAAATAATTTCGCTACCGTATCCTTAGCTTCCAACACAATCTCTTTTAATGTCTGTTCCCTTTTGGGATAAATGATGCGGCTGATGATATGAACCAGGACAGCCGCCGGCATATATCCAAGGGAATGTCCGTGTGTGATTGCGGCAGTCTTGGCGCCCTCACGGTCAATTTCCTCTATCTGCGCAAGCGGATATGGTTTCAATGCAATCGGCGCAACACGCATAATGCCACCGCAGCCTTTGCTGTTATTCTGCGGATGAGTCATATAATCGCCAACATATCCCTTCTCATTTTCCTGCTGGCCAAGCGCAGACAGGCAGGTATTTCCGGGAGCCCTTAAGTTATATAATTCCGGAACCTCTGACAGCCAAGAAATGCATCTCTTCCCATATCCCCTTGGCTGATTTTTAGCCTCTTCAAACGTTAAATTTTGTGTCTTAAGCCAGTCCTGGTAGGATATAGCAATATAGCTGCTAAGATCACCTCCCATGCCGCCCATGGCTTCCATGGTATTTGCCACCAAAATCCCATTTGCCGTGAAAAGTGTCATCTGAGTATCATCTGAAATCAGGGCTTTTCCACTTGAATTGTCAAGTTCATATTCTTGTATGCCATTTTTTCCATATCGTGAAACGATCTGGCTTTCACTAAAAAATTCCACCGGATACCCGAGAGCGTCACCAACCGCGCCGCCAAACAGGCTGCCTCTGATTTTATCAAGATAGCGTTCGGTTTCCCGGATTCTTTGAAGTGCCATCTCGTGCTCTCTTTGATTTTCATCCCTGCACACATTTCCAGACGCAAAATCCTGGCGGTTGCATGTATCCGCATTTCCGTTCATGGCATAACTGTCCTGCTTTACTATCCACAGAGTATCCTGCGTCTTTTCTATCGAATGTTTTTTTTCCATAAAAATGCACCTTTCTGTTTTTTGGAGCTTCCATACACTACTACACAAGTATCATGTCTTGGGTTCATGGTTATATGGCTTTTTCTTTTACATATTCTTTCCTTCGTAAGTTTGTGACAATCGTTCCAAATGAAAATCATTCTATAAAATAACTATACAATATCTGTATGAATTGTTCAAATACTTTATTGGGTTTGATACATATTTGATACATATTATGATGAATATTCTATGTTGGAAAGGCAAATTTTATTGTTATGCCCTGCTTCATTATGCATCAATTTCAATGGTACTTTCCGCTAAATAAGTCAAACTTTATTCACAAATAAAGTTCAAACTTTATTGGCATATTTCTTCCCATGAGTATATTAATAGTATAAACAGGCAATGGCACGCGTCTGTTTCAGCATTAAAGCATAGCAGCGTAAAAGCAGTCAAATTAGCTTGTATATCCAGTTCAATATTTGGAAGATTAGGTATTACCATAAGCTTAGTCAATGCTTTACATAATTTATATTTAGAGCCGCCTTATCTTGGAGCTGATGTGTCAATGGCTCTAATATCGATATTTGATCCATTAATGGTAAACGCCATATTGGTTCCTTTGTATTTTGGACTGGAAAAAGATGAGATATAAAACAGAAATGACATCAAAAAGTAAAAGTACATGTGAACTATAGTAAATTACTCCAAACCATAAAGGGTTGGAGTAATTTTATATTTAACCATATTTCTATTTGGTAATTGCTATAGTCCAAGATCATATAGATCGTTTGAGTAAAATTAATGATTGCCTTTTTTCCATGAACCCAAAAATCCTTTCATCAAGTTAATACCATAATTTACGCACCATTTTATTGTGTCAAAATACAGAATTATTAAAACAACCAGACATATCACATAACTTATGATAGAACCAATGTTAAAATAATAAAATGTATTATAAAAAGCATACGCACATGTAGCAAGAGTCAATATATAAATCCTTTTCAACTTAAAATCAACATAATAATATTTATTAGAGAGGATAGTTCTCAGAGTAAAATAAACAATGTAGGAGATACCTGTCGATATTGCTGCCCCTTGACATCCAAGTCGTGGTACAAGGATCGTATTTCCTATCATGTTCGTAACACAAGCCCCTAAAGCAACGACAACCTGCATGTTACTTTTCTTCATAAATACAAGTCCGCATACAGTTGTTTCTGATATTGTGTACATAATTGGATTAAAAATCAAAAAGGGCAATATGTACGCAGCCTCTCGATACTTTTCACCTAACAGAATAGCAAATAAGTCCTTGCAAAGAATCAGTGACAGTCCAATAAAAAACATAACTACAGTGATTATCTGATTACCTTTTTGATAAAAGCTTTTGTCCTCCTTATCTTTAGAATAATGTTCAACAGACATCGGAACCCATAACGAATTAAAAGTTGACTGTATTATTGCAAAAATATTAATTAATGTTGCAGTTGACGCATAAATCCCTACCTCGCTGTAAGAGCGATACATATTTAGCGCAAACTTATCTGCAGCCTGAAACAATGTTGTTATCCCCATGGAAAAAATAAATGGATATCCATATTTGATTAATTCCTTATAAGATGTATTACTTTCATCCAATCTATATTTAGAAAAATTCCATAGATTAGACTGTGCGGCAATGCTCACAACCATGCATACAAATCCAGACATCATAGTTGCAATCACCAGTGACAATAAA
>CAJUTC010000026.1:0-46274 GCA_910589195.1 uncultured Lachnospiraceae bacterium
TATTTCCCTTAGTAGGAAGTACTTCGCCCTTGTAAACCCATACCTTAACGCCAACTTTGCCGTAGGTGGTATCTGCCTCAGCGAATCCATAGTCAATATCTGCTCTTAATGTCTGCAGCGGGATGGTTCCCTCACTGTAAAACTCAGTACGTGCCATATCAGCGCCGCCTAAACGTCCGGCAACGGCAGTCTTAATTCCCTTAACGCCAGCCTTCATAGAACGTCCCATAGTAGACTTCATAGCACGCCGGAAGGAAACACGGTTTTCCAACTGCTGCGCGATAGACTCCGCAACCAACTGGGCATCTCTGTCTGGACGCTTGATTTCTTTAATGTCAATAAATACCTTTTTGGAAGTCATCTTCTGAACTTCGCCTTTTAACTTCTCAATCTCAGCGCCGCCCTTACCGATTACAACACCCGGCTTAGCCGTGTAGATAACAATCTTTACCCGGTCAGACGCACGTTCAATTTCGACCTTAGAAATACCTGCGCTGTATAATCTTTTCTTCAGAAACTTTCTGATATCATGATCTTCAATCAGGCAGTCAGCAAAATCAGCTTCTGCATACCATTTGGAATCCCAGTCTTTAATAATGCCGACTCTTAAACCGTGCGGATTAACTTTCTGTCCCATGCTCTGCCTCCTCCTTATCTCTCATTCAGCACAATGGTAATATGGCTCATTCTCTTCTCGATGCGATAAGCGCGTCCCTGTGCTCTTGGGTGAATCCTCTTCATGGTCGGTCCCTTATTTGCGTAGCACTCCTCAACAAATAAGTTCTCTCTGCTCATGTTGTTATTATTCTCTGCATTGGCAATCGCAGACTCTAATAACTTCTTGATTAAGCTGGATGCATACCTTGGGTTGTATGTTACGATAGCAAGTGCGGTATTTACGTCCTTGCCTCTGATGGCATCTAAAACGAAACATGCTTTCTGAACCGAAACCCGTGCGTAAGATAACTTTGCGCTTGGCCGGGTGTCCTTATTCGCATTTCTTTCTCTCTTAATTTGGGATCTATGTCCTTTAGCCATGGATAAAAACCTCCTTTCAAAACGACTGATTATCTGGATTTCTTCTCGTCTTTACCGTGTCCGCGGAATGTTCTGGTGGCAACGAACTCGCCCAGTTTATGACCTACCATATCTTCGGTAATATAAACCGGAACGTGCTTTCTTCCATCATGAACGGCGATTGTATGACCAACCATCTGCGGGAAGATCGTGGAACGGCGGGACCAGGTCTTAATTACCTGCTTACTCCCGGAAGCGTTCATTGCATCGATCTTTTTCAGTAAATGAGCATCAGCAAATGGTCCTTTTTTTAATGAACGACTCATAAGTTCAAACCTCCTTAATTACTTTAATGTTCTACCGTCGCGTCTTCTTACAATTAACTTGTTCGACTGCTTGTTTTTCTTTCTGGTCTTTAAGCCGAGTGCCGGTTTGCCCCAAGGTGTGCTAGGACCTGGACGGCCGATACCCGTCTTGCCTTCACCACCGCCGTGCGGATGGTCGTTGGGGTTCATAACAGAACCGCGGACGGTAGGTCTGATACCCATGTGACGTTTTCTGCCGGCCTTACCGATGTTAATCAGTGCATGATCGCCGTTTCCAACTACGCCGATGGTTGCGCGGCAGATAATCGGAACCATTCTCATTTCGCCGGAAGGAAGTCTTAATGTGGCATATTTGCCTTCCTTAGCCATTAACTGAGCAGAGTTGCCAGCGGAACGAACCAGCTGACCGCCCTTGCCCGGATATAACTCAATATTGTGAATCTCTGTACCTACAGGAATCTGTGCCAGCGGCAGGCAGTTTCCAATCTTTGCCTCTGCGGTTTCGCCGTTCATTACCTTCATGCCTACGGTTAAACCTGCCGGAGCCAGAATATAGGACTTCTCGCCGTCTGCATAGCAGATTAAAGCGATATTTGCGGTACGGTTCGGATCGTACTCGATAGCCTTAACGACTGCCGGAACACCATCCTTGTGATTTCTCTTAAAATCAACCAATCTGTATTTTCTTCTGCTGCCGCCTCCATGATGTCTGACGGTAATCTTACCCTGATTGTTACGACCTGCATTCTTATTTAAGGAAACTACCAGAGATTTCTCTGGAGTAGACTTGGTAATTTCTGCAAAATCAGAACTGGTCATGTGTCTTCTTGAAGGTGTATATGGATTATACTTCTTAATTCCCATGACATTTACTCCTTTTCATTCTTTATCACGATTTTTTCATCGTATATTTGTGCCCTGTATCCTGTGACTTATGAAACATCCCCCAATCCGCATATACACCGGATTTTGAATGTTGGAAAAGGGCAAATCGGCTGGGGCGGGTTGTTCGCTCATCTAAGCTCTATTGATACTCTCCACTTCGTTTCGAGTATCCGCTTTCACACTAAGCTCGATAATACCTGGCTAAGTGTTCAATGCCTGCCTACAGTCCTTCGAAGAGTTCGATTTCTTTGCTGTCTTCCGTCAGCTTTACAATCGCTTTTTTGGTCTTTGCGGTTAATCCGAAGGTCATGCCTCTTCTCTTAACCTTTCCTTTTATATTCATGGTGTTCACGGAAGCAACCTTAGTTCCCGGGAACATTTTCTCAACTGCTTCTTTAATCATGCTTTTATTGGCCTCTGTGTGTACCAGGAAGGTATACTTTTTGTCTGCCATAGCATTCATGCTCTTTTCTGTAATCACAGGCTTTAAAATTACGTCGTAGTACTTAATATCTGCCATTATGCGTACACCTCCTCGATGTTTGCAACTGCCGCCTTTGTAGCAACGACCGTATTATATTTTAAAATATCATATACGTTAATGTTTCCGACAAAAGCCGTCTTAACTTCTGCAAGATTCCTTGCGGATAATACGGTGTTTTGATCATTATCCGTTAATACCACCAAAGCTTTCGATACCTTTAAATTATCCATCACTGCTTTGAAGTTCTTGGTCTTGATTTCATCAAATTTTAACTCATCTACTACGATGAACTTGTTTTCCTGCACGCGGCTGGTAAGAGCGGACTTTAAGGCAGCCCTCTTCTCCTTCTTATTCAGCCGGATGGAATAGTCCCTTGGGGTGGGAGCGAATACAACGCCACCGCCTGTCCACTGGGGAGCTCTGGTAGAACCTTGCCTTGCGTGGCCGGTTCCTTTCTGCCGCCAGGGCTTTCTTCCGCCGCCGGATACTTCAGCACGAGTTTTTGCTTTCTGTGTTCCCTGACGTTTATTTGCAAGTTGGGCAACAACAGCCAAGTGTACTAAGTGCTCATTTACCTCTACACCAAACACAGCATCATTCAGCTCTAACGCGCCAACTTCTTTGCCTTCCATATTAAAAACAGCTACATTTGCCATATGTGTGATCCTCCTTTCCGATTAAAAGCTTACTTCGAAACTTTTACGGTTTCTTTAATGGTTACTAATGCTTTCTTAGGCCCTGGCACAGCACCCTTAATCAGAATCAGATTGTTCTCGGCATCTACCTTAACGATCTCAAGATTCTGAATGGTAATCTGAACATTTCCCATATGCCCTGGCATTCCCTTGCCCTTAAATACACGGCCTGGGGTGGTAGCGGAACCATTGGAGCCCTGATGGCGATGGAACTTGGAACCATGGGTCATAGGACCTCTGGACTGGCCCAATCTCTTAATCGCACCCTGGAAGCCTTTACCTTTGGAAATCGCAGTCGCGTCAATCTTATCACCTGCCGCAAAGATATCCGCTTTAATTTCATCTTTCACAGAATATTCTTCTGCGTTATCAAACCGGAACTCTCTTACGTAACGCTTGTAAGAAACACCAGCTTTGTCAAAATGGCCTTTTACTGGCTTATTTACTAATTTTTCTCTCTTATCTACAAAACCAACCTGTACAGCCTTGTAGCCATCATTCTCAACCGTCTTAACCTGGGTAACCACACAGGGGCCAGCCTGGAGAACGGTTACGGGAGTCAACACTCCTGCTTCGTTGAAGATCTGAGTCATTCCGACTTTGGTCGCTAAAATCGCTTTCTTCATCTTTTTACCTCCTGTTTTCATGATACAAAAGCCTGTCAGTAAGCTTTTGTATGCTTCGGCATCTACAGCGGAACGCTTCTTAAATCTAATACCTAGTCCGCGTTCATCCTAGAGCAGTCTGAATATAGGTGGAACACTATAAACCGCCACAGCGGTATGTTGATTCCTTTTAGGAAGCAGTGTTGCTTTTATATTGAAACTATTCAGGATTAACTAACTTGCCACTGCTGATGATCCGGCCATCAGCCTTTGTTTTTCATTTTGATATCGATATAAACACCTGCAGGCATTTCCAGCTTGGACAATGCATCTACCGTCTTCTGGCTTGGGGTGATGATATCGATCAGCCTTTTATGAGTCCTTTGCTCGAACTGCTCTCTGGAATCTTTGTACTTATGAACAGCACGTAAGATGGTTACTACTTCCTTCTTCGTAGGCAGCGGCACCGGCCCGCTCACCTTGGATCCCGTTTTCTTTACAGTTTCGATGATTTTTCCGGCAGACTGATCCACTAACTGATGATCATACGCCTTTAATGTGATTCTCATAACTTGACTTGCCATAAAAAAAGTCGCCTCCTTTTCGCACTTTTACGAAGTACGACAAGCGGTGACTGTACACGTTCCCGTGTGTGTCATAGACCCACACGCTGTTTCTGTCCTTTACCAGGTCCAGATGTTAAATTGGTACAGTGACTTGTCGCCAGTTTTCTAACTTGACATTCGCTCCACGGAAAACCTGTTTCTTAAAACAGCAACCTCACGCTTCACCGCTATCATGCCACAGCATTAATTAAGATAGCACATATTTCCTTATATTGCAAGCCCTTTTTTTTAAATCCGAAAAATAAACTAAGAGCGTGTTTCAATTTTCAAACACGCTCTAAAAGAATATTTTCCATCTATGCATTTGTATCTGGCTTCGATGCTTCTGATAAATAGATACCGTCCTCATACTTTCTCATAAACAGCAAGCCAAAGGAACCCGGGCCGCAGTTGCTGGCAATGGCAGAAGAAGCTCTCTGCACGTAAACTCGCTCAAATGGACAATACTGCTGTACCAGATCCTGGATATACCGAAGGCTTTCGCTGTCCATTCCTGCATATGTAATAAACAGGATTCTCCGATCTATGTTTTTTGCATTTGCAAACACTTTTCGGACATAGCGTTTTGCAACACGGGAAAAACTGCCCATTTCCATACCCCAACCATAATTTTGCTGTTTCGAAGTACAATGACCGGATGAAGCAGCAGTGCATCACACAAAACTTGTATCCGTTTGGATATTTTCCCAGCCCGGCACATCATGTGAGTATTGTCAATAATAAAAGCTGATGAAACGTAGCGCCTTAGCTTTTTCACAGTTCTTATAATTTCTGCCTTTGTTGCGTGGTTTTCTGCCTTATAAGCAGCATACAGCACCACCAGTCCCATACTGCTGGAAAGATGGCCAGAATCCAGAACGGTTACATTTTCGAAAGATTTTGCTGCTTCCAAAGCATTGTAATATCCCTGGCTGGCATGTTTGGCCATGGTAATATGGATTACATTCTGGGCTTCGGTTAGCCTCTCCGCAAAAAAATGTTCATAGTCCTCTACACTGGGTGCCTGAGAGAAGCCATTTTTCCCTTCTGCAATATATGCCAGCAATTCATCTGCCTTCAATTCCTGTTCATCCAAAAACCTTCCGTTATCTGTACGGACATAATATGGGCAAACAGTAAGATGCATCTCTTTCTTTAGAAACTCCGGCAGATCGCATACGCTGTCTGTGGTTATCACAAGAAATACCCGCTTCGTCTTTTCAAAGATCAAAACATCCTTTCCAATCTCTGACTGACTTGAGAGTTCACTTATCTTTACCAGTTCCTTCGGCAGGATGCTCAATACAGCAGCCTCCAGCAAAGCCCCGCTCACCGGTTTTGCCAGGTAACCGCTGAAACCTTCTTTCCGGTAAAGCAGTTGGTTATCGCTGCCAGCATTCGCTGTCAAAGCCAGCACTGGCACATCCTGGCATAATCCGCCTGGTTGTGAGCGCAATGCATGAAGACACTGAATTCCATCCATCTCCGGCATCAGATGATCCATTAAAATAGCATCGTAATGCTGAATCTGTGTCAGCCTCAAACAATCCACTGCACTTAATGCGGTATCCAGATGAATCTTGGTGGAGGCCAGAAGCTTCCGCACTACCATCAAATTCATTTCATTATCATCAACCACAAGAATATGCGCATCTGGCGCCTCAAAACTTTGCCTGTAACGCTCTCCGTCACGGGATTTCACACGGGAATCCAGGGTAAAGGTTCCCAGCTCTTTATCATCTACAATATCCTGCTCTAACATAACGAGAAATGTAGAGCCCTTGGTATACACGCTGTTAACGCTGATTTCTCCGCCCATCAGCTCCACTAACTGATGAACGATGCTTAACCCAAGTCCTGTGCCTTCAATATGGCGGTTCTTTTCCTCATTCACCCTTTTAAATGCGTTAAATATATAGGGAATATTTTCCTTTTTTACCCCCTGTCCTGTATCTTCTACAGAATACCACACCCGCACCCGGTTAAGTCTTACACGTTCACACCAAATAGAAAGCTTAACAGATCCTTTGCTGGTATATTTAACAGCATTATTCAGCAAATTGATAAGAATCTGCTTGATACGTATCTCATCACCGCAAAGCATGCTTGGAATGGAGGAATCCACATGCAGTTGAAATTCCAGCCCCTTTTCCCTGGCTCTAATCCAAATCATATTAACGATTTCTGAAAAGAGCGCGCCTGTTTCATAGGAAACGTTTACAATCTCCATTTTTCCGGATTTAATTTTAGATAAATCCAGGATATCATTAATAAGCGTAAGCAGCATTTTGCTGGCACTCTGGATATTTCTCGCATTTTCAGCAATATCTTCCGAAATATTTCCTCGAAGGATAATTTCATTTAGTCCGATAATGGTGTTGATCGGCGTGCGGATTTCATGACTCATGCTGGAAAAAAAGTTATTTTCTGCTTTGTTTAATTCCTCAATCTCCTTTTTTTGCTGCCTGGAAATCTCATTTTCTTCTTCATAAAGCCCAGTTACAAACAAAATCAGTATGCTGGTCATCATCCCTACCAAAATAACGGAAACGGCAGAACAGAAAAAGGAATGGCCCAATGTATTTTGGGCAACAATTTCCGGAAAATGATAAGCCGTGTAATAACACAGTGATGTTTCCACCCCACAGAACACAAAAAAGACCGCCTTGCGTCTTCCCCGAAGGGTAATGCTGATATAAATGAAGCAAAGCACAAACCATTCAGATACCCCGCTGAAAAATCCGCCTGCTGTAAAAAAACTAACAGGAAAAAGGAGAAGAAGAAGCAGAGCAATAGCAGTAGCGCCTGCCTGAATGCATTCCTTTCGAATACTGATCCTCACAATCACCGCAATGCAAATAAGGCTGGCTGCCAAAAGCAGCAAATTCGGGAGATTCCTTCCCATAAGCATAATAATTATCAGGGCAACCATGCAAATGCCTGTAATCACACGGAACATACGTTCCTGAAGACTGACTTTATGATCAAAGATTATTTCACACCACTTTTTAAACACACCAGTACTTCCTCCTGTTTTCATTTATAATCCGGCAAGGGTGTTGCAAGTTTCATCATACAAGCGAAGCAGTGTGGGATGGCTGTGCCGGACATATCCTATATTTCTTTCTTTTGCGGCCAGCTCCAGCAGCTTTGCCTGTTCTGCCAGCCGTTCTGCACCAATGGTCAATGATGTGCTCTTTAATGCATGAACCTTGACCGCATAATCACCCCAGTTTTCAGTGTCAAACAGGGAAATAATTTCCGCCTTCTTTTCCACAGCCTGGGAGCAGAACATCCGCAGCATTTCCAAATAAAATTCTTCCTCCCCACAGCAGTAGTCCAGGCCCAACTGTACATTGATTCCGATTTGTGTCAGCTCGTCATAAGGCAGAAGAGATTCATTTTCAATAGCATAATCTTCCTGATTGCCATCCTCAGAAAAAGAGTCATACTCTCTGTCATCCTCCTCTGAAAATTCCTTAAAAGCCTCCTCCATGGGTTCGTCTTTGTATTCTGATAACGTTTCATCAGATACTTCATCCTCAGAATCAATCTTATTCTCAGAATCAATCTTAGCTTCTGGCAAGCGTTTATCAGGCTCCTTAATACTTGGCAAAATTTGATCCGGCTCCTTATCCTCCGAATAAAAGTCTTCCTTAAGCAAGAAATCATCGGATGCCTCTTCTTGGTATTTCCTGTCTGGTACAAGGTTTTCAGGTGTTTTTTCCTGACGGCTTTTTCCTGAAGGTTTTTTCTTTGAAACAACCTCTTCCATTAGAGGAATATCTGCTGATCCCGCATTTTTCTTTCGTTTCTTCTTTTTCTTTTTGCCGCCGGGGCCGGCAGCAGATGTAATCGTTTCTTTCGTAAATCCCTCAAACATTGTAGGTGCTTCATCGTACTGAATCTGATGCAGCGGCAGTACTTTTCGCAATACGCGCTCCAGAACTGCACGCTCAATCGGTTTTGGTATGAATTCAGTAAATCCTTCATTTCGGAACATTTCTCTTGCACCGCTGATAGTATTTGCTGTCAATGCAATAATTGGCAGTTCCTTAAAGGCTCCATCGTTGATTTTGCGGATCTGTTTCAACGTTTCCACACCGTCAAAGCCTGGCATCATATGATCCAGGAAAATAATATCATATGTCGTAGCCGCACACCGTTCCACAGCCTCTTTTCCGCTGAGACAGGTATCCACCTGGATCCCATAGCTGCCCAGTACCCCTTTGGCAACTACAAGATTCATCTCTTCATCATCAACAGCCAGAACCCGGACGCCCTCACAGGAAAACGGCTTACGGCCTGCAGCCTGTGCCTCGTCAAATCCGTTTGCCTCTACTTGGCCGTTTAGCAGATTTACCACGGCAAGAGCAAAGAATGGCTTATGGATCACCATAAGTCTGCTGTTCCGGTTAAGCATAAATTCCCGCTCAGCAATCACAACAACCTGAAGCTTTTCAGCAAGGTTTTCATAATAAGAAATGTTCTCCTGGTATTTTTCTGCAGCCCGCAAATTTCCATTTTTTAATCATGCAGCAGCAAAATTTTATCTGCCCGCGCAATTTCATATTTATGGAAATACAAAAAGACAGCGCCACTGCTGCCTTTTGAAACTAAAAACGCTTGCCTGCCCCGGCGGAAAGCCGGAACAAAGCAAACATATCTTACTTGTTTAATTATACCAGTCATCCTGAGTCCAGTCCGGTTCCACCGGTTCCCTTCCGGTTATATTGGATACCTCCTGATCGTCAATTTTGACTACCTGTCCGGAAGCTCCGGTTTTGTACCGGCTGCCGTCGCTCATTTTCACCGTAGTATTTTTCAGTACTTTTCCAGAGCTGTTTACTAATACCCCATAGTCTTTGCCCGGCATATTGATAATTTCATACTTGTCGTCTTGGGCTGCCTGAACCTTTCCTACATAGTAAAAGTAATTATCCCGTATTCCGGTATAGCCTCTGCCTGCATCTGTAAAATAGAAAGTATTCACTTCACCGCTGTCTTCCTGAACCTGCTGGCGGCCTTTATGAGCCCAGCACTCATTCTCGTTCCTTCCGAAGTAATAAGAAGTATACTCTCCTTCATTTCCTTCATTTAAGTATACTTTTCTAAGACCGTACACTGGATTTCCATATTCGTTAAACAGGTAGGTTTTTCCGCCGATGGTGATTAAATCCTTAACCGTGGCAATTCCATCCTCATCAGCTTTTGGAACGCCTTTGGAGTTAAAATAGTACCAGTGAATCTCGCCATCTCCATGCTCCATGCCTCTAGGCGCCTCTGCTGAATACCATCCGGTTACCATCTTGCCATTTGAAAGGAAATACCGGTAACCTGCGATCCCGCTGTCACCTGTTACATTCTTCCAGCCGTACTGCAAAGCTCCATCCATATTCATACAGTAATAATCTTTGTCAATCCGCACCACGCCGTTTTCTCCGCCGTCTTCCTTTGGCGTCAGTTTCTTTCCGTTCGACTTAAAGTAGTACCAGTATTGTCCGTCATTTTCTGCTAATGAAAACGGATCGTAATCTTCTTCTGAATCCTGGCTGTAGTCCACATCTTCCGGCGGATCCAGCCTCTGCCATCCGATCAGCATCTCGCCATCGGAATTGGTATAATATTGATTTTCATCTACCCACCCGGTAAGCATCAGGCCGGTTTCATCAAAAAAATACCATTTATTATTAATTTTTTTCCAGCCTTCCTTTACTGCCTTACCCTTTCCGTCAAAGTAAAACCAACAGATTCCGTCGGAATAATCGGAACCATCTAAACGGATCCAGCCGTCGGTTACCATAATTCCGTTGGAATCCACATAGTATTCATCATCTACCCACATATCCGTAGCAATATAGCCGGAACTGTTCAGATAGCGCCATTTTCCGTCAGCTCCCTTCTGCCACTGGTTTTTCACAATATATCCGTAGTTGTCCTGATACTGCCACTGACCGTTATTTTGGATCCACCCGGCAGCTGCCCAAACAGAAGATGACGCCCCTAAAGCAAGCGCCGCCGTAAGCACTGCTACTGCAATTCCTTTTTTCTTCATTTCGTTCTCCTTTATCTCTCTATGCCGCCATCCACAGCATTTCCCGCCCCTACTGCTTTTCTATCCTACTACATATAGAAAATTTTATCAAGATTTTTCCTCTGTTGCAACAAATTTTCTTTTTCAATTTTATTACGTTTTTGCTACACTTTTCCTATCTTCCCCCATTGATTACATCCCAGATCCCAGGCGTATATTTTTTTACCGCAAAAGACAGTCCAAAGCTGATTCCTACCATCAGCCCCGGCATAAAAAGATAAAGAATTACCGGAACAAGTATGTGATGAGGCAGCAAATATGCCGCCGTTTTATTAAACAATCTTACAAATGCAAAATGAACCGCATAAAGAAAAAAGTTATATTCCATCCATGAGCCGGGGGATTTTATCCGGTTTTCGTCTGTTGCCAGCCAAAGGCCAAGGGGAAGAAACAGTCTGTACAAAACAGTTGTTCCCGGGAGAAAAAATTTTCTGGTTAAGTATAAGTTTAAAAAGCCAAGCCCAATCAGCATACATCCCCAAAAGCACCTGGCTTTTGTCCATTTCTTTTCCCACTGTCTGCCGTGGACTGCCATAAAAGCCCCTATGCTGTAGTAAAAAAGAGCGTCTTCATTCAAATACGGAAAATCTGCCCCCACCCATACTGCCCAAAACACTGCTGTCAGAAAAAGAAGGCCCCTCCAAATCTTTTTAAGCACAAAATACAGTACCGGGGCCAAAGCTACCAGAAAAATCAACTGCTGCAAATACCAGAATACGTAAAGATACCGATAGTTTATTACAGCATCCAGTAAGTTTCGGGCAGTAAAGGGGATTTTTCCTTTTCCTACCACCTGGGAGAGAAAGGGCATACGGCTTCCGATTACATAGCCCATATAATAAATCCCGTTCCAAATCAGATATGGCAGAAGAATGCTTTTAGCCCTGGATTTCCACTTTGCTTTCAAACCGGTGATATGAAAATTCCGGTAAAACAAATAGGCTGAAATTAAAAAGAAGCCCGGAACAGCAATCTGGCCTAAGAAGTCTCCGAAAAAGCGCTCAAAACCAGCCACGGTCTGGCCCTGGCTGGTTTTTCCCAAAAACAATTCCCAATTATACGAATGAACCCAGATTACCAGAACACTGTACAAAAATGTAAACCAGGTAATTTTATTTCGAAACTGCGCCTCCTCCATAGTTCCTCCCCAGCATCCAAGTTAACCTTACAAAATATATCCTTATGACATCTTAAAAAATTTTCGATTCTAATACCTCATTTAGTTTAATCTCCAGTTCCCGCTTGTTTCCACGGTAAACAAATCCCTCCATTTTGCAGTTCCTTGCCCCCTGGATATTAAGCGGCTGATCATCAATAAAAAAGCATTCCTCTGGCTTCAAAGAAAACTTCTGAAATAGTCGGTTATAAATTTCCTTCTGGGGCTTTAAGCATTGTTCAGCAGCCGAAAATAAAATCCCGTCAAAGCACTCTGCTGCAGGGATCACCTGCTGAAAACAGGTCAGCAGCCGGACAGAAGCATTGGAACAGAGATAAATTCCGCAGCCATGTTCCTTCAGCCGCAAAACAAGTTCTTCCATTCCCTCCATTTTCCACATGTTATACTCATGCCAATGCCAAAAGCAAAGCGCCGCCATTTCTTTTGCGTGATCCGAAGAAAGCCTTTCCTGCATCCGCTTAAGCGCTTCCTCCTCTGAAATCACTCCCATATCAAGAAGTACCCATTCCGGAGAAATAAAGACACTGGTACATACTTCTTTTCGTTCTTCTTCCTCTGTTATAAAATGATGGCAGACTGCATCTGCCACATAGTCTACCAAAACTTTCCCCATATCAAATACTATGTTTTTAATCATATTCTTATCCCCTCCAAAAATTGTCTAGTGTACTAAAAATTGCTTTTCCTCCCATGTGCGTCACACTCTGTTGGAGATTAGCGCCATATGAGCGCAGCGATTTCCAAAAAGAACAAAGAGTCCGGCAAGCCGGACTCTCGCGCCGGAGCGCGTCTGCGCCAGCAGACATTTTCCTTAAGCGCAAAGCGCGCATCCCCTGGAGGGTTTTTGCTTTATAGGTAGCAATTTCCTATAAAGCAAAAAGAGCTATACACCGCTATTACGCGCCGCACAGCCCTTAAGGTTTATTCTGGCTTTTCCACCTGTACGATGGCCTGCTTCTGCATGGGAATCCGGCAATTCTTATTGCTGCCAAATTCTACAATCACGGTGTCATCGGTCATATCGATAATCACGCCATAAAATCCGCTGCTGGTCAATATCGTATCCCCTACAGCAATACTGGCCATCAGCTCCTCATGCCGTTTCTTCTCTTTTTTCTGTGGACGGAACGCAATGAAATACATCAGTCCAAAAAGAAATACAAAATAGAGAATTATGCCCATAGGCCCTCCAAATGCATTCATAGTAATTTCCTCCTTCTATTCTTTCGCCTGCCGTCATTTTTACTGCTTCGGCCCTGCTAACATCCCGGCAATTTTTTCTGCCTTATATTCCTGATAGCGATGCTTCTCAATCGCACAGCGAATCTCTTCCATCATTGTATTATAAAAATACAAATTATGCAAGACACATAATCGCATTCCCAGCATCTCTTTCGCCTTCAGCAAATGCCGGATATAAGCACGGCTGTAAGAACGGCATGCCGGGCACTTGCATCCTTCCTCAATCGGACGGGTATCCAGCTCATACTTTTGATTAAACAAGTTTAACTTTCCTTGATTGGTATATACATGCCCGTGGCGGCCATTTCTGGAGGGATAAACACAGTCAAACAAATCCACTCCCCGATCGACCGCTTCCAAAATATTAATCGGAGTTCCCACTCCCATCAAGTATGTGGGCTTTTCTTTCGGAAGGCATGGAACTGTCACATCCAGAATATGGTACATTTCCTCATGAGTTTCCCCCACCGCCAAACCGCCTATGGCATAGCCGTCTAAATCAAGCTGGCTTATTTCCTTGGCGTGACGGACACGGATCTCCTCTTCCACGCCCCCCTGGTTAATCCCAAACAAAAGCTGTTTCTTATTAATAGTATCGTCCAGACCGTTCAGCCGGTCCATCTCATGTTTACATCGATAGAGCCACCGGGTAGTCCGTTCCACGCTGCGCCGAATATAATCATAGTCCGCGCGGCTGGGCGGGCATTCGTCAAAAGCCATGGCAATCGTAGAACCTAAATTTGACTGGATCTGCATGCTTTCCTCTGGCCCCATAAAAATCTTATGGCCGTCAATATGGGATTGGAACGTAACCCCTTCTTCTTTTATTTTCCGAAGGCCAGCCAGGGAAAATACCTGGAAACCGCCAGAGTCGGTAAGAATCGGCCTGTCCCAGTTCATAAACTTATGAAGACCGCCCAACTGCTTAATCAGCTTATCCCCTGTCCTTACATGAAGGTGATACGTATTGGAAAGCTCCACCTGGGTTTTGATGGTTTTCAGATCATCGGTGGAAACGGCGCCCTTAATAGCGGCCACCGTTCCTACATTCATAAATAAAGGAGTCTGAACCGTGCCATGAACCGTTTTCAGTTCCGCCCGCTTCGCCCGTCCGTCCTGTTCCAAAATACGGTATTCCATAATTCTCCTGTCTTTTTCAGTTTGACATCACAAACCTGCCTATTGCTCACGGGGATTCCCTTATGGCTGTGTCTTTTCCTTCGCCTCTTTTTTTGCCGCCTTTTCCGCTTTCTGGGCTTCTTTTGATTCTGCCTTTTCCTGTGCGATTTTTTTC
Organism: uncultured Lachnospiraceae bacterium; assembly: GCA_910589195.1. Lineage (GTDB taxonomy): Bacteria > Bacillota > Clostridia > Lachnospirales > Lachnospiraceae > Caccovicinus. Next base: position 14,425 of record CAJUTC010000026.1, read on the forward strand.
TGCTTTGAAATTGTCATCACATACCATAAAGCGCCTGTTACACACACAGAAGAATAGGTGCCGCATACGATTCCTACCATCAGCGGAAGCGCAAATTCACGGATAGAGGAAACGCCCATAAGGAACAGTACAAATATCATGATAAATGTAGTCAGGGATGTATTAATGCTTCTTGTCAAGGTTTGGGTAATACTTGTATTTACCACTTCCGCCAGATCCACCCGGCTTCCCATTTCCTTTCGGTTCTCGCGGATCCGGTCGAAAATTACAATGGTAGCGTTAATCGAATAACCTACAATGGTCAGCATACACGCAATAAAGGTAGAACCTACTGACCATTTAAACGCAGCATAGAAGGCAAGCACAACCAGCACATCATGAAGCAGTGCCAGCACAGCGCTTGCGGCAAACCGCACATTACTGAACCGGAACCAGATATAAATCAGCATACAGATTGTGGCAATAATAACCGCAATCACCGCATCTCGCTTCATCTCACCGCTGACCGCCGCTGAAATACTTTCTGCCGTGATCTCAGCTTCCTCTACCCCAAAAGTTTCAATCATAGCATTATTTAATGCCTGGCGTTCTTCCACTGTTAAGGTTCTGGTCTTAATAATCACTTCATTAGTTCCGGCTACCTTCTGGGTCTGAATTCCCGAATCCTTTGTTACTGATTCTACCACAGGAACCACCTGGCTTGAAATCTCTTCCAGCGTCATATCTTCTTTAAACGTAACATTGGTGGAAGTTCCGCCTTTAAAATCCAGGCTGTAATTCAACACCGAACCGGTTGAGGACTGGTTCACCCCCATAAGCGCAAACCCGGCTCCGATCATGACAAGGGAAAGGGCAAAGCATATGGTTCTCTTGCCAAGGAAGTTGAACGCCGCCTTATCTTTCTTAACTCCATAAAACTTTGCATCTTCAAAGCCTAAGTTATAAAAGGCATTTAAGGCTCCTTTTGTAATCACCAACGCGGTGAACATAGAAAGAATAATGCCAAGAGCCAGTGTAGCGGCAAATCCTTTTACGGTACCGGAACCTCTCCAATATAATACGATGGCCGCAATCAAAGTGGTTACATTTCCGTCAATAATAGCAGACAATGCTTTGTTAAATCCGCTTTTAATTGCGGATTTTACGGTTTTCCCTAATCCGATCTCTTCTTTAATACGGGTAAAGATAATAACATTGGCATCTACCGCCATACCGATCGACAGGATAATGCCTGCCACGCCTGGCAGGGTAAGGGTAATTTCAAAAGCAGACAGCAGCACCAGTACAAGACCTACATATAAGGCCAAGGCTATGGACGCGGCAAGACCAGGAATCAAGTATGCCCCGATCATAAATACCACTACGATGCCAAAGCCTACTGCCCCGGCTTTTAAGCTGGTGTTGATGGCTTCTTGTCCCAGCTTGGCGCCTACCACATTGGACCGCAGCTCCTGGAGCTCTAATGACAGAGAGCCTATTCGGATGGTGGATGCCAGGTTGTCAGCCGCTTCAAAGCTTTCCATGCCAGTAATTTCGCATTGTCCTCCTGTAATAGCAGACTGCACCGTAGGCGCGTAAACAACACGATTATCATAAACAATGGCAATCCGCTTGCCAATATTTGCCTCTGTAATTTCGGCAAATGTTTTTGCGCCCTCGTCTGTCAAGGTAAGCTGAACCACGTATTCCTGGGCACGGACTCCGCTTCCTTCCCGCATTCCCGCCTTGGCGGTATCTACCATATCCCCTGTCATCAGCACATTAAAGCTTTCGTCTGTAAATGACAGGGAGCCTGGTTTTCCTAATTCCTGCAAAATCGCATTGGCGTCCGATACGCCGGGGATATCAATGTTAATCCGGTTAGAGCCCTCCTGATATACCTCCGATTCCACACTGTAATTTTGAACCCTTTGCTGCAGCTTGTAGATGGTATCCGACATCTGCTCAGCCGTAGGGTTTTCTTCCATCGCCTGGTAGGTGATGCTGACGCCTCCGGCCAGATCCAGGCCCAGCTTAATGTCGCTCATGCTGGAATAGCCGAACCAGCCAAATACCGCCACCGCCGCGATGATTGCTAACAGGCCTAGCAGGCCTTTTCCTTTGCTGCTTTTCATCTTTGTTTCTCCTTCTGATTGTTCTTAATCAAACGTACCCCGCTTACTGTTTTCCGCTTTTTCAGTATGCTTCCCAACGCCCCGTTTCATTCGGCTTTTGGCAGGCTTTCGTCTGCTAACGCTGCTTTAATCATGATTGCGCATTCGATCCGCTTTTTCTGCATCGCGCATCCTATCTCGTAAGCGTCCGTAATCGTTCCATGGAAATGGTAAGAATTGGCAGCACAGCCGCCGCTGCAGTAAAATCTGGCAAAGCAGTCCTTACACGTTTCTTTTGCGTAAACATTGCACAGCTTAAACTGATCCACAACGGATGGATTCGTCACGCCGGTATCCACATTCCCCAGTAAAAATTCTTCCTGTCCCACAAACTGATGGCATGGGTACAAATCTCCCCATGGGGTAACGGCTAGGTATTCCGTACCGGAGCCGCATCCAGAAAGGCGCTTGGCCACACATGGGCCTGCCTGCAGATCAAGCATAAAATGGAAAAACTGGAATCCCCGTTTCTCCTTCTTTCTTTTTATATATTCTACAGCCAATTTATCATACTGTTCCAAGATTACCGGAAGATCTTCCTCTTTAATGGAATACTCCTCTTCATTAGAAGCTACCACCGGTTCTATGGATATTTGTTTAAATCCCAAATCCGCAAAATGAATGGCGTCCTGGGCAAAATCCAGATTATGATGGGTAAAGGTTCCTCTTACGTAATAGTTTGTCTGCTCCCGGCTTTCCGCAAACTTTTGAAACTTGGGTACAATCAAATCATAGCTGCCTTTTCCATTGCGGAATGGCCGCATCGAGTCATTTACTTCTTTTCTTCCATCCAGGCTTAGCACCACATTTGACATTTCCCGGTTGCAAAACTCCATTACTTCATCATTTAGCAAAACCCCGTTTGTGGTCAGAGTAAAGCGGAATCGCTTATCAAAACGCTTTTCCAGTTCTCTGCCATAAGCGACTAATTGCTTTACTACTTCCCAATTCATCAGCGGCTCACCGCCAAAAAAATCCACTTCCAGATTCCTTCGGCCTCCGGAGTTGGCAATCAGAAAATCAAGGGCTTTCTTCCCCACTTCAAAACTCATAAGCGCCCGGCGCCCATGATACTCCCCTTCCTCCGCAAAGCAATACCGGCAGGCTAAATTACAGTCATGGGCAATATGCAGGCACAGTGCTTTTACCACTGTTTTCCTTTTTTTAAAGTCCATTACAAAATCTTTGTAACTGTCCTTTACAAAAAGCTGCTCTTTTGCTATCAATTCGCTGATTTCCCCCAAGGCTTCTTCCACTTCTTCTGAGGGATACCTTCCGCTTAACTTGTCATAAACCTGCCTGGTTTCTTCTTCCGTAAGGGTTCTTGGCGCTTCCAGGTCAGAAATCCTTTCCGCCAAAACCTCCACAGCATCATACATAACAGAATCCGCCACATGGACTGATCCGCTGTTCACATCCAGAATAACATTATAGCCATTATTTTTATATTGGTGAATCACAAAGTTTCCTCATCTTTCTTTTGGAGAATACCCAAAACCAACCTGGGCATGGAAAACGCCCCTACAATCCGGGTGACCGTAGGGGTGATACTCGAACCGATTCATTTTCCATATGTAATGGGAAAACCAGCAAGGCCATTGGCCATACGCCAAAGGCTATCCGTTCCCTAACGGTTGCTGTTTTCACAGCTCTGGTTTCCAACGGTACAAGAAGTTTTGCAGGCAGACTGGCAGGAAGTCTGGCACTCGCCGCATCCACCTTTCTTCATTGTATCCTTTAACGTATTGGAATTTAAAGTTTTCACATGTTTCATCTTGCTGCGCCTCCATTCTTAAAAGTTCTTTGAGATTATATCATATGTAAAGGTAGTTCGCAAGTTCTTTTGCTCCTGGTATGCCGGGATTGTTACGGTTCGCTGGTTCCCTGTGAACGTAACCCCATATGCCCGTTTAAAATCGCCTGCGGCGATGGGGCATATGCTTTTGCCCTTTCAGGATACTAGCTCATGGCGAATCAGCAAAGTGGTTCGTCATGGTGTGAATGGGATTCTCCGACTGGGAAAAGCCCTCATATCCGCCATTTGGCCTGCATACACTGGACTATAATCTAAAAAAGAGGGAAATCATCTATGCGAACCATTAAAATTTTAACCCGCTCCTTGTTCCTTTCTTATCTGCTTAGCGCCCTGCTTCTGACCATACTTGCCTTTGCGCTGTTTCGGCTGAAGCTTTCCCCTTCCCGGGTAAGCGCCGGGGTTTACGCCATTTACGGAATTAGCTGCTTTTTAGGCGGCGTACTGGCAGGAAAAGGGCTGCGCAGCAGGAAATTCTTCTGGGGACTTTTATCTGGCCTCCTTTACTTCATCCTTCTGGCCCTGATGTCGTTTCTTCTTTGCAAGGGCCTGGCGGAAGATACCAGGATGCTTACTTCTGTCCTTGGCATCTGCGCCGGATGCGGAACCATAGGGGGAATGGTAAGCTGAACGCCTCGCCTCCTTTTTCGGCTCCATACCCGTATTCGGCCTTTGCGAACCCTTTTTAAGATGCAAGGGATGTGCAACCCAGACAAAACAAAGGCGGTCTGCCGCCACATAGGAGCCTGTTTTTGTCTAGTTTGCCCATCCCCGTCACGTAAAAATATTTTTTATCGGTATGATAAAAAGTTACCTGATCACGCGGTTTCTGCCGCCTGGCCTTCGTCCGCCCCCATTGCCTCCTCTTCATTTTCTTCCGGAAGGTACAAGTGGACAGCTTCAATCCTGTTTTTATCCATCTGCTCCACCACCATCCGAAGGCCTTCATGAACTACCTCTTCCCCTTCCTCCGGAAGGTGATCCAAAAGCCCGATTACCAGGCCGCCTAATGAATCATAATCTTCCGATTCCAGCTTTAAATTCAGATGATCATTTAAGTCATTTAACTTCATGGAACCGTCTACCCGATATTCTCCGGGAGCCAGCTCCACTAAATTTTCGTCTTCATCCTCATCATATTCATCCCGGATCTCCCCTACGATTTCTTCCAGCATATCCTCCAATGTGATCAGACCGGCTGTTGCCCCGTATTCGTCTAACACGATCACAAGGTTGCTAAGGGTTTTCCTCATCTCTACCATCAGCTCAGCCGCTTTCTTAAACTCATATGTGTATAAGGGCTGACGCAGGAAATCACGGATACGAAAATTTTCCTTGCTGTCTAAAAGAAGAAGATCTTTTACATTAATAATACCAATTACATTATCCGTAGAATCCTCATATACCGGAATACGGGTATATTTTTCCTCTCGGAAGACCTCCAGAAGTTCATCATAAGTGGCATCTGCCTGGATAAAAGTCATATCAATCCGGGGGACCATAATGTCCTTGGCAAGATTATCCCCGAAATCAAATACATTCGTAATCATTTTTTTCTCTTCTGTCTGGATTACCCCTTCCTCATGGCTGACTTCTACTATGGTTCGAAGCTCATCCTCAGTAATGGAATCCGGCTTTTTATTGGGATCAATCCGAAGCAGCCTTAAAACTCCCATAGATAGCTGGTTTACCAAAAAAATTACTGGTGTCAAAAGGTACATTAGCGCATAAATAAATGGTGCGTAATTCAGTGAAATTGTTTCAGAAGATATGGTAGATATGGTCTTCGGCGTAATCTCTCCAAACACTAAAATCAGCAGCGTCAGGACTCCAGTGGCGATTCCCACCGCCTTACTACCGAAAAAATCTGTCGCTAACATGGTCAGCAGAGAAGATGCGGACAGATTAACCACATTATTTCCGATTAAGATGGCACTCAGCATCTTTCCCTGATCTTCGATGATTTTAATCACCGTTCCCGCACGCTTATGGCCGCTTTCTGCTAACGTCCTAATGCGAATTTTATTTACAGTGGTAAGTGCTGTTTCTGCCGAAGAAAAGAATGCCGATAAGGCTAATAAAATAATTAAAATAATCAATTGTATGACCGCGTCACCAGACGGATCCATAAAAAACACTCCTTTTTTTCTGAATTTTTATATGTGATTTTACTATACCACTGTTCTTCTGTCAAGCTAAACTATCGTCCAGTAGTATGTTTGAAAACGGTTTTTCCACAGAAACCGGTCACATTTTGGGGAGATATAACACGCAAGGTCTGTTGTAGCTGGTGTACTGACCAGATTATATCTGGTGATCGGGTGAAACCATAGATTTGAAAAAAGCTGCCGCAAAAACTCGCGGCAGCTTTTTGGCTGTTTTCCGGTTTCCTTATAGATGGTTTCCGGCACTTGGTTTCCCTAATTTGTATCGCTGATTAGTTCAGGTTTCCGCCCTTCCACAGACCTTTTGCCATCCGGCACAGCTCACAAACTATCTGGGAAATAACCATCAACCCGGCTCCCGCGAAAACAAAGAAATCTCCCAGGTTAAATATCACCTTTTTCAGCCTGCCCGCGTTAATGCTAAAGTAGTCTACCACATAGTTTCTGGTGAGCCGATCATACAGATTGCTTAGGGCACCCCCAAGGGTTAAAATCAGTACCAGTTTTTCGGTCCAATACCCTTTTTTCGGAAGCAGAAACCCCAAAACCCCGCCTAAAGCCGAAATAATCACAATCGGAACCATCCTTACCAGATCCGGCCTATTTTTTAACACTTCAAAGGGGAATCCGGTGTTATGGCTTTTGTGAAGCGTAATCCACCCTTTTGTCCCTTTCAACTCCTTGGGGAACTCGCTGTCATCCCGAGCCTCAATCTCTTCTTTTATGCACAGATCCGCAGCCGCAATCAATACGATTAGTAAAATTGGTATCATATGTTTCGCCTCCCTTATTGGTTTTAAGCAATCCCGGAAACTCGTCTATCGATTTTCCGATCTTATTCTTTATTTTATCCTGTTTTCCATTTTCCGTAAAGGGAATTTTTACCCTTTTGCCGCATATATTTTTTACAAATCCGCCTGTTTGATGGAGAAAATTTATGTCAACTTGCCCCCTAAATCCTGCCAGCGAAAAAATTGCTGATTTTATATACCGTCAAGGCATTACGGCACGCCGTATGCCTCAATTAGAAAAGGATATCTTATGTTATGACGCGGTTTCCAGGGAATTCGCTATTATATATCTCCCTTTGGAAAAAGCTCCCCCGATTAATCTGGTGGATTATGATTACTATTCCATTCCCAAACTATACACCTTATTAGATTCCTCCAGCGTAGAATCTTCCGGGATTCTTTCTGTATTCCGCCAGCCTGCATTAGGCAATAAAGGAAACGGCGTACTAATCGGGCTGATTGATACCGGCATCGATTACTTAAACCCTCTTTTCCAAAAGCCTGATGGCACCACCAGAATTTTAGGGATCTGGGATCAAACCATCCCGGAAAACCCGGATGCCGTTCCGCCAGGGGTCAATCCGCCTCCCTCCTCCCAATACACCAGCATTCAGTACGGAACTGCTTATTCGGAGTCACAGATTAATGAAGCCTTAAGTTCTGACAATCCTCTGGATATTGTCCCTTCCATTGACACCGATGGACACGGAACGTTTATGGCCGGGATCGCGGCTGGCGGCGCTTCTCCCTCCGGCGATTTTACAGGAGCTGCCCCTAATGCCTCACTTGGCATTGTAAAGCTGAAACCGGCAAAACAATATCTTCGTGACTTTTACCTGATTCGGGAAGATGCAGTTGCCTATCAGGAAAATGATATTATGATGGGAATCAAGTACCTGCGCATCCTCTCTGAGCAAACGAAAATGCCTTTAGTTCTTTGCATCTCTATGGGGACTACTTGGGGCAGCCACGAGGGCTCCTCTCCATTAGGATACACGCTCCAGTCCGCCAGCCAGCATATTGGGATTGCCAGTGTAGTATCTGCCGGCAACGAAGCTGGTCTTTCCCACCATTACTTTGGCTCCATCCCCTCTGGGGAAGCATCGGAAGATGTGGAAATCCGGGTTGCGCCGGGGGAACGGGGGTTTGTGGCAGAATTCTGGTCTGATGTGCTGGATCTTTATACCATTGGCTTTATCTCTCCCAGCGGAGAAACCATTAGCCGGATCCCCATGTCCCTGGGCCATGACTCTCATGTTAGTTTTCTCCTGGAACCGACAAAAATCACTGTCAGCTATCTGTCCAATGAAGCCGGATCCGGGCGGCAGCTTATCTTCTTCCGGTTTGAGGATCCAACTGCAGGGGTCTGGCGCATCCGGGTTTACAATTCCTTGTACTTAAGAGGCCAGTTTCATATTTGGCTTCCTATTGAAAGCTTTGCGTCACCAGAAACCATTTTCTTAAAGCCAAATCCGGATACTACCATCACGAATCCAGGAAACACCCTTTTCCCGCTTACCATCAGCACCTACGATCACCGGGACGGAAGCATCTATCTCCATTCCAGCCGAGGCTTTACGATTAACGACCAGATTAAACCAGATATCGCGGCTCCCGGCGTTGATGTGTATGGCCCGGCCCTTCCTTATATCCAGGGAAGCTACGGAGGAAGCCGGATCCCTATGACCAGAAGAACCGGCTCCTCCGTAGCTGCTGCCCTCGCCGCAGGAGCAATCGCCAACCTGATGGCCTGGGGTATCGTTGAAGGCAATGATCCCTCTATGAGCAATGTTTCCATCCGGGGATATTTGATCCGGGGCGCATACCGCAACCCGGCTTACCAATACCCTAACCGTGAATTTGGCTATGGCACCTTGGATCTGTATCAATCCTTCCTCCAACTTCGGGAATAATCTGATTTAAGGCTTGCCATTGGCCGTTAATGTTCCGGAATCCTTCGTTCCGCTTCTAAAACCACCCGTTTTCAGTTAGAAGTCCGAACGGGAACCGGATAAATGTTTCGCATTTCAATCCTTGGGCCTCCCCGCTTTTCCAGGTATGACCTAGTAATAATAACAGTGCCGATATTGGGATCCTTGGGGATTTCATACATAATATCCAGCATGAAATCTTCCAGGATTGCCCGCAAGGCCCTGGCTCCCGTTTCTTTTTTCATGGCCTCTTGCGCAATCCAGTCCAAAGCAGAATCGTCAAATTCCAGCTTTACTTCATCATAGGACAAAAGTTTTTCATATTGCTTTAAAATCGCATTTTTAGGTTCGGTAAGGATCCGTTTCATAAACTCCTTATCCAACGGCTGCAGCGCAACCGTAATAGGAAGACGCCCAAGAAATTCTGGTATCATGCCAAATTTTCTAAGATCGCCATTTTCCACCTTGGCAAGCAGGTTTTGATCCCCTTCATAGTGATCCTTTAGCTGGGAACCAAATCCCATGGAGGACTTTTTTTGCAAGCGCTCTTTTATAATCTGCTCCAGCTCCGGAAACGCGCCGCCGCATATAAAAAGAATATTATCCGTATTTACGGTGGCCATCGGCGTCATAGCGTTTTTCTGGTTGGACCCTACCGGAACTTCTACTACGCTGCCCTCTAAAAGCTTCAGCAGCTCCTGTTGTACCGATTCTCCGCTTACATCCCTGGCATTGGTCTGCTGTTTCTTTGCGATTTTATCCACTTCATCAATAAAGATAATCCCTCGCTCAGCCTTCTCCACATCATTGCCCGCTGCCGCTAACAGCTTACTTACCACGCTTTCAATGTCATCGCCAATATATCCGGCCTCTGTCAAGGAAGTTGCGTCCGCAATTGCTAGCGGCACATCCAAAAGCTTTGCCAGCGTCTTAACCAGATACGTTTTTCCGCTTCCTGTAGGGCCAACCATTAATATATTAGACTTTTCAATGGTAATATCATCCTCTCCCTCTGCCGGTCTGCTTAAAAGGGCACGTTTATAATGATTATAAACGGCCACTGACATTACCTTTTTTGCCTGTTCCTGCCCCACTACAAATTCATCCAGACGGTGTTTAATCACATGTGGCGCCGGAATATCCTGAATCGTATATACCTTTGGCTCTTCTGCTTTCTTTTTAATCTTCTGCTTTTTAGGAATCGCCATATCAGGGCGCAAAAAATTAGAAAAGTCACCCATGTTCAGGTTCAGAAACGGCATATTGGAAATCTGTCCCAAATCCATTCCGTTCTGCTTTAACGCATCAAAGGCTTTCTGCATACAATCATGGCAAAGGTAAATTCCTCCAGGCATCGATACCATAGAACCTGCTTTGCTTTCTGGTCTTCGGCATATGTAGCAAACCTTTTCATAATCTTTATCCTCTTCCTGCTCTTTTCTATTATGTTTCTGGCTGGCTTCTTCTTTTGTTTCAATTTCCGATAATCGTTCCTTTTCTTCCAATGTAGGCCTCTTTTCTCAAACATTCGTTTTCCCTTACTTCTTGTCCCATTCAGTTTATCACAGGCCGCCCTGTTATTCAAGTATTCCCCTTCCCATAACAAACCTGGCAGCACAGCAAAGCTCACAAAGAAACGGTGTTCCTGTTCCTTTGCGAGCCTTGCCCCAACAGGCCTTAGCCTGCCAAAATCCTAATTCACGTTATTTTCCACAGGCTTTGTCCCTAATGTTACCTCCACCTGTCTTTCTACATACTGTCCGTCCGCTAAGGACTGAACGGTCAGTGAAATGGTATCCCCGCCTGCGTAATATGCCAGCATAGCCTTCAGCTCTGCCATAGTTCTTACAGACTGTCCGTCAAATTTAGTAATAATGTCTTTTTCTTTTAAATCGGAAGCGGCAGCGGCGCCTTCGTCCATAATCTTATATACAAACACTCCCTGTGGCATTCCGTACAAAAGGGATGTATTGGAATCAATATCCTGGCCCTGGATCCCAAGATAGCCCTGCTTTGCCTCCTCGATCTCTTTCCGGGTTTTTTTAGTCATCAGGTTTCCAATAATATCCTGAACCTTGGTAATCGGAATGGCATAACCCATACCTTCTACTTCTGTAGAAGAATATTTCGCGGAATTAATCCCGATTACCTCCCCATTCATATTTAAAAGGGCGCCGCCGCTGTTTCCCGGATTAATAGCCGCATCTGTTTGGAGAAGGTTTCTTGCGGTCTGCTGTTCTGTTTTCACTTCCCGATCCAGCGCGCTCACATAGCCTACCGTTACGGATTGCCCATACCCTAACGCATTCCCAATGGCAATTACGCCCTGGCCTACCTTAAGGCTGTCAGAATCGCCAAGGGTGGCAACTGCAATTTTACTTTTTGTATCATCCGGAATCTTGGTTAAGTCAACCGCAATCACAGCCAGATCGTTTTCCGAATCGGTTCCCTTTACATTTGCCTCTACAATTTCATTATCTACAAATACCACGCCTAAGGTTTTTGCCCCTTCTACCACATGGTTATTGGTTACGATTAAAAGTTCTTCGTCGCTTTCCCCTACAATAATCCCGGAGCCGCTTCCCCTTCCCTCATATATCTGGGTCTGCCCAAACCAGTTCTGGGTCTGGTACTCCGTTACACTGTTAATAGCCACTACAGACGGCATGGCCTTTTCCACTATAGCAGACACATCATTTGTAACTGCCGAAATCGTGGTAATTGGACTTGTTTGGGACGTGTCTGGCTTCACCGTTTCAGGAACGGTTTCTGACTGGGCCAGCGTTGCCTGGTGTGCTTCCGTTTCATTGCCAGCCATAAGACGGCTGCCAATCTGGTTCACTCCAGCCATAGTCCCTCCAGCTATCACACCGAAAAGCAGAGCCGCCGCTGTAACCCCGGCTGCTTTTTTCAAAATCGGATGGGGCTTCTTTTCCCTTTTTGGCTTCTGTCCCGGCTGGCGGGAATCCATCTGAGGATGCTGCCAGGGAGCATAATGCTGCTGGAAGGGCGGCTGGCTTCCATAGCCGGGATTTGATCCAGATGGCCTGGTGCCGTAATTTCCGGATTGGGTTCCTGGATTTGAATTCGGCTGGTAACTTCCTCCATTTCCCGGATAATTGGTTTGATAACCGCCATAGCCGCTGCCAGATGGAGCCTGGCCGTTTCCATAAGTGCCCGGATAGCCACTTTTGTAATTTCCGGAAGGGTTTACCGGCGCTGACGTGCCTGTACCATAAGGATATTTGCCGTTATCCGGTGACTGGCCTCCGGGATTAGGATTGGAATTTGAATTGGCTCTTTTATCCTGCCTGCTGGTTTCGTCCTCCATGGCAGCATCCGTTTTCTGTAAAGCAGCCATCCCCTCCCCTGGCTGGATGGTTTTGTCTGCCCTTTCCCTATATTCTGTCCGCTGGGATTCTTCCTCTCCATGGTTTTGTTCTGTTTTTTCATAATCGTTCTGATACATAACTTAAATCCCCTTTCTTAACTCCAAAGCAAATTTTGCGTTTCACTGCCTGTTGGGCAAATCGCTTTTTTCGCTGTAAGGATTCGTCGGAATCACTTCTTACTTGACTACGAAAATCATTGTATCAGTCAATTGTGATGGAATTGTGATGAATTTATGATAAAACTATGATCTGATACCAGGGTCAAACGGTCGAAAATCCGATGCAGGCTCACTTGCAAGAGGATTTTTCATGTTTTTGAGGATACGGGAGCATCAGGAAATCCCAGGCCCTGCCGGGATTGTAGTAATGTTCCCTTCTCCCTGGATCGGTTCTTCACCCGGGGAATTGGGAGCTGCCGGACTCTGTATAGACGGCGCTTCCGGATTCTTAGAAGGCGCTTCCGGCGGGTTAATAATAGTAGCCGTTATTCCCGGATTTACCGGCGTTGACGGGCTTTCTGTCCCTGGGGTCTGAGGGTGCCCTGGAACCGCGGGCGATAACGGTTCCTGCCCTGCAGGCCCGTCAGGGTTCTTCGTTTCTAAGGGAAGGGTTTCTTCCGGGTTTAAACGCGAATCCGTTTCATGGGAACGGCCAGGTTCTGACGGGGCGGACGTAGTTTCGCCTCTTCCCTGGCTGCTTTTCGGTTCCGAAGGCAAAGGTGACTTTGTCCCGCCAGAGGGTTCTCCTGGCGGCAATATAATCGAGGACGGGCGGGACTCTCTTACTTCCTCTTCCCTGGATCGGGATTCCGGTTGATCTTCCGTTTTATTTTCGGCTCCGTTCCCCTCTTCCTTTGTTCGGTCTGTTCCCTTTTTTGTTTCCTCCTCTGTCCTTTCTTTTTCAGTAGCTTCTTCTTTGCGCGCGGTCTTGGAAGGATTCGGCATAACACCGTTAGAGGTGGAAACGTGGCCCACAGACACCCCTTGCTTATACATGCCGCTGTCGCTGGAAATTTTTGCGCTGATTTTCTTTACCGTTTCGCTTGGGATATAGTTTTCTTCCCCATACAAAAATTGGTGAAGCTCCATTACATTGCTCTCTAATGTCTGAGGAATCACGCAGGCTCCTTTTCTTCCTAAATTCGCATCTCCTCTGGCGAATGGGAAACCTCCGGTTTCACCGATATAGTAAGTTCCTACATTTCCCAAAAGGCTTATAATATCTTGCATATCCACGCTGGTAGCCACCTGTGGAAATAGTACCAGTGTCAACTGGTTCAGCGTAGCAAGATCCGCCTGCTTGGCTTTTTCAAAGGCCGCCTGGATTACCTTGCGCTGGCGTTCTGTCCTAGCAAAATCCGTATCCATCAGCCTGAGCCGTCCATAGGCCACTGCCTGCACCCCATCCAGATGGTTCATACCGGCCTTCGTTAAATGCTGGGAATATACCCCGGTAGCTTCCACCGTTTCCGTAATAAAGGAATTAATATAGGCAAACTCTGCCCTGCTGATTTCCATATCAATACCGCCTAGCAGATTAATTCCATCGGCTACCGCCTTCCAGCTAAAGGTTACGAAATCGCTGATATTCAAGTCCAGGTTTTTATTCAGCATTTTCGCCGCATTGCTAGGGCCTCCGTCAAAATATGCCCGGTTAATTTTATTGTAGCTGCCATTGTCATCAATACTCAGATACGAATCCCGGAACACACTAACCAGCCGGATCTCTCCTGTATCATGGTTAATGTCACAAATCATATTAACGTCTGCGTTGGTATCTTTCCCAACATTCGAGCCCCGGCTGTCTACGCCGAAAATATAGATCCCCCAGTGCCCCTTTTGTTTCTGATATTGAGGAAGATCCACGGAAAAGTTGGGGTTCTCCACTTCTTCCGGAACCCAGTCGTCCATACGCTGAATCATGCCCCATCTTCTGGCAAAAAAACCATAACCGCATATAAACAGCAGCGCAAAGAACTCAGCAATTACCAGCGTAATAATCCGTTTGCGCCTTTTTGACATTTTGCCGCCTTTTTTTTCTGTCCCGACTGTTTCGTATGGCATTGGTATCCGTCTGCCCGCCTCCTGCCGGATGGCGCCGCCCTGACGGCGGCTTCTTCTGATGCCAGATTTCACCGGCCCCTTCTCTAAATCATAATCCATCGCATTTCCTCATCTGCTAATACGCGTTTTTATTAATAAAGCCTTTAAATATGGTGAGAAATAAGATCTTAAAATCAAATCCAAGGCTCCAGTTTTCAATGTAATATAAATCATGTTCAATTCGTTTGGTGATAGAGGTATCTCCCCGGTAGCCATTCACCTGCGCCCATCCAGTTAAGCCTGGCCGCACCTGATGTTTTACCATATAGCGGGGAATTTCTTCCTTAAAACGCTCTACAAAAAAGGGACGTTCCGGCCTGGGACCTACCAGGCTCATATCTCCCCTCAAGATATTAAAAAACTGTGGCATCTCATCGATGCTTGTCCGGCGGATTATTTTCCCAACAGGCGTTACTCTGGGATCATTGGGCGTCGTCCACTTGGCTTTTTCTGACGACGGCGCCTGCACTGCCATGGAGCGGAATTTGTACATCTTAAAAGGCCGGTTATGAAGGCCTACCCGCTCCTGGCTGTAGATAACGGGCCCCTTGGAAGTTAGTTTAATCAAAAGAGCGGCAATTATCATAACTGGCGAAAAAATAAGAATGGCCACAGAGGCGCCAAAAATATCCAGGATCCGCTTTGCGGTGGCGTTTAACAAATCATTTAAGGGCACGTGGCGGATGTTAATCACAGGAAGACCCTGTAAATCCTCTGTATAGGGCCTGGTTGGGATAATATTGTTGTAATCCGGGATAAACTTTGTGTGGACGCCGCTTTTTTCACATGTGGCCACAATCCGCTCCAGATTTTCATATTCTTTCAATCCTAAGGTAACCGCGATTTCATCCAGCGTGTTTTCCTCCAGAAAATGCTGAAGCTGGGAAATCTCTCCTAAAACCGGAATCTGACGATACTGGAAGCCAATCGGATGATGATCGTCTAAAATCCCCTGGATATGATACCCCCACTCCGGATTGGACTTTACACGGTCGATAAACCCTTCTGCCGCCCGGCTGAAGCCAATCAGCAGAATATGCTTCTGATTATACCCTTTTGAACGCATGGAATGCAGAAAACGGTGGATTGCGTACCGCTCTGCTGATTCCAGTATTACATTAATGGCAAAAAACGCCATGACCATTCGGCGAGAAAAGTTGTAAAAATATGGGTTCTTTCCGCCTAAATACAGCACCAAGGTAAAAATCAAAAGGCCTATGGTATTGGCTTTGCAGATATTCGCCAGCTCTACCCGCCTGCGCATGACCCGCTTAGGGGTATAAAGCTGAAACATCCCATATAGCAATAGGTAAAGAGGAATAATAACCACCAGAGGGATCACGTATACCTGAGGCGGCAGTACTCCGGTTCCCGCCACCAGGAAAAAGCCGCTTTCAATAATAAGATACCAGGCCAATAAATAGGAACATGTGATAATACACGCGTCCAGTACCACATGGGTCCGGTTCAATGATTTCTGATTATTCTTTATCATAGTACATCACCTTAGTTTTTTTATCCACCCATTATACATGATTTTCCTCTAATCGGCCACAAAATTCGCCATTATTTTCTGAAAGCGTGGCAATGGTTCCTCAAAACAGGCCGCAAAATGGCAGGAATAAGGGTTCCGCACTAACTGGAAGCCCTTTTTTGCGCTTTCTTGAGCTGACGCATGGAAAATTCATACAGGTACAGGAAGGTAGCCGCAAAAAGCTCCCATTCAATCACCAGGTAATGGGTTCGGTTTTCTCGTCGGTAAGGAACCTTCTTACAGTGTTTTGCTGTCCGGATCCCTTCTTTTAAGCCTTCTAAATAGTCGGTTCCAAATCCCAGTTTTTTAAAAAAACCGTATTTTAAACCAGTACCTGCCAGAACTCCCGGCAGATTAAGCAAAAGCTGGGGCCAGGGCATATTTTTATAATTCAGGTAAACGCTGTTTCTGGCTGCCAATTTTACCTTAAAGGAATTATACTTTGAGCCGCTGGTTCCGCTGCCCACATGGTGCACCAGGGCAGTCGGGCAATAAACATTCATATACCCGGCAATCCTTGCGCGGTATCCTACATCAATATCCTCCAAATAGGCAAAATGCATCTCGTCAAAATATCCGATCTGGTTAAATACCTCCCGGCGGTAAATGGCTGCCCCGGCGCATGCGGCAAACACCCGGAACGGGCGCCTATAGCCTGATGAGCTTCTTCCTACGCCCCTCTGGTAGGCCCAGCCAAACAGGCAATACATATCCCCGGCGTCATCCATCAGCTCCGGATGATACATCTGAATCATCTTGCTGCTGACGGAGAAAATCCTGGGAGAGCGCTCAATGGCTCGGATCAGTTCCCTAATATAGTGTTTGTCTGCCTTGGTATCATTATTCAGCAAAATCACGTAAGGCGTATGGCTATTTTGGATTCCCAGATTAACTGCCACGGAAAATCCTTTATTTTCCGGAAGGAATATGGAAGGAACCTGGTGTTTCCTTAACCATTCCACACTTCCGTCCTGTGAGCCGTTGTCCACCACCAGCACGTCAAAATCCTGGCAGCTTTGAGCCTTTAAGGCTTCCATACAATCTTCCATATATGCCAAACCATTGTAATTCGGAATAATAACCGTTACTTTTTTTCCCATTTTATTCCCCCTTAAGCTTCCGCCCAGTTTTTTCTTCGAAAAGTTCCAACACTCGTTTTTTTACTTCCGGCTCCATATATGGCAGATATACTTCCAAGTTATACGGTTCCCCTATGGCTTCCTTAAGCAAATCCCGAAGGGCAAAATTAGACTTGCGCAGCGTCAGGTTGGGATTGTAGAACGGATCCCCTCCGATTACAATCTCTGGCCAATAGCCGATAAAGCGGGCCACCTCCCGGTTAAACCGCTCTACCTTCTCTGGCGTATCCTCCAGACCCCTTGATTTGGATTCATAGTGGTACAGCAGGGCATAGGGGTTATATACGACTTTCTTATCCAGGGAACGGATTTTCAGGCAGTAGTCGATATCGTTAAACGCTACTGCCAGTTCTTCCCGGAAGCCGCCCACCTGATCAAACAGGCTCCTCTTGCTCATCATACAGGCCGCTGTGACTGCGCTGTAGTCTTGGGCGCACATGGCCCGATGGAAATAGCTGTTCTCCGCCTGATGTAACCCGATAAAGGTATGCCCGGCAATTCCTCCGAACCCGATTACTACCCCTCCGTGTTGGATGGTGTCATCCTGGTAAAGAAGCCTGGCTCCTACCACTCCCACATCCTGGCGCATACAATATCCCAAAAGTTCCCGCACCGTATCCGGCTCGATCAATTCCACATCATTGTTTAAAAACAGCAGGTATTCTCCCTTTGAAAATTCCACGCCGAAATTGTTAATGGCAGAAAAGTTAAACCCTTTCTCCCAGGTTACAACCTGGACATTAGGCCGCTTTTTCTGAAGGTCTTCATAATACCGGAAGGTTTGCGGATCGGTACTGTTATTTTCCACCACGATCACTTCTAAATTTTGGTACGTTCCCTTGTCCAGAAGTGACGACAAGCAAAGTTCCAAATCCTCCTTATGATCTTTATTGGGAATGATCACCGATACCAGCGGCTCTTCCTCCAGCCGGAAACGGGTATGGTAAATCCCGAAATCCACGCCTTTTTCCACAGAATCCACGGAAATACCCATGCGTTCATAATGAGCCTTAATAGCTCTTGCTCCCGCCTCAAAGGCATACATTTTGCTTTCCGGATTACTGGCCGTAGAATTCATATGGCAGCGCCAATGATACAGTACCTTAGGGATATGGGATACCTTCCGCGCACCTTCCGTACACCGGAAAATAAAGTCATAGTCTTGTGCCCCGTCAAAAGCTTGGTCAAAGCCGCCCACTTGTTTCGCCAGTTCCCGTTTTACTACAAATAAATGGCAGATATAGTTTACACTGGTTAACAAATCTGGGTTAAAATCCGGCTTAAAATGAGGATCAAACAGGGCCTGCCCGTCCATATCCAGCTTATCCTCGTCCGAATAAAGCACATCAATTCTAGGATCCTGGTTAATTGCTCTCGCACATTCAAAAAGGGCATTTTCTGTCAGCGTATCATCATGATCAGCCAGCACAATAAAATCCCCTCTGACCATATCCATCGCCGCATTGGTATTCCCTGCGATTTTCTTATTTTCTCCTAAAATTACATATTTAAAACGGGAATCCTGCTGAACAAACCGTTTCAGGATCCGCTCGGCACTTTCACCTTTAGGGCTTCCGTCCGCGATACAAACCTCCCAATTTCCGTAAGTTTGATTCCGGATGGATTCTAAAAGTTCTTTTAAATACCGTTCCGGCGTTTTATAAACAGGAATCAGGATGGAAAACTTTGGTTCATATTCAAAGACCGTTTCCCGCTGTTTCTCCAGCTCTTCCTCAGAAGGCCGGGTCAATTCATACCACTCACCATAGTCATAGTCATTGTCCAATCCCTGGAGTTTATGCTTTGATTTTAAGACCAAAGCTTTCAAGCCATTTTCCTTCCAGAAATCCATGGCCACATGGACGGTTTCCATATTCATTAAATCCTTTATCTTCTGAACCCGCTTATAAGCCACGCTGGAACGTTTTTCGATTAATTCCTCATTATATTTCACGCAGGCTTTTCTTCCTTCACAGCGGATAATCAGATAATAATTTTTTCCTCTTTCATAGGGAAAGCGGATGTCAAAGCCAAAATCTTTATTGATCACCTGCTTGAAATAAATCTGACTTACATCATCCCGCCTGGTGGAAACACACTGAAACGGTACTGGCCGCCGCTTCTCATCCTCAACAGAAAATGAAGCTTTGGATTCCGGATGTTTGCCAAGTACCCAACCGTTTAAGGTAATGGAATTTTCCCGTATTCGAACCACATCGATTTTATACTTCATATGAAATCTATATCCTCCTGTCAGCATCCTATAGGAAACCACAAATCATTTGCCCTTTTCTATCATCCCCGGGGATTTTCACGATTTTCGTAAGGCAGATTCCCCCATCTGTTATTCTTCTTGTTCGGGAGCGTTCAGCTTTGAGCCTTCCGATTTTTTCCTTCGGTGCCGGCGTTTGGTATGGGCTCCTTCTTCCTTCATAGCTTCCGTGCTTTTTTGAGGTGCTTCTTTTTGCTGTTGTTTTTTGGTCTGCGGTTCATTTTGCCGCGTTTCCTTTTGTCCTCCCCTTTTAGAGTCTTCCTTGTTGTCTTCCGGTTCCCGTTTCATCGCCCCGGGCTCCCCTTTTCCCGTCTTCCGTCCATTTTCCCCCGTCCGGCTCTGGTTTTTCTTCCTTCCGGAATGGGAATTTCCAAAATTAAGCCGTTCTTCCTCCACAACCAGCGGACGTTTCATAATCCTTTGGTTAATGCTCAGAACATATTCCCCCACCATGCCAATAAAGAAAATCTGCACTGAGCCCAAAAAGCACATTCCAATCAGCAACGGCGCCATACCAGCAGCAAACCGATCCCAGTACAGCAGCTTCATTACCAAATATACCACGGCAACCAGAATGCTGACCGCCGAACAAATGCTTCCAAAAATCGTCGCAAGGCGCAGCCCTGCTTTTGTATAAGATGTAATGCTTAACATGGCGGCATCATACAGGCGGTAAAAATTATTACTGGTTTTCCCCGCTCTCCGCCGGGGCTGTTGGTATGAGATTTCTTTCCGGCGAAATCCTAGCTCTGCCACAATCCCCCTCAAAAATGGCGTAGGATCATCCAAGTCCCTGAGTACCTGGATAAAATCCCTGTCATACAGCCCGAATCCGGTAAATTGTTCAATCTGCTCCACATCCGAAAGCTTCTTAATCATCTTGTAATAGCATCCCCGCAGCCAATACATCAACTTGTTTTCCCGGCTGGAGCTTTTAATGCCAATCACAATTTTATATCCGTATTCCCATTCCAATACATATTTCGGAATCATTTCCACCGGATCCTGAAAATCTGCCGCCATCAATATGGTACAGTCACCTGTACTCTGGAGCATGGCATAATAGGGGGAATTAAACTGCCCGAAATTCTTGGCGTTAAAAATCCCTTTTATGTTCTTATCTTCCCCGCACAGGCGTCGGATTATATTTCTGGTCTGATCAGCAGAGTCATTGTCAATAAAAATAATTTCATACCGATAATCTGGTAAATCGTTTCGGAATGTTTCTTTTATGGCAAGCGCCATGGCCTCCACATTTTCTTCTTCGTTATAGCATGGCACTACAACACTGATTGTTTTCATACTCATTTCACTCCCAATTTACTTGAACCATCACTTTCACCAGGTCTTGCGGTTTCTCCTTCATTAAATACAGTGCTTCTTCAATTTTGTCAAGTCCCTCTAAATGATGGGTGATTAATTTTTCCGGATGGATCCGTCCGTATTTTGCCATTTCCATCATGCGCTGGATACGAACCCGGCCACCTCTTGCCAGCTCGGTGCAGATGGTTTTTCCCGCCATGCCCCGGCCCCCAGAAAATTTAGGAAAGGGAAGATTTCCCGTTCCGCCAAAGTAATTTACATTGGAAACCGTACCAATTCCATAGCGAACCATATCAATGGCCTGAGAAAATGCTTCGTCTTGGCCGCCGCAAATAATTACGCTGTCTGCTCCCTGGCCGCCTGTCATCTCTTTTACCCGCTCCGCAAGCTCCCCGTCCTTGTAGTTTAATATATCTGTAGCGCCAAATTCCTCTGCCAGCTTGACACAAACTGGCCGGCTTCCAACCGCAATAATCCTGGCTGCCCCAAGGTGCTTCGCCCCTTCTACCGCCATCAGGCCTATTGGGCCGATCCCCATTACCACTACCGTATCGCCAAAGGAAATACGGGCGCATTCTGCCCCGGTAAATCCCGTAGTTACAACATCCACACACATAAGCGCCTGCTCAATGGTAACCCCGCTTGGAATTTTTGCCAAGGTGGTATCCGCGTCTAAAATCCCAAACTTTTCCGCAAATACCCCTGGCTGGCTGCGTCCCAACTGATGACCGGAAAAGGGCTGGCTGGCATGTCCGAAATTATGCTCCTGAATCCCCAAATCCCTCCAATTTGGAGTAATGGCAGGAACCGCTACGATTTCACCCGGCAAAAAGTCCTGCACATAAGGCCCCACTTCCACTACCTGGGCCACACACTCATGCCCTAATACCAGATTCGGCGCCTTCCTCGACCCGCCGCCGAATACTGTATGCACATCAGAAGAGCATGGCGCGATTGCCACAGGCCGCAGAATCGCTCCGTAAGGATTTAAAACAGGTTCTGGCGCGTCATGCCATCCGACTCTGCCCGGTTCCACTAAAACAAATGCTTTCATAAACAATCAATCCCTCTTCCTATAATCGTTCCAAGTGGTTGCTTTGCATCGTCCAAATTCCCACATCCTTCCCAAACTGTTCCCGGATCACACCTGTAATTTCCCTGGTATATCCAGGCGCCGCGATTAAAATCTGGTTTACCGGATGTTTAAAAAAATAATCGGGCGAAACAATCGGAAGATGGGACGCAGGGGCGTAGCGCCCCTGCTTAAAGGTGGCGGAATCCATCATATACCTTGCCTCCTTGCCCAGACAGGTAGTGGCAGCTAACGTAAAGCCCTGATGGCTGGCGCCCCACATGGCTAAGGTTTCTCCCTTGGTTTTCAGGGAATTCGCCAAGTCTTCCATTTCTTTTTTAATATGCGCCTGGCTGGATGCCAGGGAGGATACGTCAATTTTCTCAGGAATAGCCATCCTTAATTCCCTTCTATCCCTTTTTCTTACAATCACAGAGCAGGTATCCCGATTCACCACAGCCTCTTCCAACACTTCAAAACCGTGAAGCTCCACTAGCGCTTTCAGGGTCCGGAAACTGTAATAAGCAATATGATCCCGGATCAATTCATAGTAGCCATCATATTTCAAAATATATTCCAAGCTGGGAACGGTAATCAGGCCAATCCCCCCGTCTACCAGGTTCTGATAAATACAGTCCAGCATCACTCCAGGCTCCGGCTGATGCTCTAAAAAATTAAAAGAAAGGAACCCGTCATACGGCCCTTGATTTCCTAGCACGGTTTCCGCCGTTTCCGGAAAGACACGGGCTACATCCAGTCCTTTTTCCTTTGCCAGTTCCACTAATGCTTCTTTATGTTCTATCCCATACGCTTTCACAGGAAATTCGGTTAAAACCGTTAAAAATTCCCCTTGCCCACAGCCTGCCTCTATTATTTTTTTCCCTTCCAGATGATAGGTTTCAATCAAATGGCGGTACTGGTTTCGGCGGAGCTTTGCCATAGTAGTGGTATAGCCGCCCGCGCGGATCACATCCCGATAGTAATCCACTGGCTGGCAGTCAAACTGCACCAGGCCACAGGATTCACATTGATACAGCTTTAATGTGATCCCCTCTTCGCCTTCCAGTTCATCCGCTGTCGGAATGTTCTGGGCCGACGCGGGCATCCCTTCAAATTCCAGCAGAGCCTTCCCTGGTAACTTCCCCCCACAAAGCAGGCATGTATCCCTGGTATGTTTATCCTGTTCCATTGTTTCCTCCATTCTGTACATGTTTCACGGCACAAACGGTGCGGCTTCTTATTTTTTCGATTCTAATATCCGGTAAATTCCCTGTTGGAAGGAGATTTCCGGCTTCCACCCGGTCTTTTTTTGTATTTTCGTAATATCCGGAATCAAATTTGCAGGCCCCTCCGCGTTTGGGGGAAGCTTTCCGTAAGCAAAATCTCCTCGTCTGCCGCAGAGCTGGTACATTTCTTCTACATATTGCCTTAAGGGCCGTGTCTGGTCTGGCCCTCCCGCAAGATTGTAAATCCCATCTTCTTCCAGTTTTCCCGGATAAAGCATGAGAGCTGCCAGACCTTTCAGCAAATCATCCAGATATAAAAAGTTCCATAGCTGAGTACATGCCCCCAGTTCCATATGCCCTTCCGCAAGAAAGGTGTCCAAACAGGAATTTACTAACGACCAGGGATGATCGCCAGGCCCGTATACGCTGAAAATCCTGGCATGAATGTATTCCATTTCTGCTCTTCCCTCCTGCCGCCACTTCCTGCACGCTTCCCATGCCTTTTGATAAAATTCCCTTTTTGCAATGCCATATTGAGAAACTGGCCGGCACTCATTTTCTTCCCGCATAAGTTCATGGCACTGTCCATACTCCGCCTGGGAACCGCTGAATAAGAAGCGGCAGCAGCCCAGATTCCTGGCGCCTTCTAATGCTTTCAGGGAATCTGTTACATTTTTTTGCTGAATCTCCTGTTTACTGCGGTTCATGCTTCCGGAACCGTCCCAGCCAAAATGGAAAAACAACTGGCATTCTTTCCCAATCTGCTGGGGCAGTTGATCCAAATTCCCCAGTTCCATAGGAATAATTTCCAGGTTTTCTGATTGAGCAGGAAGTACGCCACGGTTTGCGGAATGCGGACGCACAATCGCATAAACAAAATGCCCCTGGCACAAGAGCCATTTTACCAGAGCCGCCCCTAAAAAGCTGGTGGCCCCTGTCACGACAATCTTCATTTCCCGCATCCTGCTTTACTCCTTAATCCGTGGAATGATCATATTTTTGTCCATCTCTTCCTCCGGTAAAAAAGGAGCCAGGTCTTCTAATGGCGGAGAGGTAATGGTGCCATCTGGCATTTTCCTTGCAGAGGACTTGGGTTCAAAATTCTGTTCCGTGCTTACCACAATCTCACAGATGGCTGGCCCCTTAACCTGTAATGTCTGTTGGATAGCCTGTCCCAATTGGCTGTTATGGCGGGCGCATACATATGGATATCCGTAAGCAGCCGCCAGCTTTTCCATAGAGGGGAAGCTTAAATCAGGTCCTTTAAAACCGCTGTCTGTGCCCACTCCCACTAAAGACCCTTCAAAAAAATTCTTCTGGCTTTGACGGATGGAATGGTAGCCGTTATTATTAATCACAAAAATCTTAATTGCCATCTGGTGATGAATGATGGTTTGAAGCTCCTGCAGATTCATTTGAATACTTCCGTCGCCGGTCAGCAAGATAATATCCTGGCTGTGATCGGCCATATAAGCTCCAACCGCAGCCGGCAGATCGTATCCCATAGAGGCAATAGCAGAATTGGAAATAAACCGCTGTCCCTTTTTAATGATATAGGAATGCCCCCCTGCCACACAGGCAGAGCCATTGCCCACCACGGTGATCTGCCCCTCTGCCAGGCGGCTGCTTAACTCCTTTATCAGGGCATAAACGTTTGCTTCTTTGTCGTCGCCCCAAGATAAGTGCTTTGGCTGAATCACAGGGTATTGTTCCCTCCACATCCGGCAGGTTTCCAGCCAGCTTTGCCCTAAAAGCCCTTCTCCGCCGGAAAATAGGGGCCTGGGATAACGGCCTTCCTCCTGCCCCTTTTCCAGCATTCCCACAAGCAGTTCCAGAAGCTCCCGGGCATCTGCGTGAATCCGCAAATCCGCATGGATGGAAGGCTTTTTCAGCTCTTCCGGATCCACGTCATTTACAATCACGTACGCCTCTCTGGCCCAAGTTTTATAATGGTATCCTACCTGCCGGATACTAAGCCTGCTTCCAACTGAAAACACCAAATCGCTGTTTTGAACCGCAAAATTTCCAGGCCGATCCCCCATATTTCCGGGGCGTCCGGCATATAGAGGATGCTCATCCCAAATCGCGTCCTGGATATTCCATCCGGTCACTACTGGAATTCCCAAAAGCTCTACTGCTTTTAAAAATATCGCATGGGCTCCGGCAATCCGGATTCCATTCCCTACATAAAATACAGGGCGCTTCGCCCCTTTTATTTGATCCAATACCTGTGTAATCACGGCTGGGTCTGGCTTGCCGGGAAGCACCTGCCTCTTTTCGCCGTATCCCGCCTGATCCTGTGGGATCTCAGCCCGCTCCCCACCGGAAGTATCCTCTTCTCCGTTTGCTCCCTTTGGCATCTTCCATCCGGTTCCTCCTGCCTCGTAATCCGCGGCGTCAAACCCTATCAATTGGCTGGGTTCTACAAACGCGCCTTGAATATCCAGGGGGATATCCAGCCAGCATGGGCCTGGCCGTCCGGACTGTGCCAGATAAAGCGCCTTTTCAAGGCAAAAACGGATCCTCTTCGGATCAATTACCATCTCACAATATTTGGTCATGCAGGCCACAGCCTGGCAAATGTCAAACTCCTGATCTCCCATAGAGCGGATCCCCACACCGGACCAACGGGCTGTGGTGTCATAGCGTACTTGCCCGGATAACACCAGCATCGGGATCGAGTCCAGCCATCCGCCTACCACGCCTGTAATGGCATTGGTTCCGCCGGGGCCAGTAGTCACGCAGACCGCGGCAATTTGGTTATGAATCCGGGCATAGCTTTCTGCCGCCATGGCGCAGGCTTGTTCGTGGTGCTGATAAATGCAGGTCAGGCCTTCCTGATGTCCCAGACCGTCATTCAGATGCATAGCTCCGCCTCCGGTAACAGTAAATACATGGGAAATCCCAACCTCCACTAATTTTTCCGCAATATAATTTGATACTCTAACGCCCATCTTTTCGTTCCTCCTGTTATTTGCTTCCCGATCCTGTCTGAAACTCTCTTTGTACAGTTTACCATATTTCCTATAAAAAGCATACATAATATTTTCTTACGTTGCTCCCTCCTATTTTAAGGCTATGGGCCTTTCTCCGCTAAATAAAAACCGGTTTCCTTAAAGGGGCTTCCCACCAGCCCGCTCTTCCCCTGATTTCTCCACTCCCTCCGTCCTCTTCCAGCCTTGGCGGCGGATAGCAGTTCTGGAAACAACCTACACTAGAAATCCGGATACAGGCAGGTTATAATCACAACCGTAATGCAACCATGGAATTTGGGCAGCGACCCAACCACACAAAAAAGGAGAGACAATATTATGAAAAAACCAATCGCAATGATGGCTGTATTATCCACCGCGGCAGTAATGGCTGCTGTAACCCCTTCCATCCTTCCTTCTGCTGACGCAGCCAGAGTCATGGCAGCAGCAGCCGGATGGGTAGATGAAAATGGAAGCTGGCGCTACTTGGACAGCGACGGTTATTATTTAACCGATTCCTGGAAGAAAAAAGATAACGATATGTACTATTTAGATGAAGAAGGCCAAATCGCTACTGATATGATTATAGATGACGAATACTACGTAGATGAAACGGGAAAACGGATGACTAATCATTGGATTTCTGTTTATAATGATGAGGACAATGATTCTCCAGACGCCCCTGAATATTACTGGTACTACTTTGGAAGAGATAGCCGTATGGTAAGGTCCAAATGGCACAAAATCGATTCCAACTGGTATTACTTTAACTCCGATGGCCAGATGCTTACCGGAATGCAGGAAATCGACGGCAGCACCTATTATCTTGGAGATGAAAATGACGGGGTCCGCAAAACTGGCTGGGTTCATATGGAAGAAGACCATAACGATCCTGACAGCTCCGATGTATGGTATTTCTTTGATAATAATGGCCGCAGAGTAGAAAACCAGGTGGACCGGAAAATCGGACAGGACTACTATACCTTTGTAGATGGCCGTATGCAAACCGGATGGTTTAAGCTTCCGGCTTCTGAAGCTACTGCCGCCAATGCCACTACGGAAGCGGATTTGCTTGGCAATGCTCAGGAACCAGTAGCGCACAAAGAAGGATCCGTTATCGGCTATCAGTACTATGAAGAAGACGGGAAACGTGCTTCTGGCTGGTATGAAATAGAAGGCGTTGAGGGCATTAGTGAAGAAGGCGAAACTTACCGTTTCTATTTCCGCGGCGGAAAGCCTTTAGCAGCATCAACTGGTGTACAAACCTTTAACGTAGATTCCAAAAAGTACGCGTTCAACGAAAAAGGCGAAATGCAGACTGGGCTTCAGGTAATCACGCTGGCAGACGGCCAGATTGCCAATGCTTATTTTGGCGATGACGGCGTAATGAGAACTGGTAAACAAACCATTTATAATGAAGATACTGGTGAAACAGAAACTTGGTATTTCCATACCGATAACGAGAAAAAGGGACAGGGCTTCCATGGTATCCGTGATAATGTAATTTACCACTATGGCCTGCGTCAGTCTGCCACCAGCGATTTGCGGTACGCACCGGTAGAATTTGATGGAACCACGTATCTGGTAAATACTTCCGGAGCTATCCAGAAGGCATCTTCTACTTCCAAGTCTGATGTAAAACCAGAACTGGGAGCTGGCTTTAGAGATATTACCGATGAAAACGCAAATGTTTGGGTTGTTGATACCAATGGTATCATTCAAAAGTAACCTCGGAAGACAAATCAAGATTTAAAATCTCTATCTTTTCAATTCATCCGTTCAAAGCAAGAGATTCCGGAAAAAAACATTTCCGGAATCTCTATTTTTGTCACATTTTCCCGCATTTTTCGTTTTATAAATTGAACGACTATAACATTCCATGATTCTATAGCGATTCAATCCAGGCTGCTGTGTACTAACGGCATACCTTTCGCAACTATCGGTGTGGAGCAACGATCCAAGTACGCCCGCAAAACATTGATCTACGGCCATGCGTCTGATGCAGGCCCTGTAGGGTCAGAAAGGAAACGATAATTTATGCGTGAGCTTTCTGTTTATTATTGTGTCAAATGTGGATACTACGCTTATTACCAATTATCTAAAAATGCCGTCTGCCCAAAATGCGATGAAAAGATGAAACTGCTTGATATCCCTTATCAGAAATTTATGGATTTTAATTGTGAAGAAAGGGATGAGCTGTTGTCCCATGAAATCCTGCGGAACTGCCCGTCTGTCGTTTCCCGAATTACAGCTGCTCATAAGGCCGCTAACCAAAGGGAAACCATTGCTCTTCTAAGTGCTAAAATTAATGAACTGGAAGAAGAAAACAAAAAATTAAATGAAACTGTATCCTGGATGCATCAAACCATATGGGAAATGATACGAAACGAAAAATCCAAAAACTAAAAGGCGTTTTTGCCAGACCCTCTGGAATACCTTTCAGATCTGTGCTAAAAACGCCCTATTGTTTAAATTTTATCCCCCTGCAAAATTTTATCCCCTTTCGGAATTCAATCGTAGTCAGCGTTCCTTTCTTGCTCCTTAGATAAATGTTCGGAATATGTCACGTAGCGTTTAATCAGCCTGGTTAATGTAACATTCATCTGGGCAATCGTATTATGCATCGTTTCATTATCCTTTCTTAACTGTTGATTTTCTTCCATCAATACTTGTAAATTTGGTTCCACGCTCATTTTCCCTCCTTCCTCTCCATGCAGAAACTATAAAGCTTTTCTTCCGATTTGAAAAGCAGATTCTGCCGCAGTCTTCGACAGTTAAAACGAATCCTTTTTCTTATTTTCCTAAATTTTCCGTCAGTCCGGCACAAAATATGCTGCCCATTAAAATTCAATCACTATTTCTGGTAAAGCAGCCTTGTTTGCTCAAATCGAATCTTGTCGGAATCTGTTGACCAATTTTTAAGACTTCCCTTCTACCACCTCCACACGCAGCGTTCCGCCTTCATCTGTAAGATACCAAGATTCCCGCATGCCATCTGAAGATACGTAAACAATACTTGTTAACATATAATTTTCATCTACAGATAATTCTGAAATCGTTCCTTCTGGATCCCAACGACTGGGACAAGCTCCATAAAGAGGATGATTCTTATCACCCAGCTTTCTCCAGAAAATACTCATATAAACTTCATTTTCCGCCACTTCATCCGGATCCATATTCTGCTCCATCATCACAGCCGCCACTGCTATCCGAAGCTGTCTGGCATCCAAAAGATTTTGCTGCTCCTTCGCTTTCCTGATGTATCCCAGATAAGTAGGAACCGCAATCCCCGCAAGTAATGCCATAATTGCCATCACCACAATTAATTCAACCAAGGTAAATCCTTGGTTTTTCCTTTTATACCGGACACAACGCATCCTCATTTTCCTCTCCATTTCCCAAAAACCTTACATAATCTCCCTGTATTTCTTTCATTATTCGGCAATTACGAACCCTTGTCTTAAATGACGGTCTGGTTTCCTCCTGGCAGTAATCCGAATGATCCTTATGGTTCTCATCATACTATAAGGAACCTCTTTCTACAATATCTATAAATCAGGAATACCCAGAACCTTTCATGTCCATATTCGGATAAGTAAAGTTTATGAATGCCCCCCTATCGTTAAAGCTGGACCATTTTTGCCCCTTACCATACAATATGCTTGACGCTCTCTGCTTCTCTAATCTAAAAAACATAAGATAGCTGTCTTCAGATCAGATAACAGCCTTCAGACAACATCAGCTATATATCAAGAGCATGGAAGGAAAAGTAGATAGTCTATCCGTTGCGGCATACAGTCAATATTGGCCATGTATAAGGTTACGATTTCTCAGTCCAAAAATATAGGGTAACAGCGTACCTCTCAAATTTCTGAAAAAGCTTTCCATTATCGCAAAAAAAGCCTTCGGCTTTCTCTTGGTAAGCAAAATAATTGCTTCCTCAATAAGCCGGAAGGCTTTTATCCTTAACTTAGCCGCCTTCTTGGCAGCGTAATCTCGCAAATCAGCAATACTAGAAAATCACGCAGCCTAGAATCGGCTTCTTTAACGCGTCAATAGACTCCTTCTCCTTCTGGATCTTGCGGCACTTGGAAGCTTCTCTTTCTTCCACTAAAATGACCGCTTCGCACTCTGCCAATCGCCGCAAAGTATCCGTAGCCTGATTCATATCTGGGCTGACCATCAACTGAATGTCCGGAATCTGTGGAGCAAGCTCATCGGCAAGTTCTTTTAACATATCCTCCGGAATTGTTCCAGTAAATAATACCTTCTTTATGTCGCCTGCATAATTCTTAACATTGATCGCAATCCGATCCAGCACATCTTCTTTTGTGGCATGTACTGACTTTCCTTCCAAACGTTCCAGCCAATGATCGATCCCACACAATACGCCTTTTTTCACTGGCAAAGCAAACACGCCTAGAATCTTTATGCCAAACCGTTCCTTTAGCTCTTCGTCTGTATGCAGCTTTCCGCTTAACACATAAATCATGCAGAAATAAAACGCCATCAGGAAGACCCCGCCAACACCACCAATAATGGCATACTTGATTCCCTGCATCGCTACTTTTCGCTTGGAAATCTCCTCCGGAATTTCCGGTTCTGCAAAATCCTTTAGCGCCTTCTCCCGATCCAGCAAATCTTTCTGATAGCTAAAAATCCGATCCGTATTCTGCTTCTGCCTGTCAGCAAGACCTGTGTCCATAATGAAGCTTAAGCTCCGGTTCACTACACTTGCTGTATAATTTCCCGCAATTGAAGAAAATTCCCCTTTGCGCTGATCTAATTGGCGCAAAATCTCGTCTAATATCAAATCTGCTGTTTCTTCATCCGAATAAACAACATCGATCGTTATCGTATTACTGCTGTAATCACTCCCAACTCCAACTAATTCCTTTAAATAAATGGTTTCTGTACCAGTTTTCTCTTCCAATTTACTCCAATCCAGCCGCTGAACCAGATTAGAAGCATACAATTTTACTAAGCTGTCTGTGGGATCCATATTTAATCCTTCCGGATATTCCAGCCACTCGGAAGAATCCAATCTGATTAAAATATCCGCTGCCGCCCTGGGTTTCTTGTATGGGTCAATCTGCATTAAAACAGACGCATCATTGTAATCCTGTTGGTTCTGCAGGGACTGCTTCGCTTTCTCAATATCCCACTGGCTGGAAGCAAGATTACGCTCATAAGCGGCTATATCCATTTCATACTGTTCCCGCACTTCCTCCACAGTTTCTTCGTCTTGCTGGGCACGCAGGCCATTTACTAATTTATAACCGCCTAAAAGCAGTCCCACAATAACCGCAGCCAACACAATCGGGCGCCACCGGTATAAGATAGTAAAAAGCAGCTCTTTTAAATCGATTTCTTGTTCATACGTATTCTCATAATTCATACAATCCGTCTCCATTTCTCTTTGTTATCGGGAACCTCTTCCAGTTAATACCACATACACCGTTAGAATCAAAATCTCAATATCCTTTAAGATTGTCCAATTATCAATATATTGCATATCCAACTTTACAACTTCATCAAAATCCTTAATGTCACTCCGCCCGCTGATTTGCCACATCCCGGTTAGACCTGGAGTCATGCTAAGACGGCATTTGTGCTTTGCTTCATACTGTTCAAACTCATCTACAGTAGGAGGCCTTGTCCCTACCAGGCTCATATCGCCTTTTAATACATTCCAGAACTGAGGCAACTCATCAATACTTGTTTTCCGTATAAACTTCCCTACCTTTGTAATCCTTGGGTCATCTTCCATCTTAAACATCAGGCCCTGGACTTCGTTTTTCTCCATCAGTTCCTTCTTCCGTTCTTCCGCGTCCTGATACATAGAACGGAATTTATAAAATGTAAATCGCCTGCCATTCTTACCAATCCTGGTCTGTCCAAAAAATACCGGGCCTGGTGATTCCAGCTTAATCGCCGGAGCGACAAAAAGGGTTGCTATCCCTAA
>CAJUTC010000026.1:46284-46566 GCA_910589195.1 uncultured Lachnospiraceae bacterium
CCCAACCAGGCTTCCAATTACATCCAGCATCCGTTTTGCCACAATCTGCTTGGTGGAAAACAAATTCCTGGCAAATGTTACTACCGCATACTTTCCTACCCGGTTTAAGGTTTTCTTTCCATGGACTTCAATATCAAAAATATCAATATTCATATCCACAATAATCCCCATTTGCTCCAGCTCCTGAATCCATGACTCAATCGTCTTATGATGCAGCCGATCCGAATCCATGATGAATACTTCATCAATATCGTGATGGATTACATAGTCCATAAAAGTCCT
>CAJUTC010000027.1 GCA_910589195.1 uncultured Lachnospiraceae bacterium
ATTAGAGAAAAGATAGAGGTCAATCCGAGTGAACCTGTTTACATACAGACAGTGGGGGCATGGGTTATCGGTTCAATAAAAATTTATGCAATGGTCTGTGATGGAAATATTTTGGATTGTTGCAATTATGTTTAAGATGATAAACAGATAAAAACAAGGTGACAGATAAAAACAAGGTGACAGATAAAACAGCAGACGCATGTAGTCAGGATTGTCTACCGGGGCATCTGGATAGATAAACGGAGGTGTGCGAAACAAAAAATCACCTGCTATGACCGTACCGAAGTATGGCAGTTTATGGAACGGTGGAAACAGCAAAAGGCAGAAACAGGAGGAATCGAAGACTCATTGGATCATAAGGCAAGGGGAATCCCGCAAAGCAGGATTCGTTTTCGAGTCAATATGGAGTGTTATTTTTTCAGTTTCCGGATATACTTTTCAATATAGGGATTATGTTATGAACACGCTTGGAAGAAAATGGAGGGACGTTTCATGTGTACAGCAGCAACCTACAAAACCAGGGACTTTTACTTTGGAAGAACATTGGATTACGAATATTCCTACGGAGAGGAGGTAACAGTAGCACCTCGTAATTATCCGTTCTATTTTCGTGAAATGGGCTGTATGAGCCGGCATTATGCCATCATAGGCATGGCGCATATTGCCCAGGGCTACCCTCTCTTCTATGACGGGGTGAATGAAAAGGGGCTGGCCATGGCAGGTCTAAACTTTGTCGGGAATGCCTGCTATCAGCCTTCTGTGCGCGGGCGGGAAAATATTGCGGTTTTTGAACTGATTCCATGGATTCTCGGAAGCTGTGCCACAGTAAAGGAATGCAGAGAACGGTTTAAAAAATTGAACATTACTAATCCACCCTTTAACGACAGCCTCCCAAGACCAGAACTTCACTGGATCATAGCAGATAACGAGGAGGCAGTTACCCTTGAGGCAGTGGCAGGCGGCATCTACGTTTATGATAATCCTGTTGGAGTGCTGACCAACAATCCGGCTTTTCCGGAACAGATGTTTCAGTTAAACAATTATATGAACCTATCGGCAAAGCCACCGCAGAATCATTTTGCGAAAAGCCTGCCTCTTACAGCCTACAGCCAGGGAATGGGGGCATTAGGACTTCCGGGGGATTTATCTTCCCAGTCAAGATTTGTAAGGGCTTCCTTCGTGAAAATGAATTCGGTGTCAGGTGATTCAGAAACGGAGAGTGTGGGGCAGTTTTTTCATATCCTTGGCTCTGTGGAACAGCAAAATGGCTGCTGTGAGATAAAAGATGGGGAGTATGCGAAAACAATCTATACCTGTTGCTGCAATGCCACACAGGGGATTTATTATTACACAACCTATGGAAACCGGCAGATTACCGCGGTGGATATGCGTCGGGAGAATGTGGATAAAAGGGACTTGAGCCATTACCCGCTGATTTGCCGGGAGCAGATCCGGCTTCAAAACGGAGCTTAGGCATAAGATACAGGGCATGAATTCAGGGATGCCAAATGCGCCCGCTAGACTTTTATTTATGGTGGTGCGACTGCTTGCGGGCGCATGGGGGTTTACTTTGAAAGTTCAGCGCCCTTGCGCTGAACTGCGCGAAAACGGGGCCGCGAAGCGAAAAAAGAGCAAACCATACCTATCAAGCTTTTTCGTTGCTTTTAAACTTGACTGAAAAACTTATGCGGCTTATGCGGCAACTACAGGGGCTTCCCGGCCAAGTGATTTTAATTTTTTTAGGTACGCATTAATCTTGCGTTTCCTGTTAAACTGATTGTAATAATCAGAACTTATATCTTTGAAAACCACACCATCCTTCAGGATGTGGTATATGGTTATCAGTATGGAATGTGCCACCGCAACGTACGCTCGTTTCTTCCCGAGATGCGCATTGATTCGTGCAAACTGTGCTGAGAAATACGATTTTTCGTTCTTGACCGCTGCATGGGCGCATATAACCAGGGTATCCCTCAGCAGGGCATTCAGCTCATTTAGATGGTCCAGGATGTTCCTTGCGCTCTTGCCGTTGATGTCTGTAATGGTGCCGGAAATCTTGATGTTGGCGCCCTCCAGCATCTTCTGGAGCTGGTTCAGTTCCCGGTTGCGCTCCCCAACGAGGCTCTTGCGGTAACGGACCAGCTCCCTCAGTTCCCGCTGGTCCTTATCCGGGATGTAGCTTGCTGTAAGCAGGCCATGCTGCAGAAGATCCGCGCTCCATTCCGCATCCCTTACATCCGTCTTGCGCCCGGGAACCGCTTTCATATGGCGGGCATTGACCACCATAGCGCTTACCGGAAACCTTTTGGAAATGAGCCTACTCATCTTGATAGTGAGTTGCGATATCTTCAATGCTGCACTCTAAAATATTGCAGAGGGTATTAATGGTATGCATATTTACTCCGCCGTTATGCTGCAGACGATAAATCAGCGATTTGCTGAAATGATATTCTTTATGCAAAGTGTATTTTGTAATCCCTTTTTTCTTCATGGTATCCCATAATTTATCATATTTTATCATTTAAAAACCTTTCTAATGATTGAACAAATGTTACAAAAATAGTTCCGTTCGGATAAGGATTATTATAGGTGAGGAAGAAAAAGTAACAAAGGTTCTGTTTTCGGAACTGATTTTTTGGCTTTTTATAGTTTTTTGCATGGAAATGCAATGGTTAAAATTTAGGAAAATCTGGTTAAATATAAGACTAGAAAGCTTTAGAAGGGACTGATGCGACAAAAATATTACTGATTTGTCATATTGACATTAGCAGAAAATATGGTAAAGTTTTTACATATAGTGCCTGCAGAAGCAGGCCAGGCAGCAGAAGCTGTGCAGGTCTATCCTGATGATATGGAACATAAAAACAAAATAATGTTTGTGCGCTGTTTGGTTAATGATTTGTTTTGCAGACCAATGGGCGGTATCGATTCAGGGATGCCAAACGCGCCTGCCAGACTTTTATGTGTGGTGGTGCCAGGCGCATGCAGATTTACTGGGCCATCCCACAAAACACAGAGGAAGAAATAAGCTATGAAAGCATGGATCTGCCAGAAGGCGGGATGTTTTGGTAGCTTTTTGTCTTCTTATGCGAACGGTTAAAGGAAATTAATTATGGACATGATACAAATATTAGAAGAAGTAAAAAGCGGCGTTTTGACAGTAGAAGAGGCAGCGGCGTGTTTCAAACAAGGAACCTTTGAAGAAATGGGGTATGCAAAGCTGGATACTGGAAGGAAATCTAGAACCGGATTTGCGGAAGTGGTATTTTGCAGCAAAAAGGAGGACTCCCATTTGCTCCATATTTACAGCCAGCTTTATGAAAAAGAGGGGGAAGTGTTGGGAACCAGGG
Source organism: uncultured Lachnospiraceae bacterium (assembly GCA_910589195.1). GTDB lineage: Bacteria > Bacillota > Clostridia > Lachnospirales > Lachnospiraceae > Caccovicinus. The sequence continues at coordinate 3,351 of CAJUTC010000027.1, forward strand.
CTTCGAAGGAACAGTATGAACTTATCCGAAGCCGGTTTCCGATGGCGCAGTACGATCCAATTTCTGGGATCCTGAAAATTGAGAAGGCTGGAAAGGAACGGATCGGGAAAATTGCGGTCTGCACCGCAGGGACAGCGGATATTTCGGTGGCAGAAGAGGCGGCTCAGACAGCGGAATACTTTGGAACTTACGTGGAACGGATTTATGATGTAGGTGTCAGCGGTCTTCACCGTCTTTTGTCAAAGCTTGAGCGGATTCAGGAAGCAAATTGCGTAGTAGCCGTAGCCGGAATGGAAGGAGCGCTGGCCAGTGTAATCGGAGGTCTTGTAAGCCGCCCGGTAATAGCGGTTCCCACATCAGTAGGATACGGCGCAAATTTTCATGGACTTTCAGCGCTTTTAACCATGATTAATTCCTGTGCTAACGGAATTGCTGTAGTTAATATTGATAATGGTTACGGAGCCGGTTATATGGCGACTCAGATCAATCGTCTGGCAGTGGGAAAGGGTCTGTAAGATGATAAAAAGGAAATATATAGTGAGGAAACATAAATTTTTGTAAAGGTTCAGAGCGCTTTTCAAAATAACGGAGGATAAAAATGGGACGTAAATTGTATTTAGAATGTTATTCCGGGATCAGCGGTGACATGATGGTAGCTTCCCTTCTTGATTTAGGGGCAGATCAGGCAGTTCTTGGGAACACATTAAACAGCCTTAAGATAAAAGGGTTTCAAACTCAGGTTTCCAGAGTGAAAAAATCCGGGATAGACGCCTGCGATTTTAATGTGATTTTGGACGCGGAACATGAAAGCCATGATCATGATATGGAATATCTCCACGGCCACCACCATGATCATGAAGAAATCCATGGCCACGGTCACCATCATGAGGAAATCCACAGCCACCACAATAATCATGAAGAAATCTATTCCCACAGCCATGAGCACAGAGGGATGAAAGAGATCCGGCTCCTGATCCAGCAGGCGGATATGACAGAAGGGGCAAGAACGTTGGCTCTTACAATTTTTGAAATTCTTGCAAAGGCGGAGGCAAAAGCCCACAATGTGCCAGAAGATGAAGTACATTTTCATGAAGTGGGAGCTGTAGATTCAATTGTGGATATTATAGCGACTGCTGTGTGTATGGATAACCTGGATATAACAGAAACCATTATACCGGTTCTGTGTGAGGGGCAGGGAACCATCCGCTGCCAGCATGGAATCCTTCCGGTTCCGGTTCCGGCCGTTGTAAATATTGTACAAGCTTACAAGCTTCCAATTCAGATTGTGGAGGCTCAGGGCGAATTTGTCACCCCTACAGGGGCGGCGATTGCGGCTGCGATTAGGACGGGACAGAAGCTGCCAGAGAAATTTTCGGTTGAAAAAATCGGAATCGGGGCAGGAAAACGCAAGTATGAACGTCCTGGGATTTTAAGAGCCATGTTGATTTTGGAGGAACTTCCCGACAGGGATTTGATCTGTAAATTAGAAACCAATATTGACGACTGTACAGGGGAGAACTTAGGGTATGTAATGGAGCGTTTGTTTGAGGAAGGCGCTCGGGACGTCCATTTTACTCCTGTATATATGAAAAAAAACCGTCCTGCTTGGCAGTTAAATGTGATTTGCTGCCAGGAGGATCGGGAAAAGCTGGAACAGATCATATTCCGGGAAACGACCACCATCGGAATCCGCCGTATTCATATGGAGAGAACTGTGCTAAATCGAGAGCAGAAGATGGTGACCACTCTGATAGGGGATGTAAAAGTAAAAGCATGTCAGGTTGACGGAAGTTGGCGGTATTATCCAGAGTATGAAAGCGTGGCGCGGCTATCCAGGGAAAAGAAACTTCCATATATGGAAGTGTATCAAATGGCTATGGAACGCGTCATGCAGTAAAGCACGTATAAAAGGGGGAGCATAATGCAAGAACAGATATTTTCGGATTTAATCAGCAGGTATTCCGGTATTTCTTCTATGATAAGGGAATATTCGTATCAGGAAGTACTTGGACAGGCCTCAAAACTGTTTTCGGTTCCAGCCAGCGAACTGGAACAAATTCCGCTTAAAGCTTGTCAGCGGGATGGAAGAGGGGCTTCCTATCAAACCGTTTTAAGGGATGTGTTTAAGAATATTGCTTTTTACGACTGGACATTTGAGCAACTGGCAGATGAAACCTCAAAACTGATATTTGGAAGACTGACCCAGTATCAGGTCCTTCCGGATCCGCTGTTCTTAGAGCAAATCCCGGTGGATCAAAATCCACTTTCCTTTGAAAAACCAGAAGGGGAAGAAATCCATTCTCCGATTTTAAAACTTAAAGAAGGGATCCCTGCCTTGCTTAAGGCCAAGAAACAGATTGAAAAGGAAACGCCTATGCTTATTATTGACGCAGGCCATGATTTTAGCGATTTCTGGGAAATCCCCAGGCTTTTGCATGTGATTAATCCCAACTACCAGTTTTATCTCAGATGTCGCCAAAGCATTCCGGAGCGGAAGCTTGATTATTATGCGGTTCCCATTCCAAAAACTTTGGCTGCTATTTCAGGCGCGGGTCGTAAAAGGCGGATAGTGGCCATGGCTCCGTATGAGCGGGGATGGAGCAATGTAGAACTGGTAAAAGACTGCGGATTGATTCCCTACCTTTTATATAAAAACCATGGGTGTGACGCGGTGATGGTTGGCGCCCAGGGTGGCCCTTACCCCTATTTGGAGGAATATGTGAAAGGGGTTAAAATGGAATTTCTTCCTGAGGGTGGTGAGGAGGTAAAACGGGACTATATTAAAAGAAACGCAAAAGAGATTGACGGCCTGATTATTAGAGGCTGTTATCCCACAAATGTTGATGTAGCAAGATTTTATAAACACTATAACCCGAACGGGCGGATTTATATCGGGTTAGATGCAAACAGCTATTGGATGGATCGAATTCCCTGGTATGAGGAGTGGTTTACTGAATTTTTAGATTGCTGCGATGTGATCGCCACCTCCTGTAAAGCAATGCAAAACCACTTGAATCAAAAATGGCCCTGGAAAATCCAGCTAATCCCCAATGGCTACTATAATTTTGGCCCAGATCCCAAGGGTCTTCCTGATTTTGAAAAGAAGGAAAACCAAATCCTTACAGTTGCAAGAATCGGAGCGCCTCAAAAGGCAACCCAGGTGCTATTGGAAGCCTTTGGTCTTATTGCCCAGGAAATACCAGAGTGGAAGCTTTGCCTTGTTGGGTCGGTAGAACCAGAATTTAACATTTATTTCCAGCAGTATTTGGAACGATTCCCGGATTTGAATGATCGGGTTTGTTTAAAAGGCTCCATCCAAGATCGGGATCGGCTGTTTTCCCAGTACGAACGATCAAAAATTTTTGCTCTTCCTTCCGCTTTTGAAGGCGGTACGCCCAATGTTATAGCGGAAGCCTTACATGCTGGCTGTGTTCTGGCAGTATCCCGGTTTGACGCATATGCAGAAGCCATTGACGACGGCAGATGTGGCATGGCGGCAGATGTGGGGGATATCCAGGGGTATGCCTGTATATTACTGCAGCTATGCCAAAGCAGCCGTTTAAAGGAAATGTCCCATCACGCTTACCAATATGGAAGAGCGCATTTTGATATGGAAAAGATTGTAGCCAGATTAAACGAAATGATGTTTGGGGGAGATGAAATATGGGAGAGCTGAATTTTAAAGATAATGTACTATCCTATACCGAAAGCGGGCAAACGGAAGTCCTGATCAATTTTAATCATATTGTTGCCAATAAAAGCCGGGTTCCTATGAATTCCATAACGGAAGACACTCTGGTGATGCAGGACTTTATTGGACATTTGACTGATGGGCATGAGGAATTGGCCGGAGGGATAGAGGAAGCAGAAAACGTCCAGGAAAATCTGTTAATCAATATTTTGCTGATTTCCGCCTTAATCCCCACTTCCCTTCCGGTTAAAGTAGTAGAACTTGGGTGCACCAACGGCATTTTAAGCTATTACCTGGCTTCGGTTTTAGGCCGTTTTCACCCGGATTCTTCGCTATGTTGTGTATCGGATGTGATTGGCAACAGCAGCGAAAATCAATGGCTTGATAAAATCACATTAGCCACACAGGTACCTAAGCTTTCTATGCTGGCGTCAGATTATGATGATACCCAGTTAGCAGGAAATCATTTTGATATTGTTCTGATAAATGGAACCGTAAATTTTCAATATCCGGAAGCTGTAATAAAAGAAGCAGAGCGTCTGGCAAAAAAGGGGGGGCTGATTATCTGCTATACAAGCAATTCCCCCTTGCTGGGGCATTGCTTCCAAATGCATTTTCCGGAACGGAAAGAATACTGCCTAAAGGCCAATATTAAGGTTATGACAGCAGAATGCGGCCTGGAAGTTTGGGAAAAACAAGAAGTAGATCGGTGGCAGGCAGAAGTGGAAGAGTGTCTAAAGCAAGCAAAGACCATGATGGATTCAAAACCGGAAGCAGAAGAAATTCGCCGGATGACAGCAAAAATAGAACGCTATACAGCCCAGGCCATGGATATGGGAGAGCTGGATTGGAAAATACGGCTGATTGATGAGAAAGAGCTGCTTCTTGATTATATGCTAGAGCATGTATGAATCTTTATTCCTGCCATCTGTACATCCATTTGCGGTATCGTTGTCCTTATTTGGCCAGCGCAAATGATACGACTTCTTTATTTGGGATAAATTTCCTGCCAAGTGTAATGAATATTTTAAATTGATAGAAGATAGAAAGACGAAAAATAAAATTGATTATGAAACAATATAATAAACGAGTCAGCATGCTGGGGGGAAAACAGCAAAAAAAAGCAGTAATTGCCTTGCTGTGTGCCGTGGCTGTTTTCCTGCATGGATGCAATTCAGGAAGCATGGGAGCGCCATCCATGGTACAGGAACAAACCGATCTGGAACCGTCATTACAGTTGCAGCTTGACGCTGAAATTTCCTCATTAGATCCACAGGCGGCGGTAGATAGCGCTTCTTTTGAACTGATTGCCTGTATGATAGAAGGCCTTTATACCATAGGAGAAGATCACCTTCCTGCCTATGGGATGGCAGAGGCGGCGGAAATATCAGAAGACGGGAAAACCTACCGCTTTTTTCTGCGGGAGTCAACCTGGTCTGACGGCAGGCCAGTAACTTCACAAGATTTCGTATACGGATGGCAAAGAGGCATTGATCCGGAAAATGGGAATGAAAATGCCTCGCTTTTCCGGATTGCCGGGATTTGTGGCGCCGAGGAAATCCTTTCCGGTACTATGGATCCGGAAAATCTTGGAATCCAGGCAGTGGATGATAAAACATTAGAAGTCCGGCTGCGCTATCCCGTTCCCTTTTTCCTTTCCATGCTTGCCCTTCCGGCCTTTTATCCCATGAACCAGGAGTTTTACGAAAGCTGCGGCGGACAGTACGGAACATCTCCGGAAACGGTTTTGGCAAACGGCCCTTTTTGCCTGGAGCAATATCAGCCTGCCTGCCAGGAGATTGGCCTAACAAAAAATAAGAGTTATTGGAACCAAGATATGGTGAAGCTCTCCGGCCTGTCCTATCAGGTAGTGAAGGATTCCCAGCAAGCATTGATGCTTTTTGAGCAGGGTCTTTTGGACATGGCCCTTCTTTCAGGGGATCAGGCAGAACAGTACCAAGATTCAGAAGAATTTCAGTCCATTCCGTTAGGTTCCCTGTGGTATCTTTCTCCCAATCTTAATGTTTCCGACCTTCAAAATGAAAATCTTAGGAAAGCCCTGGCTTTATCCTATGACAAAGAAATCGCCGTTTCCCTGGTTTTAAAGGATGGATCCAAAGCCGCTTACGGCGCAGTCCCTTCCGGCTCCATGTATGGGCCAGACGGGAAAGATTTTCGGGACGGAGCCAGGGAATATTGGAAACCGGATCGTAAGTTGGCCGGGGAATATTTGGAACAGGCCAAGAAAGAGCTTGGAAAGCAGGAATTTTCTTTTTCCTTACTGGTGGAAGATACGGAAGGCGCCAGGAACCTGGGCCAGTTTTTGCAGGAAGAAATCAAAAATACCCTTCCTGGTATTACCTTAAATCTGGAATCCGTTCCCAAGAAAGTCCGGCTGGAGCGGATGGCTCAGGGAGATTATGAACTGGGATTATCCAGATGGGGTGCGGATTACAGTGATCCCCTTGCATTTTTAGACATGTGGTCGTCCCGCTCCTACTTTAACTACGGAAACTGGAAGGATAAGGAATACGATCAACTGCTGGAAGCGGCCAAATCAGAACCTTTGGCACTTGAACCGGAAAAGAGGTGGCAGATTCTTCATCAGGCAGAGGCAAGGCTTATGGAGCAGGCGGCGATTTTTCCCGTTTGTGAAAAGGCGAATGGGATGCTTCTGAAAAGTACGGTAAAAGGGGCACAGTTTAATACTATAGGCGTTAACCGAGTGTGGACATACGCCTGGAAAGAAGAATAGAGGGACTCAAGTGGATTAGCAGCATTCATACGCGTCAGAAACAGGCCTGAAAGGAAGCGTTAGGTGAACCATTTTCCAAATACTCTCATAAGTTAAAGTATTGAGTATGTTGGAGAGATGCGAAATATGAATGTAATTTTAGGAATTATGATTCCATTTATTGGAACAACAGCCGGGGCAGCCTGTGTCTTTTTTATGGCAGGCCAGATGCGGCAGAATGTGCAAAAGGCGTTGTTAGGATTTGCTTCTGGCGTTATGATGGCAGCTTCTGTCTGGTCCCTTATAATCCCATCCATTAATATGGCACAGGGGATGGGAAACGTTGCATTTATTCCGGCAGCGGCAGGCTTTTTTGCCGGAATAGGGGCAATGCTTGTTTTAGATCGGATTGTTCCGGAAATTTATTTAAAGCAAGAAGGGAATTATGGAAAAAAGTCGTCATTATCCAAAACCGCTATGCTGATTTTGGCAGTTACCATTCATAATATACCGGAAGGAATGGCGGTAGGAGTAATTTTTGCCGGTGTTTTATCAGGCAATGCCGGTATTACAATGGCGGACGCATTTGCCCTGGCAGCCGGTATTGCGATTCAGAATTTTCCGGAGGGAGCTATCGTTTCTATGCCGCTTAAGGGGCAGGGAACCAGAAGGGGCAGAGCCTTTCTTGGCGGCGCTGCTTCTGGAATTGTAGAGCCAATCGGAGCAGCCCTTACAATTTTGCTTTCTGCCTATATTACTCCAATTCTTCCTTATCTTTTAGCATTTGCGGCGGGCGCCATGGTTTATGTGGTAGTGGAAGAGCTGATTCCGGAAGCCTCCAGGGAGCCGCATTCCCATATCGGAACGGTGGGGTTTGCAGCCGGTTTTTTGATTATGATGATTTTAGATGTGGCATTAGGATAACCTACCAATAACCTGAAAATAATTGTTGACAATCCATAACAATTATGATAAAGTGTTAAAGGTTGTGGAAACAACAACAGGAAAGCAGGTATCCACCTCACCTTGGCGCTTATGCGGACAGTTGATTCTGGTTTGCGGTGACCCGGGTTCATATTTAAGAAAAGATGATTTCAGGCTGGTTTGGGCTGGTTGTCCATAGGCGGGAAATCAGGTATGGTTGCTTAAATGGAGTGGATAGCTTGTCTGTCCACTTTTCTTTTTTCTATTAAAAACCCAGGAGGTGTACGACTATTAGCGAGTTAATGATTAACGAACAAATCAGAGATAAGGAAGTTCTTCTGATTGGCGAACACGGAGAAAAAGTAGGAATTATGTCTGCCAGGGATGCCTATAAGATGGCCCAGGAAGCAGAGCTTGACTTGGTAAAGATTGCTCCGACAGCAAAGCCGCCGGTATGTAAGATTATCGACTATGGCAAGTACCGCTATGAGCTTCTCAGAAAAGAGAAGGAGGCCAAGAAAAAGCAAAAGGTAATCGAAATAAAGGAAGTTCGTTTATCCCCGAATATTGATACCAACGACTTAAATACCAAAACTTCGGCTGCAAGAAAATTTCTGGAAAAAGGAAATAAGGTGAAAGTCACATTGCGTTTCCGTGGCCGTGAGATGGCTCATATGAATCAGTCAAAGTATATTCTGGATGAATTCGCTGAAAATCTGGCCGATATAGCTGTTATCGACAAGCCTTCTAAGGTGGAAGGAAGAACTATGGTTATGTTTTTAACCCCAAAACGTTAAACAATAGAAGATTTTAAGGAGGAAACTACTATGCCGAAATTAAAAACGAAAAGAGCTGCAGCAAAGCGTTTCAAAAAGACCGCAACTGGAAAGTTAGTAAGAAACAAAGCGTATAAGTCCCACATCTTAACTAAGAAGTCTGCCAAGAGAAAGAGAAATCTTAGAAAAGATATCGTTACTGATGCAACCAACAGCAAGGTAATGAAGAAGATTTTACCATATCTGTAGATTTGGAACAAGTTAAGAGAAGGAGGAATTACCCATGGCAAGAATTAAAGGCGGATTAAACGCGAGAAAGAAACATAACAGAGTATTGAAGATGGCTAAGGGCTACAGAGGCGCCCGTTCTAAGCAGTATCGTATTGCGAAGCAGTCGGTAATGAGAGCGTTAGCCAGCTCTTATGCAGGACGTAAGGAGAGAAAACGGCAGTTCCGCCAGTTATGGATTGCGAGAATTAATGCCGCGGCACGGATAAACGGATTATCCTACAGCAAGTTAATGTATGGCCTAAAGTTAGCCGGTGTTGAGATGAACCGGAAGATGCTGTCTGATATGGCAATTAATGACGCAGAGGGTTTTGCAAAGCTGGCAGAACTGGCAAAGGGAAAACTTGCATAATTTGATTGTTTGCTTCTATCCATACGCGGTTTTGAACCGCAGGGATTGTTGAGGACGGGAAAAACCCCGCTGTATTTCAAGATGAGATACAGCGGGGTTTTCTATAGCAGGAAAACGAAACATTGGGAAAAAGGATGGGAATGCAGATGGCAAAAGTATTGATGATACAAGGTACAATGTCCAATGTTGGCAAAAGCCTTATTACGGCAGGACTATGCCGGATCTTAAAACAGGACGGCTACCGGGTGGCGCCGTTTAAGTCCCAAAATATGGCACTTAACTCTTATATTACAAAAGACGGGTTGGAAATGGGCAGGGCGCAGGCTGTTCAGGCAGAAGCGGCAGGACTCCAGCCAGACGTGTCCATGAATCCGATCCTGTTAAAGCCAACTACAGATGCAGGCTCCCAGGTAATTGTAAATGGGAAAGTAGTGGGAAACATGAAAGCCAAGGATTATTTCGCCTATAAAAAAGGTCTGATTCCAGAAATTAAGAAAGCGTATGAAAAATTGGCCAAGGAGTATGATGTGATTCTGATTGAGGGGGCAGGCAGTCCGGCGGAAATTAATTTAAAGGAAGGTGATATTGTAAATATGGGGATGGCCCGTATGGCAAAGGCTCCGGTGCTTTTGGTGGGTGACATTGACAGAGGCGGCGTATTTGCCCAGCTTTACGGAACGGTGGCCCTTTTGGAACCGGAAGAGCGCATGCGGATAAAGGGATTAATCTTGAACAAATTCCGGGGAGATGTTTCTATTTTAGAACCAGGTATCCGGCAGATTGAAAACCTTTGTGGCCTGCCGATGGTAGGAACCGTTCCTTTTCTGGATGTGACAATTGATGATGAGGACAGTTTAGGAGATTCCTTAAAGGGAAATAGGTGGGAATCTGCTGAAAATTCGGAATATAGGGGAGATTCTCTGGAAATTGCCGTGATCCATTTCCCCAGAATTTCAAATTTTACCGATATTTCCGTGTTCGCTTCCATTCCTGGCGTAATTGTACGGTATGTGGATCGGGTATCACGTTTGGGAAATCCAGACTTTATTATTCTGCCAGGATCGAAAAATACCATCAGCGATCTATTATGGATGCGGCAGAATGGTTTGGAGGCTTCCGTATTAAAGCTGGCGGAAAAGCTGGTTCCTGTATGGGGAATCTGCGGCGGATATCAGATGCTGGGGGAAGAGCTGGAAGATCCTTTGGGAGTGGAAGGAGAACCAGGGCGAAAAATTTCCGGTATGGGTCTTTTGCCCATCCGGACTGTGTTTGAGGCCAAAAAAGTGAAAACTCAGACAGAAGGAGCCTTTTGCCAGGTAGAAGGCCTGTTTGAAGGTCTTTCCGGAAAGGCTTTTTCCGGCTATGAGATTCATATGGGAAAAACCGAAATTAACCGGGAAGAGGGCCTTGCTGATACAGCCCGGTTTTTTGGCGGAAGGCTGGAAATCTGCCGCCCTCTTTCCTATGTGATGGAGATAAATAGTAAATGGAAAAAAATGGAAGAATCCGGTTTTAGCAGAGGAAATGTATATGGCAGCTATATTCATGGTATTTTTGACGGCCCTGGAATCGCGGATGGGATTTTAAATGCCCTTCGTATCGAGAATGGACTGCCTGAGCTGGAGGAAGGGCAGAAGGATTATAAAGCTTATAAGGAACGCCAATATGACCGTTTAGCTGACGGTCTGCGAAAAAGCCTGGATATGGAGCGGATCTACCAGATTTTAGAGGAGGGGGAAGATGGAGAATAAAATGGAGTTTGAACTTGAGTTTGAGCACCTGCTTCCTTGGCAGATTGAAGAGAAAAGCTTTGCGATTATTGAAGAAGAATTAAAAGAACAGGGGATTTGCCTGAAGCCAGAGGAGGCCTTTATAATTAAGCGGGCAATTCATACCACGGCGGATTTTGATTACGCTTCCAATTTGGTTTTTTCGCCAGAGGCCATTGCCGTAGGAATGGAGGCCATTCGCAAAGGGTCTGTGATTATAACCGACACGAATATGGCCAAGTCCGGTATTAATAAAAAGAAACTAATCAAAGCTGGGGGAGGCCAGGTTTTCTGCTTTATGGCAGATGAAGACGTAGCAGCCCGCGCAAAGGAAACCGGCTGTACCAGGGCCGCAGCCAGTATGGAGAAGGCAGCCAGGATGTTCGGAGGCAGCCATTGGACTTTGGAAGATAATCCCTGTGGCTCCGGCAATAGGACGCCGGTGATTATGGCTGTGGGAAATGCGCCAACCGCCCTTTCTGCCCTTTACCAGATGATCCAAGAGGGACGGTTTTTGCCTACATTAATTATTGGCGTGCCGGTAGGCTTCGTCAATGTGGTGGTGGCAAAAGAGCAGATCCTCAGACAAAATCAGGTTCCTTATATTGTGTCCAGAGGAAGGAAAGGTGGCAGCAATGTTGCGGCGGCGATTGTGAATGCACTGATTTATCAGAACATAGGGAAAATATAAGATTGATATACGAAAAATTTGAAAATTCACAAAAAATTCACAAAACTGACGAATTTTTTCAATAAAGCTCTGGAATTGAGGATGGGTTTATGTTAAGATGTTAATACTATATTAAGAAAGCATAAGAATATTGTAAGGAGGAAAAAGTGATAAAAGCAATTACCAGGGAAAACTTAAAACAATATGGAAAATATATGAGAAAAACCATAAATATCCTGGTATTTTTACTAATGCCGGTAGTTTCTTATCTTGCGTTTGAGTACGTTACAGGAAACCTGCCTTTGATTCTTCCAGAGATGGCCGCTTTAAATATATTATGGATGGCAGTGATATATTTGGCGGCGTTTTCTCTTTTTCAAACAACCAGAATTGCAGTACCGCTGGCTTCCGTACTGTTATTTGTGGTGTCTTTGGCTGAAACCTTTGTGATTTCATTCCGTGGAACTCCGATTATGATCTGGGAGGTTCTGGCATTTTCCACGGCCATGACTGTGGCGGGAAACTATGTGTTTGAGATTACGGAAGAAATGAAATTTGCAGGAATTGCCTTGCTTGTTCTCAACCTGGTCTTATGGTTTTTTCCGGTCCGTGTGAAAGGGTGGAAAAAGCGGGTTTTGTCAGGCTGCGGCGGGATCGGCATGGCAGTGTGTTTTGGGGCATATTTTTTTATGAGGACTGTGCCGTTAAAGGGCCTGGAAATTAATATGTGGGCTATGAGTGATACGTATCAGCAGTATGGATATATCCTTTCCACAGCGGTTTCCCTAAAATATATGGTTGTAAAGCCGCCCTATGGCTATTCTACCACAAGGCTGGATGAAATTTACAATCAAATCCAGGATGCGGATGGATCGGAAGAAGGGGACGCCCAGGATAACCAGGAAGCTTCAGCGATTACGCCGGTGAATTTGATTTGCATTATGAATGAAAGCCTGTCTGAATTAAAAGTAGTAGGCGATTTTACTACGAATCAAGAGTATTTTCCATTTCTGAACAGCCTGGAGGAGAATACCGTGAAGGGGAGCCTTTGCGTTCCGGTATTTGGCTCCATGACCAGCAATACGGAATTTGAATTTCTGATAGGGGACTCCATAGCTTTATTGCCTTCCGGAACCATAGCGTACCAGTTTTACGTAAAGCCTGGGGTTTGCTCCCTGGTCAGTACATTAAAGGATCAGGGCTATTATTCCGTTGCCATGCATCCTTTTCCCAAGGAAAACTGGAACCGGGATAAATGCTATAACAATATGGGATTTGATGAATTTCTGGATTATGATTCCTATGGGGATAGCATTCTGATCCGTAACTATGTCAGCGACCTTTCGGATTACCAGAAAATTGTCCAGGCTGTGGAAAATAAGGAAAGTCCAGATGACCGGATGTTTGTCTTTAATGTGTCCATGCAGAACCATGGGGGCTATGATGCTGCATATGATGATTTTACCCAGGATGTTTGTCTTACTGGTTCCAATCAGGGGAAGTATCCTAAGGCAGATCAGTATCTGTCGCTGATGAAGCGGTCGGACGAGGCGCTCCAGTATTTGCTGGAGTACTTTGAGGATTGTGACCAGCCTACCATGATTGTGATGTTTGGCGACCATCAGCCAGGCATTGAGGATGAATTTTTTGACGAGGTTGCGGGAAAGGCCAGTAGCCAGTTTACGGCGCCAGAGCAGCTAATATGGTATCAGACTCCTTTTATTATCTGGACAAACTACCAGCAGCCCTCGCAGGATATGGGGAAGCTTGGGGCAGTTTACCTTTCTTCCTATATGCTTAAGCTGGCCGGCCTTGAACTGACGCCATACCATAAATTCCTTTTAGGCATGTCGGAGTATCTTCCCGTAATACACCCTATCGGCGTCTTTGAGCCAGACGGAACCTATTATAGCTGGCAGGAGGCGGAATCCGGCCAGTGCCCGTATCGGGATTTGGTGATGGAATATGAGTATCTGGTTTATAACCACAGCATGGACAGCCGAACGGTAACGAAGCTGTTTTCCTTTCCATAGATATATTTATCAACGTGTATTTGCCCTGGAACTGGCTTTTTAAGCCGGTATCAGGGCTATTTTTTTCTTTATAGGAAAATGCTAACGAAAATTGATGCCGGCATCGGTATAGGAAAGTCTTTAAAATTTCTATGTGACAAAAAGTCCCTCCTGGCAGGATTCTTTTCCGGTTGCAAAAGATTGGAAAAAGGAATATAATGAAAACATGAGGGAAATACGTGTAAATTCGAATGAAATGAGATTGGGCGGCATTTGGATCTGGTGTTTTAAAATTGTGTAAAAGGATAAGAAAGTGCTATTGATTAGATAAGTAATCTACTAGAAAAAATCCCTTGAAAAAAGGTATAATCTGGATATAAGGAAACTGATCCGGGAACCTATTAAAAATCCATAAAAACGTTAATGTTAATCTATCTGTGATACCAAGGAGGTATGTATGAATCAGAACATGGACAAGCAATCAGTAAACGCAATTCGGATTCTGGCGGCGGACGCGGTGCAGAAGGCAAATTCGGGCCATCCAGGCCTGCCACTGGGCGCGGCGGCCATGGCTTATGAGCTGTGGGCACATCATATGAGCCATAACCCGGCTAATCCCAAATGGGCAAATCGTGACCGTTTTATTTTATCGGGCGGTCATGGCTCTACACTTTTGTATTCCCTGCTTCATTTGTTTGGATATGGCCTGACAGTGGAAGATTTGGCGAATTTCCGCCAGGAAAATTCCCTGACACCAGGGCATCCGGAATACGGTCATACGATAGGCGTGGAAGCCACCACAGGACCTTTAGGGGCAGGAATGGGCATGGCGGTAGGAATGGCTATGGCGGAAGCCCATCTGGCAGCGGTATTTAATAAACCAGAATATTCCGTTGTGGATCATTATACATATGTACTGGGCGGAGATGGGTGTATGATGGAAGGCATCTCCTCAGAAGCCTTTTCGCTGGCAGGTACGCTGGGGCTTGGAAAATTAATCGTACTTTATGATTCCAACCAGATTTCTATTGAAGGAAGCACAGACATCGCGTTTACAGAGAACGTGCAAAAGAGGATGGAAGCCTTCGGGTTCCAGACCTTAACTGTTGAGGATGGAAATGACACGGCTGCCATTGGAAAAGCTATTGAAGAGGCAAAACGGGAAACAAGCCGTCCGTCGTTTATTACAGTAAAGACCCAGATTGGTTATGGCTGTCCGGCTAAGCAGGGCAAGGCCAGCGCCCATGGGGAACCTTTGGGAGAAGAGAATGTGGCGGCATTAAAGGAATATTTAGAATGGGAAAGCATGGAGCCATTTTATGTTCCGAAAGCAGTCTATGAAAATTATAAAAACCTTGGGACTCTGGGTGCCCAAAAGGAAGAACAATGGAACCAGTTATTTGAAAGCTATCAAAAAGCGTATCCGGAAATGAAGACGCTTTGGGATCAGTACCACGATATGGAAATTGCGAAAAAGGTATATGACGATGAGGCTTACTGGTCTTACGAGGACAAACCTCAGGCTACCAGAAGCTTATCCGGTGTAATGATTAACCGGTTAAAGGATCGGATCCCTGGCTTTATTGGAGGAGCAGCCGATTTAGCGCCTTCCACAAAAACATATATGAAGGACGGGGGAGATTTTTCCAAGTCCGATTACGCTGGCAGAAACCTTCATTTTGGAGTCCGGGAGCTGGCCATGTCTGCCATTGCGAACGGTCTGGCTCTTCATGGCGGCCTGCGGCCCTTTGTGTCCACGTTCTTTGTGTTCAGTGATTACACAAAGCCTATGGCAAGGCTTGCGGCTCTGATGAAGCTTCCGGTTACTTACGTATTTACCCATGACAGCATAGGCGTAGGGGAGGACGGGCCTACCCATGAGCCGATTGAACAGCTTGCAATGCTGCGCTCCATGCCTAATTTTAACGTATTCCGCCCGGCTGACGCGACAGAAACAGCAGCGGCCTGGTATTACGCGGCAACGGCAATGGACGCGCCTACTGCGCTGGTACTAACCCGGCAGAACCTGCCCCAACTTTCCGGATCCGGGAAAGACGCGTTAAAAGGCGGCTACATTTTAGAGGATTCGTCAAAAGAAGTTCCGGATGCCATTATAATGGCCAGCGGATCGGAAGTATCCCTGGCAGCAGAGGCCAAACGGCTGTTGGCAGAAGAAGGGATTGATGTTCGAGTAGTAAGCATGCCTTCTATGGATGTATTTGAGCGGCAGAGTGAAGCATATCGGCAAAGCGTTCTTCCCAAGGAGGTACGGAAACGTGTGGCAGTAGAAGCGCTATCCGACTTCGGATGGGGAAAGTATGTAGGCCTTGATGGAGCTTACGTAACAATGCATGGCTTTGGAGCATCGGCTCCCGCAGGCCTGCTGTTTAAAAAGTTCGGATTTACACCGGAGCATGTGGCGGAAACAGTAAAAGGGATTTTATAAACAGCCAAGGCGGGACAGTTGCGGAAGGTTACTTAATGAGTACAGATTTTAAACATGAATTGATTATACCAAACAAGGATTTGCCGTTTAAGCTGTTTCTGTTTGAGGGGAAGGATGGGAACTATAGGAGGGCAAAGCACTGGCACCGCTCCATTGAAATTTTTTTGGTGCTGGAAGGAGAGCTTAAGTTTTTTGTCAATAATACCAGCGTTCCTTTAAAGTCGGTGGATTTTGTAATTGTAAATCCAAATGAAATCCACTCTGTTGAATCTCCAGAGCCTAATCAGACGATTGTGGTACAGATCCCATTAAACTGTTTTACCGGGTATCTGAGGGAAGATGATTACGCGGTATTTTCAAAGCAGAAGGAAGAAGAT
This sequence comes from uncultured Lachnospiraceae bacterium, assembly GCA_910589195.1. Taxonomy (GTDB): domain Bacteria; phylum Bacillota; class Clostridia; order Lachnospirales; family Lachnospiraceae; genus Caccovicinus. The sequence continues at coordinate 19,390 of CAJUTC010000027.1, forward strand.
AACCGGCAGCTTGCTGTGCTGATTTCCCAGATGTTTGACGCCTATCAGAAAAAAGAATTTGCGTATGAAATAAAGGTTCATGGACTGTTTTATGAACTTTTGTATTTGCTGATTACAAAATTTATGAAAACGGAAGAAGATCAGGGGAGCATAAGGCATAAGCGGAATTTAGACCGGCTTTCGAAAATTACTTCCTATATGAAAAAAAACTATGACCAGACCATTACACTGGAAAGCGTGGCGGATGAATTTGGATTTTCACCAACCTATTTGTCCCGGATGTTTAAGCGGTACGCAGACGTAAGCTACAAAACGTATTTGCTGAACCTGAGAACCGAATATGGATTCCGGGAAATGATGAACACAGATCACAGTTTAAATGATGTGGCCATCAATAATGGATTTCCCAACAGCCGTGCCTTCGCAAAGGCTTTCGCAAACCGTTATGGCTGCCTGCCAAGTGAATACAGGAAAAAGATGGGGAATTAACAGGCAAGGCTTAAGCTTGGCATGGAACGTGACATAAGAACTTGACTGCTCATAATGGCAGTATTTGTTGTGATTTAGAAAGGGGCCAGGAAATGAACTATTTAATTGGTATTGATGTGGGGACATCAGCAACCAAAACAGTATTGTTTGATGAAGCTGGAACTGTGGTGGCAACCGCGTCCTGCGAATATCCCATGTATCAGCCGGAAAACGGCTGGGCAGAGCAGAAGCCGGAGGATTGGAGGGATGCAGTGCTTGCTACCTTAAAGACTGTGGCAGAAGCAGTAGAAAACAAGGAAGAAATTAAGGGAATCGGCCTTTCCGGGCAGATGCACGGGCTGGTGATGCTGGATGAAGCAGGTCAGGTGATCCGTCCTTCTATTATCTGGTGTGATCAGAGGACAGGAAAAGAAGTAGAAGATATGCTGGAAATTATGCCCAGAGAGAGGTGGATTGAAATTACGGCAAATCCTCCGCTGACTGGCTGGACAGCCGCAAAGATCCTGTGGGTGAGAAAGAATGAGCCAGAACATTATAAGAGATGCCGGCACATTCTTTTGCCAAAGGATTATATCCGCTATATTTTAACCGGGGAATTTGCCACAGAAGTTTCCGACGCCAGCGGAATGCAGCTTTTGGATGTACCGAAACGCTGCTGGTCTGCGGAAGTCTTAAATGCCCTTTCCATTGATCCGGCGCTTCTTGGGACGGTTTATGAATCCTGTGAGGTTACGGGAACCCTTCTCCCTGAGATTGCCCAAAAGACAGGATTAACCTGTGACGTAAAAGTAGTAGGCGGCGCCGGTGATAACGCGGCGGCAGCAGTAGGAACGGGAATCGTAAGAGATAAGACGGCATTTACCACCATCGGGACTTCCGGCGTGGTATTTGCCCACAGCAGCAAAGTGTCCATTGATCCAAAGGGCAGGGTACATACCTGCTGCTGCGCGGTGCCGGGAGCTTGGCATATTATGGGGGTAACCCAGGGGGCAGGTCTTTCGCTAAAGTGGTTTAAGGATCAGCTATGCCAGGATTATGTTGGGAAGGCAGAGGAAGCGGGAAAAGATGTATATGATTTGATAAATGAGGATGTGAACAAGATTCCCGCGGGAAGCGAACGGCTGATTTATCTTCCTTATCTTATGGGGGAGAGGACGCCCCATCTGGATCCGGATTGCCGTGGCGTGTTCTTTGGCCTGTCGGCAATCCACACAAAAGCTCATATGCTTCGGGCAGTGATGGAAGGCGTGTCTTACTCCCTGTGTGATTGCAACCAGATTTTAAAGGAAATGGGAGTAGAAGTTACCCAGATGATGGCATGTGGCGGAGGCGGGAAAAGCCCCAATTGGCGTCAGATGCTGGCTGATTTATATAACTGTACCGTAAAGACAGTGAAACAATCAGAGGGGCCGGCTTTGGGAGCGGCGATTCTGGCTGGTGTGGGATGCGGGATTTATCCTTCCGTTGAAGAGGCATGTGACGCGATTATCCGGGAGGAAAACAGTACAGAACCGATTAAAGAAACGGTTAAAACATACCGTGCCTATCATGAAGTGTACCAAAGCCTGTACCGCAGCCTGAAAGAGGATTATAAAAAACTGGCAAAGCTGTAAGAATTGCCTTGGCGAAAAAAGGAGAGCCTTGTTATGAAGATGAGAACGGTATATGAACCGGAATTTGCCGCCTACGGACGTGTGATCAATGGATACGATACAAAAGCGCTGACAGAAGCGATGCTCCACACCCCTCTTCCGGAAGATGTGGTATATGTGGCATCAGTGCCAGAGCTGGAAGCTTTGCCGGTGGCGGCTGAGTTTGCGGACGGAATTTATGGCCAGATGCCGATCCAGATCGGATACTGTAATGGCCATAATAAAAAATTAAACGCTCTGGAATACCACAGAGATTCAGAAGTGAATCTGGCAGTGACTGATTTGGTTCTTTTAATTGGAAAGCAGCAGGATATCGGGGAAGATTACACCTATGATACCAGTTTAGTGGAAGCTTTTTTTGTGCCGGCTGGAACGTTGATTGAAGTCTATGCCACAACATTACATTATGCCCCTTGTCATACACAAGAAGGCGGCTTCCGCTGTGTTGTGGTCCTTCCTAAGGGTACTAATGAAGCGCTGAAAACAGGAGGAAACGAACATAATGCAGAGGACAAGCTGCTGTTTGCGAGAAATAAGTGGCTGGTAGGCCACAGGGAAGGCGGACTGCCGGATTATGCCTGGCTTGGTCTTACAGGAGAAAATATCACATTGGAGTAAACCCTGCCGCATGCGGCGGGGAGCAATAAAAAAATAAGTAGTGAAAACAGGAGGACAACACTATGATGAACATGCCAGAAGTAAAAATCGGCATCGTGGCGGTAAGCCGTGACTGTTTCCCGGAAAGCCTTTCCGTGAATAGGAGAAAAGCTTTGGTAGAAGCGTACAAGGCTAAGTATGACGAGGCGAATATTTATGAATGTCCCATTTGTATTGTGGAAAGCGAAATCCACATGGTACAGGCATTAGAGGATATTAAGGCTGCCGGATGCAATGCCCTGGTGGTATACTTAGGAAACTTTGGCCCGGAAATTTCAGAAACATTGTTAGCGAAGCACTTTGATGGCCCGGCCATGTTTATCGCCGCCGCTGAGGAAAGCGGAAATAATTTAATCCAGGGCCGTGGGGACGCCTATTGTGGTATGTTAAACGCAAGCTACAACTTAAAGCTGCGCAACATTAAAGCATATATCCCGGAATATCCGGTAGGAACAGCCCAGGAATGCGCGGATATGATAGAGGAATTCGTACCGATTGCCCGTGGAATCATCGGACTTTCTCAGCTTAAGATTATAAGCTTTGGCCCCAGGCCATTAAACTTCCTTGCCTGCAACGCGCCGATTAAGCAGCTTTATAACCTGGGTGTGGAGATTGAAGAGAATTCAGAGCTGGATTTGTTCGAGGCATTTAATAACCACGCAGGCGACGCAAGGATTCCGGAAGTGGTAAAGGATATGGAATCAGAGCTTGGCAAAGGAAACAAAAAGCCGGAAATTTTAGAAAAGCTTGCCCAGTATGAATTAACCCTTCTTGACTGGATCGAGGCCCATAAAGGCTACCGCAAGTATGTGGCAATTGCCGGAAAATGCTGGCCCGCGTTCCAGACTCAGTTTGGTTTCGTCCCCTGCTTTGTAAACAGCCGTTTGGCAGGACGTGGGATCCCGGTTTCCTGTGAGGTTGATATCTACGGCGCCTTAAGCGAATTTATCGGCACATGCGTAAGCAAGGACGCGGTAACGCTTTTGGATATTAACAATTCCGTTCCGGCTGATTTGTATCAGGAAGACATTAAGGGAAATTATGATTATGCACAGAAGGAAACCTTCATGGGCTTCCACTGCGGCAATACCAGTTCTAAGAAATTATCCTTCTGTGAGATGAAATACCAGCTAATTATGGCAAGATCTCTTCCAGAGGAGGTAACACAGGGAACTTTGGAAGGAGATATTGCTCCAGGGGATATTACATTCTTCCGCCTTCAGAGCACAGCCGACAATGTACTGCGGGCTTATATCGCCCATGGCGAGGTGCTTCCGGTTGCCACCCGTTCCTTTGGTTCCATCGGTATTTTCGCAATTCCGGAAATGAACCGTTTTTACCGCCATGTGCTGATTGAGAAGAACTTCCCTCATCATGGGGCAGTTGCTTTTGGGCACTTTGGAAAGGCGCTGTATGAGATCTTTAAATATATCGGTGTAGATGTAGAGGAGATCGGCTTTAACCAGCCAAAGGGTATGCTTTATAAGACCGAGAACCCATTTGCGTAAGGAACAAGTTGAACCAGGCGGGGCGGCCCTGGACAGATAAAAGAACTGTTTAAAACATGGTGTAGAAAGGGTTCGTCCTGGGTTTTTAAGAAAGGAATAAATTATGAGATTTTTTGTAGATACGGCTAATGTAGAAGATATCCGGAAAGCAAATGATATGGGGGTAATTTGTGGCGTTACCACAAATCCTTCCCTGATTGCGAAAGAAGGCCGTGATTTTAATGAAGTAATTAAAGAGATCACGTCCATTGTAGACGGGCCCATTAGTGGAGAAGTAAAGGCTACGACGACTGACGCAGAAGGAATGATTAAAGAAGGCCGTGAGATTGCGGCGATCCATCCCAATATGGTAGTGAAAATCCCCATGACTGTGGAAGGCTTAAAGGCTGTGAAGGTTTTGGCGGCAGAGGGCGTAAAGACCAATGTAACCTTAATTTTTACCGCGGCTCAGGCGCTGCTGGCTGCCAGGGCAGGCGCAACTTACGTTTCTCCTTTCTTAGGACGGTTAGACGATATTTCTATGTCAGGAATTGCCCTGATAGAAGAGATTACCCAGATTTTCCAGATTCACGGAATTGAAACTCAGATTATTGCAGCCAGTATCCGCCATGCGATCCATGTGGTGGATTGCGCAAAGGCAGGGGCGGATATTGCTACTGTTCCTTATAAAGTAATTGAGCAGATGACCAGGCATCCTCTGACCACTGCAGGAATCGAAAAATTCCAGGCAGATTATAAGGCAGTATTTGGGGAATAACTGGTGATGCTCAGGAAAAGGGCATAGAAGGTGCTGCGCAACCATGAATCCACACAATCCATAGAAGGCTATCCCAATGTTTCCTTCTAAATTTTGTGGCTTGATTGGATTGCGCAGCACCCTTTTTCGCTGCTTGGCGTCTATTTGGAACGAACAGTCAGCTCTTTAATATGGCCGTCTTCAGAAAGCTGCTGTAAGGTAGGGATGGCAATGATATTATATCCTCCAAAAAAAGCGATAAATTCGGCAAGTTTATCGCTTAAGATAACAGATTCCATAATGAAAGAGGCGATACGGCGTTTGGGAAATATTTTTATTGAATGGTAAAAGGGTTCTTCGTTATTTTTTTTCTGAATCAGCCGATAATCGTTATAGACTACTATCGTTTGGCAGAAGAATGAAAAGAAAAAACAAAATGGATCAGGAAATGAAAGGAGTATGCAATTATGAAAATTCAAACAATGCTCAGGAAGAAGCTTATGGCAGCAGGTATGGCAGGCGTTTTGGCAGCGGCGCTTTTTGCGGCTCCGGCATGGGCACATGGCCATGGACACGGCCATCACAGGCAGGCGGAACAGACCCAGGCAGCCAGCCAGCCTGCAAATCAATATCCGGTATGTACCATAGAGGGTTGTGTGGAAACGGGACGGCATTTCCACGACGGTTCAGCCTATTGCGGTTATTCTCACAGCAGCGGATATTGTGATGGCTCCTGTTTGAATTCCGGGGCGAATTGTGCTTCCAATTCCCACCATGGCTGTTATTAATAACAAAAAATGGAGAATGGTTGTAACATTTGCATAATATGGATTTGATTACAAAAGGAATTGTAAAGAGTGCATTGTCAAATATATAAAATTTGAAAAAAATATACAAAAGACTGTTGTTTTTTGGCATTTTATGATATAATCCTACCAAGAAATTAATAAATCAATTAGGGGGCAATATTATGGCAAAAGAGATGATTGCAATGCTTCTTGCCGGCGGCCAGGGTTCGCGTCTTTATGCATTGACCCAAAAGCTGGCAAAACCTGCAGTTCCTTTTGGCGGGAAATATCGTATTATCGATTTCCCGCTATCCAACTGCGTAAATTCCGGTATCGATACAGTGGGGATATTGACCCAGTATCAACCATTGGTACTGAACGAGTACATAGGGAATGGTCAGCCATGGGATTTAGACCGCCTTTATGGAGGCGTCCATGTACTTCCGCCGTATCAGCAGGCATCCGGCTCTGATTGGTACAAGGGAACTGCCAATGCGATTTACCAGAATATTTCTTTCATTGAACGCTATAACCCGCAGTATGTGATTATCCTTTCCGGCGATCAGATCTGTAAGCAGGATTACAGTGATTTCTTACGGTTCCATAAAGAGAAGGGCGCGGAATTCAGCGTGGCTGTTATGGAAGTTCCGTGGGAGGAGGCTTCTCGTTTCGGACTGATGGTAGCTGACGAAAATGATAAGATTACAGAATTCCAGGAGAAGCCAAAGGAGCCAAAATCAAATCTGGCTTCTATGGGAATTTATATTTTTAACTGGGATATTTTAAGAAAATATTTAGTTGAAGATGAGGAAGACCCTAATTCAGAAAATGACTTTGGAAACAATATTATTCCAAACCTTCTTCGCGATCAGCGCAATATGTATGCGTATCATTTTGACGGCTACTGGAAAGATGTAGGAACGATTTCTTCCCTTTGGGAAGCAAATATGGAAGTACTGGATCCAGAGCACAGCGGAATCAACTTGTTTGATGAAAGCTGGAAGATTTACAGCCGGAACAGCGGTATGACCGGGCATCGGATCAGCGCGGACGCGGTTGTTGAGAATGCTATGATTACAGACGGCTGCCGGATTGCGGGAGAAGTAAAGCATTCCATTTTGTTTGCGGGCGTGCAGGTAGAAGCGGGCGCTGTTGTAGAAGATGCCGTTGTGATGGGCGGAACTGTGATTAAAGCAGGGGCTGTGGTAAAGCATTGCATCGTAGCGGAAAACGCAGTGATTGGTGAAAACGCGGTGGTGGGTGCCATGCCTACGGACACGGAAAAAGGCGTAGCAACTATAGGGCCGGGGGTTTATATTGGAGAAGGCGCCAAAATAGGCCCGAATGCTATGGTTTATAATAACGTAAAAGGTGGTGAGGTACAATGATTAATTCCAACGTAAATGCACTGGGTATTATATTCCCAAACACCTATGACAGTGTGGTTCCGGAGCTGGTTACGGAACGCTTAATGGCTTCTATTCCATTTGCGGGCCGTTATCGTATGGTGGATTTTATTCTTTCCAGTATGGTAAACTGTGGAATTGATAATATTTCCCTGATTGTCCGTAAGAATTACCATTCCCTGATGGATCACTTAGGTTCCGGGCGTGAGTGGGATTTAACCCGTAAAAATGGCGGATTAAACATTGTTCCACCTTATGCGGAGAAATCCGTAAAGATATATGATGGGCGTGTGGAAGCGTTAGCCAGCGTTTTGACCTTCTTAAAATCCCAGAAGGAAAAGTATGTGGTAATGGCGGACGCAAATGTTGCCGTTAATTTTGATTTTAATTCCCTAATTGACGCTCATGTAAAAAGCGGAGCGGACGTAACCATGGTTTACGCAGAGCAGGAGATTCCGGTTGGCCTTTTGGAAGCGCCTATGGAAAGCCATGATATGTATTATACCCTTGATTTGGATCCGGACGGCGTCCGCATTAACCGAATCCGCATCAACAGCAAACGGGAAGGCATCCAGAATATGGCTATGAATATCTGTATTATGGATCGGGAGCTTTTGATTGATCAGATCGGTACAGCTTATGTCCATGGATATATTTATTTCGAACGGGATGTATTAGCTCATCAGTTGGATAAATTAAATGTACAGGCATATAAGTATGAAGGCTATTTCGCGCGGATTACTGGTATGAAGAGTTATTTTGATGAGAATATGAAGCTTTTGGATGACGCGAACCTGGACGGGCTTTTTGCGGAAAATCCCATTTATACTAAGATCCGTGACGATAATCCTACCAGATATATTTTGGGAGCCAGTGCTAAGAACACGATGACGGCTGACGGATGCCTGATCGAAGGCGAAGTTGAAAACAGCATTTTGTTCCGTGGCGTTAAAGTAGGAAAGGGCGCGAAAGTGAAAAACTGTGTTCTGATGCAGGATACGGTGATTGAGGCAGGAGCCGATGTGGAATATGTTATTACTGATAAGAAAGCTACCATTACTGCCGGTAAGGAAGTAAAGGGAACTGACAGTTATCAGGTATTTGTGGCAAAAAATAAAGTAGTATAAAAGATCCGGATTAACTTGTCCGGGTATCAGGCAGTTAACAGAAGAAACACAAAAGAAGCTTCTTGAAACCAGGGGGCTTCTTTTATATTTCGGGAAGCTTTTTAAAAACTCCTCACATCCAAAAGAAGTGTTCATAAGGGTGAAGGCCTAAAGGTTTGGATTAGCCTGATGCTGCGGGCTGCTTAGTGTGCTGGAAGGGATTGACATGAAGAAGGTAAAAAAGCAGGTGTTCATTCAAAAACTGATGTTATGGGTACTGGTATGTACTGCCGCAATGTTTCTTGGGGCATGCCGTTTGCCAAAAGACCGGTATGAAGAAGGCCGGGAAGTAGTGGCTAAGGCTGGCAGCATAAATACAGAAGAAATGAAGTCCGGCATGGATACAGAAGAAATGAAGTCCGGCATGGATACAGAAGAAATGAAAGCCAGCATGGATACCAAAGTGAAGGAAAACAGAATAGATGGAGAAGAAATTTCCCAAGCCAGACAGGATGTAAACCTTCAGATGGTTAAGACAGAACCAGCCAAATCAGTCTTGCGGGTAGGGGCAGTGGCAGAAGCAGGAGAAAGGGAGGATTCCTTTTATAATCTTCAGATCATCCATTCGTTTGCCAAAGCGTCAGAAGAACTTCATGTGGAAACCATATACTTAGAATCATCCAGACCAGATGACTATGAGAAAAACTTAGAAATACTGGCAGAGGAACATTGCGGCCTGATTTTTGTACCAGGACGTGAAATGGCCCATTTGGTTCCAAATGCGGCCAGCTTGTACCCCAAGATTAAATTTGTTGTGGTGGATGGCAATATTGGAAAAGATTTGGATAATGTAGCTTGCTTAACGTTTGAATTGGCAAAGGTTTCTTACTTGGCTGGCGTAGGGGCGGGAATTTTGACAAAAACAAATCAAGTTGGCCTTATTATCCATGAGAATTGCGCAGATGAAAATTCCGCCGGATATGGATACTACGCAGGCGTGCTTGATGTAAACGCCAAGGGGGAAGTGAACCAGAAAATATGTTTTTCTGATTTAACGGATCAGGAAGAGGCAAAGCAGGCTGTTTCGGATATGAAAGAAAAGGGCGTGGATGTAATTTTTTACGGGTTGGGCATAGCGGGAGAAAAGCTTGTGCCCTTTTGCCAGGAAGCTGGGATCCGTGTGATTGGAACGGACAGGGATTATTTTGATCTGATACCAGAAACGTACCTTGCTTCATCATCCAGGCAGATTCAGATCATGGTCTGGGAACAGATAAAAGATGTGATAGATGGAAAATGGGAAAATGGTATAATCTTGTGTGACATGGAAAACCAGGGAACCGATTTTTTCATGAATGAAGCGTATGTACCAGAAGAATTAAAGCAAGCGTTACAGACAGTGAAAGAAAGGCTGCAGACAGGAGAAATAGCGGTTCCGGATACGAAAGACACATTCGAAGCCGCATATGGCGAACGTTAGATATGGACAGATCCTGTCAGAATGGCCTGCCATAGACATAAAACCAGGAGGATTTTTATGAATGATAAAGAATTAATTCGAGTTGCACTGCAGGCCAGAAATAATTCCTACAGCCCCTATTCCCGCTTTCAGGTAGGGGCGGCCCTTCTGACATCCAGAGGATTGGTTTATACTGGATGCAATATTGAAAATGCGGCCTATGCTCCAACAAACTGTGCGGAACGAACGGCGTTTTTTAAAGCCGTAAGCGAGGGAAGTTATGAGTTTCAGGCAATTGCCATAGCAGGAGGCCCAAAAGATGCCACAACCTTAGCTATTTGCTCCCCCTGTGGCGTGTGCCGCCAGGTTATGATGGAATTTTGCAACCCTAAAACCTTCCGGATCCTGCTGGCAAAATCGGAAGAAGACTATGAGGAATTTACCTTGGAACAGCTTTTGCCACTTGGATTTGGCCCCAAAAACCTGGAAGGATAACCCACCAAAGGACTCGCCGAGGGAAAACAGAACGAACGGAAACAGAGGTATGAAACGGATTTGCCAAGCAGAAATGAACTGGGAATAGGGAAAAGGCGCCGCAAAATAGGGGATTCGCGCAATCGATAGCATGGGAGAGAATAGTTCTTGCTATTGATTGCGCGAATTACCGTATACTGCGGCGCCTTTTTGATTTGATATTTGCTTTCTATTTATGCTAAAAGGACAAACGGCTGGGTCTGGCAAACTTTTTTCGATTCGATAGTTGATTTCTACTGCGCCCCAGGCCCTCTTCCTGAGTCAGACACAGGCGCTTGCGGCACATATCCAGGCCCCAGATAAGGATTTACTGTTGTTTCAGGACCCGCGCTGGTGGTAGGAATTTCCGGAGTCACATCTAATGGATCGATAATGGTAGAGATCCCGTTATGGATTGTACAGTCACCAGGAATTCCGAATACAGAATCATCCGTTTCCCCCGTTTCATTCTGAGGAAGAGTAATGCAAACTTTCGTTTGTTTATCCGGGCAGAATGCGGTAGGCTTTTGACCGGACGCGGAACATACAGTAACTACCACATGTTTATCGCATACCTCCGTCGGCACAGTGCCCTTTGCAAAATACTCCGTGTAAGTAGCGTTTCCTCTTGGATCGTGATCGCATACGCCGTTAACGGCTAATTTGCCGGATTTGCGGCAGATAACTGCCGTTTCAATACTGGCAGGCACAGGAAAACCTGGATCGGGAAGTCCCTGGTGAACCCGTTCCATAATGGTACGCCACACATCCTTATGGAAAGAAGTGCTTTCCAGCTTCTGGTTATTATCACATCCGCCCCATACCCCGGCAGTATAGTAAGGGGTAAACCCTACAAACCAGATATCATTGTTAGCGGTTGTTGTGCCGCTTTTTCCGGAGCAGGACATATTGGAAAGGGCAGCTCTGGTGCTGGTAGAGTTTACGCTGATCCCCGGGCGGGCAAATTTTCGGTTACTTTGCATAGACGCAGACATGGCATCCGTTAAAAGGAATGCTGTGGAGTCTTTTAAGGCACGGCGGGTCACAGGCATGGCCTGAAGCAGCACCTTTCCATTGTGATCTTCAATCCTGGTAAAAAATTGGGGCTGCATGTAGGTTCCGTTATTGGCTATGGTGGCAAACGCGGTGGTTAAATCCAGGTTGGTAACGCCGGCTGTCAGCCCTCCTAAAGCAGTAGCGGCATTAAAATCATTGTTGGTTAATGTGGTAATTCCCATGTTTTTAGCATACTCCACTCCAAGCTGAGGGGTTACCGTATCCATTAGACAGCGTACAGCCACAATATTCATAGAATAAATAATGCCGTCCCGTATGCTGGAGTAACCTAAAAATCCCTGACTCCACCAGTTACGGAAGGTTTTCCGCTCGACGGTATAAGGAGCGTCATAGTAAACCGTGCCTAATGTAGCGCCACAGGCATTCAGCGCCGGGGCAAAGCAGGAGAGTACCTTAAAGGTAGAACCTGGCTGGCGTGGCGTATTGGTTGCTCGGTTTAAAGTCAGGCTGGCGGTTTTTTCACCGCGGCCTCCGCAGATGGCTTTTACCTGCCCGGTAGACTGATCCATGATCACAAATGATAATTGAGGCTGGAGAATGTACTGGACATGCTCTGCCAGCACGGTGTCAGATTCTGACAAAAGGTGTGCCTTAAACTGTTCCACATCAGCCGCCGCCGCTTCTTCAGAAGGATACAGGCCGTCAAATTGGTCATGAAGCACAGTACTGTGGAAGGATTCCAGATTTTTTTCCGAAAAATGTTCGGTGGTTCCGTCCGCGTGGGTAACGGAAAGACGGTATTCTACCGAATATTTTACGGTATCATAATGGTCAGGGTTATTGACTTCCTCATCTACAATGGCCTGGATGGCAGGATCCTGAGTTGTGTGGATAGAAAGACCGCCGCCATACAGCAAGTTATGAGCCTGGGTTTCCGTATATCCAAGTTGGGTTACTAATGCGTCCATTACCTGCTTCACCAGTTCGTCTGTAAAATAGCTGTAAGGTGACGAGGTGTCCCGGGTCATCAGATCTACATTTTGGATCCGTTCATATACATCATCAGCCAAGGCTTCTTCCTGCCGTTCTTTACTAATATAGCCTTGCTCATACATGTATTGAAGAATGACTTTTCGCTTTTCTTCGTTCCGCTCCCGCCCGGAAATAGGGTTTAAATGAGCTGGATTTTGGGTAATTCCCGCGATTACTGCGCATTCTGACAGGGTTAAATCAGAAACTTCTTTATTAAAATAACGTTTTGCGGCAACTTTAACTCCTAATGTATTATTACCAAGATTAATGGTATTTAAGTAGTCTGTAATAATCTGTTTTTTTGCTTCTTTTGTGCTGTTTTTCATCTCGGTTAATGTTAACTCCAGCTTGACAGCCAGATATTGCTCTTGGAACTTTCGCTCCAGGCGTGCCCCTAAGCTGGTTTCCCGGCCACCTTCAAACACGTTATTTTTTATTAGCTGCTGAGTTAACGTGGAACCGCCTCCGGCATAGTCGTCTGTTAAAAGACCTACTGCTGCACGGGCAATGGAACGCAAATCAATTCCGTTATGGCTCCAGAACCGGGAATCTTCAATGGCAACGAAAGCATTTATTAAATCGGGAGGCAGTTCCTCGTAAGTAGCGGCTTCCCGGTTTGAACCGGACATAACCAGCGTATCCGTTAAATTTCCCTGGTTGTCATAGACCTTTGTGGCAAAATTTCTGGGGCCGAAGCTTAAGGGATCCACATCTGGCGCTGTATCAATAATACCTTTTATAATTCCCGCGCCAATCCCGATTCCGGTCAGCAGAAGAAATAGCAGCACAACGAAGAAAAACTTAAACAGATTCAAAAACAGCCGGCTGATATATTTGCGGCCTCGGGAATGGGAATTTTCAATTTTCTGCTTTGTAGCAGCCATTCCATAGTTATATGAATTCATAAAAGTTCCTCCTTTACCTAAAGTGTGCCAAATATGTTTGCCGGCTATCCACCAAGTGGGGCGCCTTGTGCATTCAAGCAAAACCTTCCGCAAAGTGTGACCCACATCAGACGAAACGCAATTTTCAAACACACTCTAGTGTGTAGTATACCAAAAATTTGAAATCAATTCAATTCATATTGAAATTTGTAAGGATTAAAGTAATTTTCAATAGCACCCTAAAATGGCAGTCTTGCATTTTATCTGGCCCTTTGATAAACTAAAAACAGAAACTGGAAGAAAACAGGAAATTTCTAAAGGGAATTGAAGGAATCTGCTGTGTGAAATCGTTATAAAACAGAGGAGGAGTTTATGCAGGAAGCTTATCGCGTTTGTTATCAGGGAGGGCAGGGAGAGATTGTGGAAAAAAAATCCCGGTTTCTTGCGTCTGTCCGTCCGGTGAAAACAGAGGAAGAGGCTGTAGCTTTTATTGAAGAAACAAAAAAGGCATATTGGGATGCCAGCCATAATTGTTATGCCTATATCTGCGGAGATAAAAATCCAAAGATGAAATGCAGTGACGACGGGGAACCCAGCCAGACAGCGGGAAGGCCTATGCTGGATGTGCTCCTGGGGGAAGGGCTCCATGATGTTTGCGTTGTAGTAACCCGGTACTTTGGAGGGACGCTTTTAGGCACAGGAGGTTTAGCCCGTGCCTATTCCCAGGCGGTAAAGGAAGGGCTGGGAAATAGCTTGCTATTAGAAAAGCTAACTGGAAGGAAACTTACCATTACATCCGATTATACGGCTGTAGGGAAACTCCAGTATTTGGCGGGTCAGATGGGGCTTTCGGTATTAGACAGTGTTTACACCCACCAAGTAGTAACGGTTCTGCTGGTGTCAGAACAGCAGAAAGAGGAAGTGGCTGCCAAGATAACAGAGGCAACTAGCGGAGGGGTTCAGATTGAATATTCAGAACCGTTTTATTATGGATTAAACGGAAAAGAGTTGGTACTTTTTTAAAATCCCCTTGAAAACATGGAGTTCCGATGCTATATTAAAGTTTGCGGAAAGCCAAATGAAAGAATCAAGGGAAAGAAGAGTATATACGTATGAAAATGACAAGAGAAGATGTAAGAAATATTGCCATCATTGCCCATGTGGATCATGGCAAAACCACTTTAGTAGACGAGCTGCTAAAGCAGAGTGGTGTGTTCAGGGCCAATCAGGAAGTAGCGGAGCGGGTGATGGATTCCAATGATATTGAGCGTGAGCGGGGAATTACCATTCTGGCAAAGAATACTGCTGTGGTTTACCAGGGGACAAAGATTAATATTATTGATACTCCGGGCCATGCGGATTTTGGCGGGGAAGTAGAACGTGTGCTGAAAATGGTAAATGGGGTTATTTTGGTAGTGGACGCATTTGAAGGCGCTATGCCGCAGACCCGTTTCGTGCTGCAGAAAGCACTGGAGATGGATCTTCCTGTAATCTGCTGCATTAATAAGATTGACCGCCCAGAGGCGCGTCCCATGGAAGTGGTGGATGAAGTCCTGGAACTTTTTATGGATCTGGATGCGTCAGACGAGCAGTTGGACTGCCCCTTTGTGTATGCGTCCGCTAAAGCTGGGTTCGCAAAAAAAGAACTGGATGATCCGGAAGAAAATATGATCCCGCTTTTTGAAACGATTATCCGTCACATTCCGGCTCCCCAGGGCGATCCAGAGGCCCCCTCCCAGTTATTAGTAAGTACCATTGACTACAACGAATATGTGGGACGGATTGGCATCGGAAAGGTAGATAATGGGGCATTAAAGGTGAATCAGGAGTGTGTCCTGGTTAACCACCATGAACCAGACAAGTTCCGGAAAATCAAGATTGGAAAGCTTTATGAGTTTGACGGCTTAAAACGTGTGGAGGTTCAGGAAGCGAAAGTTGGCGCAATCGTGGCCATATCCGGAATTACGGATCTGCACATTGGGGATACCATCTGCTCCTCAGACAATCCGGATCCCATCCCGTTCCAGAAGATTTCGGAGCCTACGATTTCCATGTATTTTATGGTAAATGACAGCCCTCTGGCAGGGCAGGAAGGAAAGTATATTACTTCCCGCCATATCCGTGACCGTTTGTTCCGTGAGCTGAATACCGATGTAAGCCTTCGGGTAGAGGAAACGGATTCGGCTGACTGTTTTAAAGTTTCTGGCCGGGGCGAGCTGCATTTATCTGTTTTGATTGAAAACATGCGCCGGGAAGGATTTGAATTTGCTGTCAGCAAGGCAGAGGTGATTTACCGTTACAATGAACGGAACCAGAAGCAGGAGCCGATGGAAATTGCCTATGTGGATGTTCCGGAGGAATTTACTGGCGCGATTATCCAAAAGCTGACTTCCAGGAAAGGGGAATTAATGGGCATGACGCCCATTGCCAGAGGGTATACCCGCTTAGAGTTTAATATTCCTTCCAGAGGCTTAATTGGATACAGGGGCACATTTATGACCGATACCAAAGGCAATGGCATCTTAAATACCATGTTTGACGGTTACGGGCCTTATAAAGGAGATTTATCTTACCGGCCAACCGGCTCCCTGATTGCGTATGAATCAGGAGAATCTATCACATACGGCCTGTTTAATGCCCAAGAGAGAGGGATTTTGTTTATCGGACCAGGTGTTAAGGTATATGCGGGAATGGTAATCGGGCAGAATCCAAAAGCGGAAGACATTGAAGTAAATGTATGCAAGACCAAGAAGCTTACCAATACCCGTTCTTCCAGCGCTGATGAGGCTCTACGTCTGGTTCCGCCAAAGCAGATGAGCTTAGAGCAATGTCTGGAATTTATTGATACGGATGAGCTGTTAGAGATTACACCGGTTTCCTTGCGGATACGGAAAAAGATTCTGGATCCCACCCTCAGGAAGCGTGCATCGTTTAAAAATAAGTAGCCGTCAGGGAAGGGCTGCAAAGAATCGTTGCCAGCACGCAGGAGGGTGATGCGAAAAAAAGGAAATCCTGTCGAGAAGTTTTTCCCGGATTTCCTTTTTTTGCGTCATATTCCAAAACTTTGGAACATAAACTTTTTATGTGCAGCAGTTCGGATGTCTGCCGGAAGGGAAAAGGAACCTGCCGGGCGCCGTACTGTGGCGAATTGAAAGGGAAGAGGAGAAGATACTATGTCAGAAAAAATGATTGAAAACAACAAAGTGAGCGTGATTGGTAAGATTGTATCCGGATTTACTTTTAGCCATGAGGTATTCGGGGAAGGCTTTTACATGGTAGATTTGGAGGTTAACCGGCTCAGTGAGCAGGCGGATATCATACCACTTATGATATCAAACCGTTTAATTAAAGTGGAGGAGGATTATCAGGGCTGCACCGTGGAGGCAATTGGGCA
The DNA here is from genome assembly GCA_910589195.1 of uncultured Lachnospiraceae bacterium. Classification (GTDB taxonomy): domain Bacteria; phylum Bacillota; class Clostridia; order Lachnospirales; family Lachnospiraceae; genus Caccovicinus. Next base: position 36,031 of record CAJUTC010000027.1, read on the forward strand.
GTTCCGCTCTTATAACCGCCATGAAGGGACGAAAAATAAACTGGTGCTTTCCGTGTTTGTCCGTGAAATCCATTTTATGGAAGAATTTACAGATTATACGAAAACAAACCAGATTTTCCTGGATGGTTATATTTGCAAGCCTCCTGTATATCGGAAAACGCCTCTTGGAAGGGAGATTGCGGATCTTTTGCTGGCAGTAAACCGGCCTTATGGAAAATCCGATTACATACCCTGCATTGCCTGGGGAAGGAATGCCAGGTTTGCCTCCGGGTTTGAGGTAGGTTCAAGAGTAAAGGTTTGGGGCCGGGTTCAGAGCCGGGAATATACGAAAAAACTTAGTGAAACCGAATGCGAAAAGAGGGTAGCTTACGAGGTGTCCGTAAGCAAACTGGAATGCGGGGAATAAGCGGATCCGTTTTAATTGCAAATTGAATCAAAATATGATATGATAAGTTTCGTTACTATATAATAAATGGGAAGCCTGCAGAAGGTAAGAATGAATGTTTATACGTAACCGATTGCGCATGGCAGCGTTTCCACCGTTAAGAGAGGTATTCAGATGAAAAACGGAACGATTCAGGTAATCTGCGGATCCGGCAGAGGGAAAAGCGATGCTGCTGTTGGAAAAGCCATAGGCACACTGGCAGAAAATAAAACGGTGATTATCATTCAGTTTTTGAAAGGGAGCCAGGCAGAAAGTAAAAAAGATATACTTGCCCGCCTGGAGCCGGAACTGAAGGTATTCCGTTTTGAAAAAGCCTCTGCCTTCTATGAAAATCTTTCCGAAGAAGAAAAAGCAGAAGAGAAGCGAAATATCCGCAATGGATTGAATTTCGCCAAAAAGGTAATCGCTACCAGGGAATGCGACTTGCTGATTTTAGACGAGATTTTAGGGATTGTGGACTGCGAAATCATGACAGTAGAGGAATTGATTGGCACGCTGGAAGCGAAGGAAAAAGAAATGTCAGTGGTTTTGACCGGAAAGGTATTTCCAAAGGGGCTGGAACCTTATGCAGATTCCATTTCTGTCATTGAAAATGTTAACGTTGACAAGAGCATGGAAGAATGATACTATATAGGAAACAGCAGAGCTGTAAATAAATGAAGAACTATAATAGAGTAGAGGTTGCGCTGATTATGAGTATGCTGCCGGATGTGACGGGCACAGAGGAAGGCAGTGGAAAGGGAAAAGCGCCGAAGGAAGGGAAAGACCGAATTTTCTGACCTGGGCATATGGCAAAGAACCATATGACTGTCATCTGGCAAGATGGAGAGCTACTTAAAGAAGAGAAAAGGGATTCAAACTCAAACTTTAAGGGCTGACAAATTGTCAGCCCTATTTTTTAAGGAGGAAAAAATATGTCAGTATTTGAAGGCGCGGGCGTGGCATTGGTTACCCCCATGAAGCCAAATGGGGAAGTGAATTACGAGAAGCTGGAAGAAATTTTAGAGGAACAGATTGCTGGCGGCACAGATGCTATCATAGCATGCGGCACAACAGGGGAAGCATCCACCCTGACCCATGAGGAACATTTGGATGTGATCCGCCATACCTGCAAGACGGTGGCAGGCCGGATACCAGTAATTGCGGGAACCGGATCCAACTGTACGGAAACTGCTATTTATTTATCCAAGGAAGCCGAACAAGCAGGGGCAGACGGAGTACTTGTGGTATCCCCTTATTATAATAAGGCAACCCAGAAGGGATTGACCGCCCATTTTACCGCTATTGCCAATGCCATTACGATTCCTGTGATTTTATATAATATTCCGGGACGTACCGGGGTGAATATCCAGCCTCAGACCATTGTAGATCTTTGCCGGAACGTGGAGAATATTGTTGGCGTAAAGGAAGCCAGCGGCAATTTTTCTGAAATCGCATCTCTGATGAGCCTGGCAGAGGGCTGTGTGGATGTGTATTCTGGCAATGACAATCAGATCGTGCCTCTTCTTTCCCTGGGCGGAAAAGGCGTAATTTCCGTTTTGTCCAATGTTGCGCCGCGGAAAGTACATGATATCTGTGCGTCTTATTTTGCTGGCGACGTAAAGCGGAGCATGGAACTGCAGCTTCAGGCAATACCGCTGATTAACGAGCTGTTCCGGGAGGTAAATCCCATACCAGTTAAAGCAGCCATGAACCTGATGGGGAAAGAAGTAGGGCCATTACGGATGCCACTTACAGAAATGGAACCGGAAAACCAGAAACTTTTGAAGAAGGCAATGGAAGCATACCAGTTGGGATAAGGAGGCTGCAGATGACAAAATTGATTTTGCATGGCTGTAATGGGGCCATGGGGCAGGTGATTGCCCAAATTGCCAGTCAGGATCCAGAAGTTCAAATCGTGGCCGGAGTGGATTTGAATACTCGGCAACAGCAAGATTTTCCTGTATATGCCTCATTAAAGGAAGTAAAAGAAGAGGCGGAAGTAATCATTGACTTTGCCTCTGCGAAAGCAGTAGATGGTCTTTTGGATTTTTCCGGAGAAAAAAAGGTGCCGTTGGTGCTGTGCACCACTGGCCTAAGTGAAACCCAGCTTAATAAGGTGGAAGAAACTGCCTGTTCTGTGGCGCTGCTGCGTTCTGCTAATATGTCGCTGGGAGTCAATATCTTATTAAAGCTGGTGGCGGAAGCGGCAAAAACATTGGGGACGGCAGGATTTGACGTGGAGATTGTGGAAAAGCACCATAACCAGAAAATGGATGCTCCAAGCGGCACAGCACTGGCTTTGGCGGAATCCGTAAACCATGCGTTGGAAGATTCCTGCCACTACGTTTATGACCGAACCCAGAGGAGGGAGAAGCGGGATTCAAAAGAAATCGGAATCAGCGCGGTTCGGGGAGGAACCATAGTAGGAGAGCATGATGTGATGTTTGCCGGTAAGGATGAGGTTGTAACCTTTAGCCACACAGCTTATTCCAAAGCTGTTTTTGCAAAAGGCGCTGTGGAAGCTGCCAAGTTTTTGGCAGGAAAAAAACCAGGTCTTTATACCATGGCAGATGTGATAGGCTCATAAAATTGGATGGAATTTCCTTGGTTAAATTTGAATTGTTGGGAAACCAAAATAAATTTGCCTGTTCTTATACTAATAAATTTTAGTCTTCTGTATATACTAGCCATAGTAGCTGTTTTGCCGGATTTAAAAAGCCTTATGGCAGAATAGCCGCCAAGCAAACAGTATGAAAGGAGACGGAAATTATGAAAAAAGCGAAATATCTGATGATCTGCCTGACTACGGCCACCTTTGCCTTATGGGCAGCCGGCTGTTCCGACAAAAATTCCGATAACCAGAATTCCACCAGCCAAAGTACAACAAGCAGTACCACGCCGGCCACATCGAATTCGGAGTCTTCTGGCGGAGACCGAAATTCTTCAGGCAGCGGCGAGGATAATGGAAACGGAAATGCGGGGGCTGGAAGCACTGGAAGTACGGAAGGGGAAACCGGGATCATTGACGATTTGATCCAGGATGTGGAAGATGGAGTGGATGATTTGAAGAATGACGCGGAAAACAAGAATTATGAAGGACCCGGGGCCGCAAATTCTTCAACGAACAGCGGAAATTCCGGAAGATAATAAAAATTGTTTTATTCACTGGAAAAGGATCATCCTCTTTTCCGGCATTATTGATAGGAAGAAGGTATCGTTAACCGATATCTTCTTTTTTCTTTCTTTTTTCTTGCGATAGCACGGAGCATTTGATATAATGGAATATATGGAAAAATATGTAAAATTTATGGCTGCCTATAGTGGATATGGTGAGAACCGTGGGCAGAATAGGGGGCTTTATGGCAAGACAAATGGTAGTTACAGCCGTTTTTGGGGAAAAACCAAAGGCAGCAGAAGAGAGAAGACGAAAGAAGTTTATCCGGGAAGCGAAAAAAGCAAAAAAGGCATGGTTTTTGAATAGCTTTCGTGCCTCAAAAGCAGCTTGGCAGAAAAAAGGCATAGTATCAAAGAGGCTGGGAGCTGCTATTTGGTTAATTTTTGGGGCTGCGGCAGTGGCTGCAAGCGGCTGCGTTGCCTTTTATACCGGTAAAATGCAAGTGTTTGGAACCGAAACAAAGTTCGATCCAAAAGCTGGGGAATGGAAAAAAGAAATGGATAAGCCAGAGTTTTTTGGGTCAGCAGATGAAGCTGACGGCTGGGAACAGGAATTTTTTGGACTCCACATCCGGTTTCAGGAAGGGCAAATTACCATATTCCGTGAAAATGAAAGGATCATACAGGAAAGGGATGAGGACATTCATTAAATAAATTAATAGATAATTTAATAGATAAATTCTTGGCCAGCTATTGTATTTGACAAATCTTTGTATTATAATTTTTACTGAAATAGTGTTCTTTTATATCAATAACTTATAAATCTCCCAGAAGAAAGGATAAGGAATACCATGGAAAAAAAAGAATTACTGTACGAGGGAAAGGCAAAAAAGGTTTTTACCACAGAAGACCAGGATGTTTTAATCGTTTCTTATAAGGATGACGCAACTGCATTTAACGGATTGAAGAAAGGGACCATCGTAGGAAAAGGCGCCATTAATAACCGTATGACCAATTATATCTTTAAAAAGCTGGAAGAAAAAGGAGTTCCCACTCATCTGATTGAGGAATTAAATGACAGGGAAACTGCAGTGAAGAAAGTGGAAATTGTTCCCCTGGAAGTGATTGTACGCAATTTTTCTGCCGGAAGCTTTGCCAAGAAGATGGGGATGGAAGAAGGGGTGAAATTCAGCCGCCCCACATTGGAATTCAGCTATAAAAATGATGATTTGGGTGATCCTTTTATTAATAAGTATTATGCTCTGGCTTTGGATTTAGCTACGGAGGAAGAGATTGAAGCCATTACCAAATATGCGTTTCTGGTAAATGAGGTGATGCAGGAATATTTCGCTTCCCTTAACATTGAACTGATTGATTTCAAGATTGAGTTTGGACGCTATCATGGAACCATTATCCTGGCAGATGAGGTTTCTCCTGATACCTGCCGTTTGTGGGATAAGGATACCCATGAAAAGCTGGATAAGGATCGGTTCCGCCGTGACCTTGGCAATGTAGAAGACGCGTATCAAGAGGTATTTAAGCGTCTTGGCATTGAATAGGAACGGATTTTAGGAATTCATTAAGAGATTTAGGAAAGGCAGGGTATGGCTCCAGTTAAAATGGAATACGATTATGAAGATACGCTTCATGAGGAATGCGGCGTTTTTGGCATATATGATGTAAGCGGCGGCCAGGTTGCATCGTCCATCTATTATGGATTATCTGCCTTGCAGCACAGAGGGCAGGAAAGCTGCGGCATTGCGGTCAGCGATACCAGCGGGCCAAAAAGGAAGGTAAATACTTATAAGGGAATGGGGTTGTGCAGCGAGGTATTTACCGAGGAAACCTTAGACGGCCTTCATGGAAATATTGGCGTGGGTCATGTGCGCTACTCCACAGCGGGAAGTTCTACAAGGGAAAATGCCCAGCCGCTGGTGCTAAACTATATAAAAGGAACCCTGGCTTTGGCCCATAACGGAAATCTGGTAAATGCTCCCAAGCTTCGCCGTGAGCTGGAGTATAACGGAGCTATCTTCCAGACCACCATTGATTCGGAAGTAATTGCGTATCATATTGCCAGAGAGCGGGTTCATACGAAAAGTGTGGAGACTGCAGTGGCCAATGGGATGAAAAAGCTAGAAGGGGCTTATTCCCTTGTGCTTATGAGTCCAAGGAAGTTGATTGGTGCCAGAGATCCCTTTGGCTTTAAACCCTTATGCATTGGAAAACGGGATCAGGCGTATATTCTAGCATCCGAAAGCTGCGCCCTGGATACCATCGGCGCGGAATGGATCCGGGATGTGGAGCCGGGAGAGATTGTGACAATAACAAAGGACGGCATCCAATCGGATCGGTCTATGTGCCTGGAAATGGCGGAAAAACAGGCTCGATGTGTATTTGAATATATTTATTTTGCCAGGCCGGATACGGTTTTTGACGGGGTAAGCGTGTATCATGCCAGGCTTTACGCAGGAAGGTGCCTGGCAAAGGATTCCCCGGCAGAGGCGGATTTGGTGGTAGGCGTGCCAGAGTCCGGCAATGGGGCGGCTTTAGGGTATTCAATGGAATCCGGGATTCCTTATGGGATGGCATTTGTAAAAAACTCCTATGTAGGCAGAACGTTTATTAAGCCGAAACAAAAAAGCAGGGAATCGGCAGTCCGGGTAAAATTAAATGTTCTGAAGGAAGCGGTGGCTGGCAAGCGGGTGATCATGATTGATGATTCCATCGTCAGGGGGACTACCTGCTCTTTGATTGTAACCATGCTCCGGGAGGCGGGGGCAAAAGAAGTGCATGTGCGGATCAGTTCTCCGCCGTTTCTGTATCCTTGCTATTTTGGAACGGATATTCCATCCCAGGATCAGCTAATCGCCAGTCAAAAGACCGTAGAGGAAATCCGGCAGTTGATCGGGGCAGATTCCCTGGCTTATTTAGAGCATCGGCGGCTTCCTCAGATGGCCCAGAACCGTCCTATCTGTACCGCCTGTTTTTCTGGCGATTACCCCATTGCCCCGCCTACAGAAGATATCCGGGGCGATTATGCAAAATGATTTGAGATATGATTGAAAACAGGAGAAAAGGAGAATCTGATGTCCATGAATGATAGATATGTAAGCCCTCTTTCTGAGCGGTATGCCAGCCGGGAAATGCAGTACATCTTTTCACCGGATAAAAAGTTTAAGACCTGGAGAAAGCTGTGGATTGCGCTGGCGGAAACGGAGCAGGAGCTTGGCCTTCCCATTACCGATGAGCAGATAGAGGAATTAAAAGCACATCAGGAAGATATTAATTATGAAGTGGCCAGGGAACGGGAACGCCTTGTGCGCCATGACGTGATGTCCCACGTGTACGCTTATGGGGAGCAGTGCCCCAAGGCAAAGGGGATCATCCATCTAGGCGCCACCTCCTGCTATGTAGGAGATAACACAGACATTATTATTATGACAGAGGCTCTCGGCCTGGTAAGGAAAAAGCTGCTTAATGTAATGGCAAAACTGGCAAAGTTCGCCCGCGCGTATCAGGCCCAGCCAACCTTGGCCTTTACCCATTTCCAGCCGGCCCAGCCAACCACTGTAGGGAAGCGGGCAACCCTCTGGTTGATGGATTTAACTTTGGATTTAGAAGACTTGGAACATGTACTTGGTTCCATGAAATTGCTTGGCTCCAAGGGAACCACCGGAACCCAGGCCAGCTTTTTGGAGCTGTTTGACGGGGATCATGAAAAATGCCGCCAGGCCGACAAACGGATTGCCCAAAAGATGGGATTTTCCGGCTGTTATTTTGTATCCGGCCAGACCTATTCCAGAAAGATTGACAGCCGAATCCTTTCGGTTTTAGCAGGGATTGCCCAAAGCGCCCATAAATTTTCCAATGATATCCGGCTGCTTCAGCATTTAAAAGAAGTGGAGGAGCCATTTGAGAAAAACCAGATCGGTTCATCGGCTATGGCATATAAGCGGAACCCCATGCGGAGTGAGCGGATTGCGTCCTTATCGAATTATGTTATGGCTGATGTGATGAATCCGATGCTGGTAGCCTCCACCCAATGGTTTGAGCGTACCTTAGATGATTCCGCTAATAAGCGTCTGTCCATACCGGAAGGGTTTTTGGCAGTTGACGGAATTTTAGACCTGTACTTAAATGTGGTGGATGGCCTGGTGGTATATCCCAAAGTAATTGAAAAACATCTGATGGCAGAACTTCCATTTATGGCCACAGAAAACATTATGATGGACGCTGTGAAAGCAGGCGGAGACCGTCAGGAACTTCATGAGAAAATCCGCACCTTGTCCATGGAGGCTGGCAAAAATGTAAAGGTAAACGGCGGCGACAATAACTTGCTAGAGCTGATTGCTGCCGATCCTGCATTTAATTTAAGCTTAGACGAGCTGAAGAAGGCAATGGACGGGAAGCGGTATGTAGGGCGTGCTCCAGAGCAGGTGGAAGAATTTTTAGAAGAAGTAATCCAGCCTATTTTAGAAGAGAATCAGGAGCTTTTAGGAATGCAGGCGGAGATAACCGTATAGGAAAAAGCAAACGTGTTAACTAAGATTTTACTAAAATATCGCCAATGGGTTTTCGCTGCGAATTTTGAAATGGAAATGGAAATGAAACAGTAAAAGAGCAGATTTGGCAGATTTTGGGGCACCTTCCGTATGGGAGGTGCCCCAAAATTGTGCTGCCTTATCAAGTGAAATTTTGGTTTACAATTTTTTTAATGATTTTTTGTGTTCCTTTTGAAGTTTTTTGAAAAACGGAGCCAGAAGTGAAGAATTGGCATTGACTTTGTTTGGGCAAAGGGGTTTGGCGCCTTTTGGTGTAGCCTAAAGGCTTTAAAGATTCTGAGATCATTCTGCCCACAGCAGATTTTACCATATTATCCATTAAATCCATATCACAATCTGGAGCTTCCAAGCAGAATGTTTCGATTTTTTTACCACATGCCAAGATGGCAGGCCGGTTTTGATCTGACAGTTCAGCCATAAGAATACGAATTTCATCGGAGCAGATGATTTGTTCATAAACCGCTTTTGCGGTACGGCTGTTTATCAGGCAACTATTGGTCGGGAAGCTTTTTACAAATTCGTCAAATGTAAGCAAAGCAAAAATTCACCTCCTCCTAATATATAAGTGTAGGGTTTCAGTACCCAACAACCAGTTGGGACTTTCTGGTCAGCAATTTAGGGAATTGTGTTGCTTAAACGCTATTTATATATTGCACAATAACGAAAACCGCTGGTTGTGGTTTGTCCTATTTTGCCTAACGATACAGGCAAGAAACCATAACAGGCCTCAATGTACTGAACCATCTTACCAACGCAGGCTTTCCCTTAAAATTGTTAAAAAGCACAGCGGCGATAACCTGAGGCTGTAGCAAAAGTCAAAACAAGGGATGGAAGCTAAAGAATGATAACGCCGGTCTGGAAAATGTTTGCAAAAGTCATGAAATGTCGGATGTATAAATCCCCTCCTATTTAGTATTTAAAAATTATGATAAAAAAATTAATGTTATAGTGTAACTATATCACAATCTGAAGATTTTGTCAACTGTTGCATCAAGAACAGATTACGAAAATTTAGAAACTGCTTTTTAATTGTGCGCTATGATATGAAAGGTCTTTCTTATTTTTGTTTCCGTGCTTTATGGAGATTCCAACTATCGGTCATTAAGGGGATGCTGTTTTAAGAAAATCTTTCTTAAAACAGCATCCCCTGCGGAGAAAACAATGAAACAGAGTGAATTATTAAATGAAAAAAGCGTCGGACATTTGATGAAGATGTGTACAAATTTTTCGAGTTTTCCAGATTCCCGGATGGGAACGCACCATTTCCGCGGCCACCGCGCCAACGTAACAGCCAGGATTTGCATAGCAGGATTTTTTTGGATATCCAGCGGCGATCATGAGAATGCGGTGCTTGAGCGGAAGAGAAAAGTGGCTGAACATCTCGTAAGAAGAAAACGGAATTCCGGGAGCGGTGTGTAAAATCATCGAAATTTCATGGCACATTGGCACGTACAAAGCAAAGCGAAGAACGACGTAAAATGGACCAGCCTTAAGCATTATGAACCCTCCTTATTAATTAGTGTAAGATTATATATGTAATATAATAATATTAATAAATATATTCTATTTGATTTAAACAGATTTGTCAAGCAAAAAATCCTTTTCGAAACTGTATACCCATTACAAACCAGCCTGTAAATATACATTGAAGGTAGTAAGTAACCATTTTATAGTTAGATCGTATAACCGATAGTATAGTGCCAGAGGCATGGAATGATGGATATGAATGTTTATCCAGGTTTGGGGTGGCATCAATGATTGCGTTTATCTCATTGCGGGTCAGGATGGCCGGAAGATTCCGTTCCCTTTTCATAGCAGGGACTATGTCATCATCCCATAGGATCTTTAGCACTTTTTGCAGAAGAACTTAATTGCTGACCGATTATGATTGTGGGTTTCTGGAAACCTGCCCTCCAGGCGTTTGGCAGCCAGGAAATTTTCTGCATCATCAAGCGTAAGTTCTGGGAC
>CAJUTC010000028.1 GCA_910589195.1 uncultured Lachnospiraceae bacterium
TGTCCTTGATTAGCGGCTTTCTCATACCAGAGAAGAGCTTTCTCCGGATTCGCTGTCGTTCCTTCTCCATTTAAGTACATCAAGCCGCACCTAAATTGTGCTTCTTTATGATCCTGATTAGCGGCTTCCTCATACCAGAGAAGAGCTTTCTTCAGATTTGCCGATGTCCCTTCTCCGCTATTGTACATCAAGCCGCAAATATATTGTGCTTCTTTAAGTCCCTGTGCTGCGGCTTTCTCATACCAGAGAAGAGCTGTTACCAGATTCGCTGCCGTTCCTTCTCCATTTAAGTACATCAAGCCGCAGGCATATTGCGCGTCTTTATGCCCCTGATTAGCGGCTTTCTCATACCAGAGAAGAGCCTTCTCCGGATTTGCTGCCGTTCCTTCTCCATTTAAGTACATCAAGCCGCAGGCATATTGCGCGTCTTTATGCCCCTGTGCTGCGGCTTTCTCATACCAGAGAAGAGCTTTCTCCGGATTTGCCGATGTCCCTTCTCCGCTATTGTACATTAAGCCGCAAATATATTGTGCTTCTTTAAGTCCCTGTGCTGCGGCTTTCTCATACCAGAGAAGAGCTTTCTCTGGATTCACGGACGTTCCTTCTCCTGTTGTGTACATAAAACCGCAGTAAAATTGCGCTTCTTTATGCCCCTGATTAGCGGCTTTCTCATACCAGAGAAGAGCTTTCTCCGGATTCGCTGCCGTTCCTTTTCCTTTTGAGTACATCCAGCCGCACTTAAACTGCGCTTTTTTATGGCCCTGGATTGCGGCTTTCTCATACCAGAGAAGAGCTTTCTCCAGATCCGCTACCGTTCCTTCTCCGTTCACGTACATTATGCCGCACCTAAATTGCGCTTCAGCAAATCCGTCCTCCGCCAGTTCTTCGTACAGCCTCAGGGCAGTTTCATACTCCTTTGCGGCATAGGCTTTCTTTGCCGGCTCTGCATTGATAAACCATGTCAAATCCTCGATTTCCGGAAATACATAGGGCTTCACCTGGCAAGAGTCCTTCACGGAATCCGTATAGTAAATCGTATTGCCTGTCAGAGCCGCTACGGAAATGCCATGGATCAAAGCATCCGCATCCGCGTCATTAAGGGAAAAGACGAACTTTTCCGGAAACTTTGACAGTACGTTTTCCCCATAGTACATATTTTCCCTGATGCTCTGGTATTCCATGCATGTCAGTATAAAATGGATACCGTATGCCGTACCGTCCGTAATCAGCTTAATCATACGCTCTGATACGCCCATCGGATCGGAAGACGACGTGGCACCCATCCCCACCCCGAAATCAAATCCTCCTTCTGACGCGAACGGATCGTCAGCCTCAAAAGATGCCTCCTCATCCGGATCCAGATATTCACTCTCGTCAATCATATCGCCCTTTATCATCTGCTTGACAATATCAAGAAACTGGAAATTCCGAATGCCGACAAAAATGGTTTCCTTTGTATTATGCTTTTTCTTTTCTTTGTATAAGTCATAGACTTCATGGATAAATCGGATGATATCGCTGCGGGATTCCGCCAGCTTAAACCGTTCTCCATATTGCCGGAAAATCTCATAATAGGGCATACTGCCCCTCTCATCAACGAGAATGTCACCATCAATACAATAAAAACGGGAAGAAGGATTGCGCAGAATGCTCCAGTTCATCAGATAGAAGAGATTGCCCGCCATTTTCTCATCGGCGCCGCAAATCAAAATATTGTGTATCTTCTGTTTTCCGAATCGGATGGACAGCGGAGGAGCAACTTTGATGCATTCGCCCACTTCCACGCTGATCACAGGATCCTCCTGCTGCCTTCCGTCCTCTTTGCTAAGCACATCCAGCAAACCTGTGGTCCTGCTCCCCTCAAACGTCCTTTTTTCACATGGCACATCCGCAAATTTCCCTGCGACAGCCTCCAGATATTTTCCCCTCTCATCCGGCTCGCAATAAGCCGCCCGGAACTTCCTGTTTTCACCTTCCGTATATTCTTGGTTTATGACAGCGGTACCGATGGGCCCTTTCATCATCCCCACCGCTTTGATATCATTGTCTTTGAACAGGAACCTTGCGTCGTCTTCATTACACTTTAAGCCGATGCGGATGCGCATCTGCTCAATCGTACCCATGTCTATGCTCAGGCCCGAGATAATCTTAGTGGACTGCGTCGCCATCAGCAGGTGAATGCCGTATGACCGGCCCTCCGTGACGATTCTCTTTGCAAGCTCCGCGCAATGGCCTGCGATGTCACGGTTTGCGGAACTGTTGAATAGCTGCTGGAATTCATCCATGATCACAAGGATTCGCGGCATCGGTTTCCCGGCTGTATCCACATAATCCGCTATTTTGGACACTCCTATCCTCTTGAACTGCTCACTTCGCCGATTGACCTCGTTAAGCAGTTCCTCCAGAATGCTCTCTCCAAACTCCTGCATGGCATCAAGGGCCAGAAGCCTGATATGCGGCAGCCTGTAGGAATCATAAATCTTAAACTCCGTCCCGTTTTTAAAATCCATCAGGTACAGGTTTACCTCATCTGGCGAATAGTGCATCATCGCGCTGATGATCATGGTATGTAAAAGCTGTGATTTTCCGGATCCAGTAGCGCCTGCAATAAGGGCATGGTGCGACGATCCCATGCCAAAGGATATCGATAGGTTTCCGCCACCGCTTCCAATACCGATTGGTATTTCCAGGGAGGCGGAAGCGTTCCTCGCAAACAGCTCCTGATCCAGGATATTGTCGAATAAGATTCCTTGCTTCCTGATTTTTTCCGATTCTTTCGTGTAAGCGGAAGCGAACCACTCAGCCCCACGATCCGGGAATGCCAATCTCCCGTTACAGAGGGCATCCATCCCAGGTTTCGGAAAATTTTTTTCATCTAAAACATAGGCATACTTTTTTAAATCTTCTACGGTATCCTCCATATTTTCGTAACGCGAAAAAGGAATATCCCTGTTATAATGGAGCAGCACATAAATCCCGCACTTGCCTCCATTTTTAAGGATATTCTGGAGTAACTCCACATTTCTGGAATCAAAGCCGCTGGGAAAATCGTTAATCATCAATAACCGGATGGGTTCGCTCCCCGCCGGATTCTTCCTGTTGTACTCCATCAAAGTGCTGTATCTGCTGCCAAGTTTATTTTGGATACAGTCCATAATCTGCCTGTTCAGCACGCTCAATTTCTCATAAACCATCTCTTTGCTCGTACAGATGTCGCGGTCAAACAGATCCGGATTCTGCTTTTTTAAATCAAAGAGCGAAGCTATGCTGCTTCCCATGCTCTCGCAGTCAAAAACGCTGATATTCAGCTTTGTGGCCGGCACAGAAACCAAAAATCCCCAAATAATATCACGAAGGAAACGCTGGCAGATTTCTGTCTTCTCTCCGGTGCCCTCCACTAAAATATTCGTATTTTTATCTATATCCAACGCATATGGTAAATGAAAAACAGAGGGCAGGGTTCCCTCTGCCTCAGCATGGAAAGCTTCCGCAATTATCTGATAGCCAAACAGGCTCTTCTGGATGCCTGAACGGAAACTTGCCGTTGCTATCGGAATATAATGCGGAAAGTCACGGGATGACTTCCAGATTTCTTTTATGAAGTCCGTTTCCTTGCTCACAGCATCTCGGATCTCGTCAATTCTTTTTTTCAAAATTTCCATGTCTTTGGAATCAATGGCGGAATAAAGCCATTCCAGGCCCGGAAACAACGGTCGATATTCCAAAAAATCCCAGGTTTTACTGCTCATTGCCAGTTCCTCCGTTTTTATAGATTCGTTGCCAGATAATCGTCAATATACTGGATGCATTGATCCACACCTGCGATATCCTGCTGTGTCTGCGTCAATGCAGATTCGGAAAAGCGTTTCACGGAATTTGTAAAAGCGTTTAGTTCGGTTTTCAGGTTGTTATATGCCATGTTCAGTCTGTCTTTTTTACTTTCTTTTCTGGAAAGCTCCGCTTCGAGAAACCGCAGCTCGCTTTCCATATACCTGATATCCCCTTCGATTCTTCCGATTTCGCCCTGTAATCTTTGAATCATACCTTCCTGTTCCTGGAGTTCCCACGCCGCCTGGCGCCCATGCTCTGTTAAAATGGAAAGCTGATTTTCAGCCGCATATACAGCCTGCTGACACTGGTTCTGTTCGTTTTCGTCACCGTAAGAAAGCCTGGCACGCTGATACGACAATTCTTTTTCACAGCCTTTTCTTTCATTTTCGATCCCCGCCAGGGATTGCTCTGTTATCCGTTTTGCGTGTTCTGTAGCCTCTAACTGATTCTTGACGTTGGCTAGATTATACTGTAATTGCCTCAGTTGTGCATTTTTGCCGGATATCTGCTGTTTTAACTGGATGATCTGAGATTCTACCTTCCAGATGGCGTTTTCGCATTCCGACTGTAGCATATCGGCCTGCCTCGCCATTGAGAAGGGAACATCCCTGATCTCTATTTTAAACTGGTTCAATGACGTTCTGACACCCGTTAAGGCCTCTCTCGAAACGTTTACCCCTGCCATATCCTTATTCCTCCGATGCTATATCATCAAATCTCCTCATTGCCTCCATGCATCTCTCTCCCGCCTGCATCACCTCTTTAGAAGAGCGTGCAAGCCTTTGAATCTTTTCCGACAATTCCGCATATTGCGCGTCCCTCCAGGAAATACCGGAGCGGTTCACGCCCATGGACAAATTTCTGATGATATCCTGAAAGCGGTTGATGTCGCCCTGCAGCCCACTGTTTAACATAAACGCATCCCTTCCTTACGCTCAGTCTTCTATATCTACATGCAATTTCTCAATTTTATCATCCTCAGTTCTCTTCACAGGTGTCGGGGCAGGCGGGGGAATTGGCTTTGACGGCTTCTGTTCAGCTTCCAGATTGGGCTGTGAGGATTGGTTGGAGGATATTTTTCCTATTGCGCCCAAGACACCTACGATGACCACTATCACAATCAGAATGCCGCCGAACTGCTCGATGAACCCAATCACCATTCCCAGCAAAAAAAGGCAAAGAATAGCTGTTAAAAAAAACTTTATTATCTTACCCATATTTTTCCTCCTTAAGTAATCTATGTATGCAGGCAGCATCTCCGGTTTCCAAGCTTCATCTGCCTGACTTGCATAATTAGTATAAGCCATATATAGTTAAATTTCAATAAAATATTGGCAGTTTATTCTAGTGTGAGGTAAAATAGTGCAACAGTTCAGACAAAGAAAACATGTGTGTTGCTTTCTCCAAAGGGCGAATAGGCAGTGAAAAATGGAAGTGCCAGGAAGAATCAGAGATTTTTTCCATCCGGCATCACTTAAATTAGAATACTGAAGTTCCACTTTATACGCATGCTTGGTCTGACCGTGTTTCATAACTGTAAGTCTGATAAGGAAATCAAGCAGTCCAATCCTGGTGCTGGAAGAACCGCAGAAAACCAGGAGGGGGATGAGCTTATCCGCCCCTATTTTCCTGGAACAGGTAAAACTCCTTCCAGGAGTGACGGTATACTGGGAGATTCTGGATACAACATAGTTGACGGAATTGGTAAAACGGCTTTGATTTTTTCATATGACATAAAATGTACCTCCTTGAAATTGAAATGCAGTTTCTGCCTTCAACTACAAGGGCTGCATTCACTACTTCTAAAATTCATCAGCAGTGAGCGCAGCCGCACATTTTAGTTCTTTGTCAACCCCTTTGAGGGAATTTTTATAAATAGTAATACAAAGGCTTCTTTCAAGTCACATTACATTACATCCTTCCTTCGGTGCGATAAAAATTAGCAATATTATTTTTCTGACAATTCCAGGAATGTACAACATGAAAAATACCTGCCGGTTTATGTGCCCCACTGGCCGGCAGGTGTTTTCCGTGCAAAGCTCCCTCTCGCCTCTGCCATTATCCGAGGACGTGGTGGTATATGTTCAGATTACATGAAATTCCTTCCATTTGCCGGATTTCAATCTCCAGTAATAAATGACCGCGCGAATCATCCAATCCAGACACATGGCAACCGCAATACCAATCACTCCCATATGTAGTCCAACGCCGAACAGACAGGAAAGAAGAAAGCGTATCCCTACAGTAGAAACAATTGCGACAATCATGGTAAACTTCACATCACCAGTTGCCCGAAGCCCATTTCCAAGAGCTCCTGAATACGGATAGACAAAGGCATTAAACAGATTGTGAATCACTACAAGCCAGATCACCATTTTGGCGGTTTCTGGCTCCAGGGCGTAAAACTTAAGGAACACTGGGGTCAATGTCAGGATCAGAAGATTCCAGGTTACAGACAGCAATATCGTCAGCTTCATCATTTTCTTAAAGTAATACTCTGCTGCCGATATATTTCCTGCTCCCATACACTGGCCAATCACAGTGATGAATACCGTTCCCATGACTGTTCCGCACATGGCTGCTAAAGACCAGATGCTCTGTGCTACACCATTTGCCGCTATCTGATAGGTTCCAAATAATGCCACAATACTGCTTAAAGCAACCTTAACAAGCTGGAAAATACCATTTTCCACACCATTGGGAACGGCAATATTTAATATACGGCGAAGGAGCTCTCCATTCCAGCGGATAATCCATTTCATACGATATCGTACCGCGTTCTTTTTCCCAAAGCAGAACCAGGTCACTGCCACCGCAGAGAACAGTCTGGAGATCAGGGATGGATACGCTACGCCCGCCACTCCGGCATGAAGCCAGAATACTCCGATTAGATTCCCAAGTACGTTCATCACATTGGCAATGATGGAAATATACATGGTTGCTTTCGTTTTTCCTACACTGTGGCAGAGAGCCGCCCCAGCGTTATACACAGCAAGGGCGGGATAGGAATATGCCGAAATCCGCAGATAGGTTACACACGCTGACATAACATCTTCTTCCACCTTACCAAACAGGAAACGCAGCAAGGGGCGGTTTGCGGCCAGAATTCCAATCATTAGGACGATGGAAAATACCATCGAAAACAGGAGCAACTGGCTGGCTGATTCTCCGGCTTTTCCATCATCCTTTCTGCCGATATACTGGCTGATTACCACAGAGCCTCCAGCAGCCAATGCGGTAAAAAGAAAAATAAACACGGTGTTGAACTGATTCACCAGAGAAACGCCGGATACTGCTGCTTCTCCCCCATAGCTGATCACCAGGGTATCCGCCATGCCTACCAGCAAAAGTAAAAGCTGTTCCATAAACAGCGGCGCAATAATGTCGTTCAATGCCTGGCTGCTGAAAGTTTGCTTGATAACTGTCATCTCTCCGTATTGCAGAGAGCCACATGTTTGTAGGAATCGTCATCTACAGGCTCAAGCCATTCATTGGAGCCTTCCTCTGAGGGCACCTCAACCGCCAGATGGGAGAACCAGCTGTCAGGAGCCGCTCCATGCCAGTGCTTTACTCCTGCCGGAATATTTACTACATCGCCGGGAAACAGTTCCTGAGCCTGTTTCCCCCATTCCTGATAATAACCCCGGCCGCTGACACCGATCAGAATCTGCCCGCCGCCGCTCTTTGCGTGATGGATGTGCCAGTTGTTGCGGCAGCCCGGCTCAAAAGTTACATTAAAGATTCCCACTTGTTCCGTAGAAATGGGCGCAAGATAACTCTGACCGATAAAATACTTTGCAAATGCTTCATTAGGCTGTCCTATGGAAAACAGCATGGAAGCCATATGGGCAGACTTTGCGTCAGATTGGGAAGGTTCCTCCGTCCAGACTTCCTTTGCCATACAAAAAGCTGCCCATGCCTTGGGCCACCCGGCATAGAACGCTGCATGGGTCAGGATCTCGGCAATCTCCGTCCTGGTAATCCCGTTCTTTTTCGCGCTTATCAGATGGAACTGGAAGGAAGAATCCACAAGGCCCTGGGCCATCAGAGAAACAACCGTTATGAGCGAACGATCCCTTAGAGAGAGCTTATCCTCCCTGCTCCACACTTCTCCAAATAGTACATCGTCATTCAACTGGGCGAATTTCGGGGCAAATTCGCCTAAAGCTTCTCTGCCTGCGGTCTGTTTTACTGCCATTTTCGTTTCCTCCTTGAAATAACTTTTTTCTATGGTTTTCTGCATATTTGACAGGATATCATTTATTTGTATTATAGGCCAGATAGATCAATCTATCAAATGCTTATATTACATACTTTTTTATAACTTAAAAGCATAATTTGCTGATGGCCCGAAACTCGGAAATCTCTTCCTTTTTCGTGCTGCCTTCATTTCGTTCCCGCCAGGGTGGAACAAGTAATCATCCCATCATAAAATGCCGCCTCGCTGTCAAGGCTTTTATACGCGTTTTTAATTTTTTCATATCGGTTCATATATCAGCACATCAATAACCCACCCCGACAAAAACGCAAACATCATTGTAAGCAAAAGATACAGGAAAAACCGCTTTGCCCCTAACACGATCTTGACTGCTCCCAGATTGGTGATCTTTGTAGCCGGGCCGGTGATCATAAAAGCGGCGGCGCTGCCCATGCTCATCCCGTCTGCAAGCCATGCCCGCAGCAAAGGGATTGTCCCTCCGCCGCAGGCATAAAGGGGAACGCCGATGGTTGCAGCCATCAGAACCCCGAACCCACGGTTATCCCCAAACAGATCCGCCACCACATTCGACGGCACATACCGTTGGAATACGGCAGACAACACAATCCCCAGAAGGAAATAAAAACCGGTCGCTTTAATATTCCTGCCTAGGTTTTTTAAAAACCGCGTCAGGATATTGGGATCGGTATCCCTGCTTTTTGGATTGTCAAACCCGGAAAAATCAAAGAAGTTTTTGTTCTTGTAAAACCACCGCACCAGAAGCCCTGCCATAACCCCGCACAGAAAACAACAGAGGATCCGGATTACCAGAGCCGTTTCCCCAAGGGCAGCGCTGTACAAGATCAGCTGAGGATTTAAGAGGATGGAGCTTATCATAAACGCCGCCAGCCAGTCGTCCCGGATTCCACTCCTGGAAAATGACGCGGCGATGGGAATGGTGCCGTACATACACAGCGGGGAAGCAATCCCCAGGGCACTGGCGGCAGCGATTCCCGCCACGCCAAGCCGTTTTCCCTGGAGGGAGCAAAATGCCCCATGGATTCGATCTTTGGCGAAAACCGATACCATGCTTCCGATGACCATCCCCAGCACCCAGTACCGGAATATCTGGCTTAGCTGGATCGTAAAATAATACCAGAGATAAACCGCCTCACGGTGAATGATTTTATACATGGGCTGCTCCTTTTTTGGGGTTATTCATTCATGGCGATTAGCTCGTAACTTCTGCTTCCAAGGCCGATCTCCTGGGCGTGTTCCAGTGTATGCAGGCCATTAAGGGATTCGATCCGGTTCACTAAGGAAGAGCCATCCCCGTCTTTCTGGGCATAGATCAGATCGATGCAGGCCTGATCCAGGGCTACTGGATCTGCTGACGCAAGGATTCCGATATCATGCATATCCGGCTCCGCCGGGTTCCCGTTGCAGTCACAATCTATGGAAAGACGGTTCATTACATTGATATAGACAATGCGCTCTCCCTTCCCCAGATAGTCGGAAACCGATTTGCCCGCTTCTCCCATGGATTCCAGAAAGGCATCCTGTTCCCCTACCCAGGGGCTGGTCATGCTATTGCCGCCGCTGTGGATCCAGCACTTCCCTTCACTGGATCCAAGGCCGATGGAGATATTTTTGATTGCGCCGCCAAATCCGGCCATAGCGTGGCCTTTAAAATGGGATAATACTACATAAGAGCTGTAATCTCCGAAATGGGCTCCTACAAAATTTTCGGTTAGCTGTGTGCCTCCCTCTACCGGAATGGACATGGAGCCGTCCTCGTCCAATATCTGGAAGTCCGCAATGGCGGTAAAGCCATGATCCTCTGCTACCTGATAGTGCATAGTTTGTTTCACTTCTGGAACCGCCATAAGCCGTATTGCACTCCACAATGGTTCCATCCACATGCTGAACCAGATCTTTTATCAGTTCCGGATCCAAGTAATTGCTGGCAGGCGGTTCCCCTGTGGAAAGCTTGACTGCCACCTTTCCATCCGGTTCCCATCCAAGGGCCTGGTAAACTGCCATCAATCCATTGGGACTGATATCTGTCGTCATATAGACCGCCGCTGGAGCATCCTCTCCTTTTGCAACATCCGTTTCTGCAGGCTCTGCCTGGGCAGCGGCAGTTTCTGCTTCCGGGGATTCCGCCAATACTTCCTCATCCGAAGGGGCGGCTTCTTCCGTTACTGATGTTCCTTCCTCCTGCTGTGTGGCTTTTGCATTGGGATTTTGCCCGGCTCTGGCTCCACTTTGACACCCAGATAAAGCCAAAGTACCTATGGTAATCATTGATAACATAACGATAACGCTCTTTCTCATTTTGCTGCCTCCTTATGGCTACATATGTCTGGTATCTGGCTCCGGCTGGCTGCATCATGGCAGGCAGCCGCGCCAACTCTTTTTCATCAATCCCCGCAAAGCCGGATTTTCCTTTGAAAGTTCAGCGCCATTGCGCCAACTGCGCGAAGTGACACCTTCCATACTGGACATTCCGCTTAAGATCACCTGAACCTTTGGCAGGCTCTTCACCCACCGCAGCACCCAGAATGCCATACTCCAACGGGGATGGTCAGCCTTAAGCATTTCCTCCGCTTCACTGGAAAGTACTGCAAGCCTGCTCCCCGCGCCGGCTCCATAACCATGATGGGGATCTCCCTTTCCTCCAGCACGTTATATTCCTTTGCGGTGGTTTTGTGCTGCCAGTCAAAATAATTGAGCTGAAGCTGGGAGAAATCCCAATGATGATGGTCAGCCATCTTTATCAGCGCCTCCACACCGGCATGGGAAGAAAAGCCAAGATAGCGGATGCGGCCTGCCTTTTCTGTTTCAGGAAATATTCGATGCACCTGCTGTCCAGATAGTTCTGGCAGTTCTCGTCAAAGATGGCGTGAAGCAGATAAAAATCAATGTAGTCCGTCTGAAGACACTTAAGCTGTTTTTCAAAAACCGTCCGGTAAGCCGCATATTCCCTATGCCCAGCCGGGAAAGGGTTATGTCCTGAAATGGTTTGCCGATCATAGTGGTTTCCTCATTAATCCTCATGTTACGTATCGCCCTTCACCTTCGGTTTGGCAGCATATCGCCGGAAAGCATAAATCCTTTTGCGAGCGAATTTGTAAAAAGATTTCCGACTGTTTGACCCTGATATCATTATATTTTTATCTTTCATCTCCTGCAACACCATTTCACCGTGGTTTGTGGTTTATGCCACATATTAAGCGAAAAGGTGGCGCAACGTTTGCTCATTAGTAGGTTTAACGTCCGGATGTGAATTTAATTATGCTATGTTGCGTATCCCACTTGGATAGATTATAATGTAAGTGGGATACGCAACGCTAAATTTACAAAACGCAGGGTTTGTGCCACAATTATGTAAAACGTAGAGCAAACCGGAGCTGGAGGTTTCAACGTGACAAATTCAAGAAAAGAGGATCTGCGTGTGCGCCGTACGAAAGAATCCATCCGCAAAGCTTTTGAAGAAATGATTTGCGAGATGGATTATGAACAGATTTCCATCAAGGAACTGACAAAACGCGCAAATATTAACCGGAAAACGTTTTATTTGCACTACAATTCACTAGATGACCTTCTTAAGGAGATGCAGAACGAATTGGCACAGGCATTTATCGAACGGACGAAAGGGCTTGAGCGTCCCCGTGACCTGGATAAGATCACACGGGAATTTTTTCTGTCCCATGAGGAATTAGGGAAACTTGGAGAGCGGATCACCTGCGGCGGAAGTTACCATTACATAAGCCGCAGGATCACCAACGATATTATGGGGCAGGTCTGGAAGGAAGATCAAAATGGCTCCCTGAACCCCTATATCCCAAATATCTATATGGCATATGTTTCGCAAAGCACGCTTGCCATTTATAAGCAGTGGGTTGCCGATGGGAAAAAGCTACCTCTTGAAGACATCATCCAGATTGCGATAAAACTGGTATGTAATGGGGCAAACAGTTTGATGTAAGAGGTTTTGCCAGTCGTAGAAGCTCCGCCTTGGTGATGTGTTTGTGTTTTTTATCAGTCTTAATAGAACTCAGCCAGTTCTTGTTATCTTCATTCTACCATCTACTGTATTATTTTTCAAATACCTGAACCGTATGGATGCGTATGCCTGCAGAGCATAAAAGCTGCCATTCGTTTTTCACCCTGGGTTATAAAAACTTAGATCATTTCGAAACTCCTTTGCGGGAAACGGGGATTGGTCGAAACAGACCAAAAGGGCAAATGCCACTTAAGAAAGTAAGCTGAATTACAGAAAACAGTGTGAAAAAACTGTAAAGTGATTTCCTTTAAATCATCTATTTCAGAGCCACAAATTTCGCGTCTTCTTCTTTGAAATAGTCTTCCATGCTGCTGCTAAATCCGCTCGCTTTCCATGCTTGTTCAAACGTGATATCGTTTGTGTTGCTTAAAAAGATAAAAGTACTATCGTTCGCCGCGCCGCCCATTCTTCCTGTAATTTCCAATCTGTATTGATAGGAATGCTGATCGGTTTTCCAAGTTCCGTCACTCATTTTATAATACTTAACCATAGTAACTAATTCGTTATCTTCAAAAGCGCTGCCGGAGTCAGTAACCTCATAAACCTTAACCACAAATGGTTCTTTTTGCGAACATCCAAACAGGCCAAATATCATAAGTACAATCAATGCTGTTCTGATTATATGTTTCAAAAATTCTGCACCTCCAACTTTTTGGTATCCATCTGCACGGCTGCTATTTTGTATGTCCTCATTTCATTCATCTCCTTCCGGAATTACAAATATTTATTCCTCTTTTTGATTGCCATGTTCCCATGACACAAGTATAACGCCAAACGCCGCTCTTGTCTTCCAGTTCCTAATTCAGCGGCAGTACTACTGGTACTGGCACCGGCATGTACTGGACGCAATGTGGCTTGTTCGGAAAATGAAAGCACAGGCAGCTTCCCAATTACCTAAAACAGTACCGCTGTCAACAGAACGGATGCTCGTTTCCCTGTACAGCGGTACTTAGCCGTTTCTCTTTTCAATATGTCCTCTAATACCACCTCATAAGCGGCAAAGTCATTGCCAATGTTATAATGGCTTTGCTCTTGTATTCCTTCTGTCCTATTTTCACACAGAAAGGGTATTGGTCGAATTTTTTCAAAAAGGCACTAAAACGTTTTCTTTTAAACATATCGTTTCTCCATTTTCGCTTATTGTTTTTTGAACAGAATTTATTCCCTCTAAGCAGTAACCATCCGGACGGGGGATGCCCTTGTCCGTCTGAACACCTACCTTTATTGTCAATTCTTCTACATTTTTTCATTTTTATAAGTTCATCTGTTTTTCTTTTTTCAAAAGAAAGCGGCGGCTTTAAATTGATAACTTCAAAACCGCCGTAAGGCTGCATATAGTTTTCTTAGGTGCGCGACAATTATTTCATCCGCTCAATGATTGCGTTTGCTTTCTGATAAATCTCCTCTGGATCCCCATGGATATGAAACTGATGGTTCTCATAGAGAATCCGGCCATTGATCATAGTAAGGTCTACATTCTGCTTACTGCCGCTGTAAACGATATTGTTCACCAGATGATTCAAGGGCTGCATATTGGGCTGGTGAAGGTCAATCATAATCAAGTCCGCCAGTTTCCCGACTGCCAGGCAGTCACAGTCTGCCAGTCCCATGGCTCTTGCGCCGCCTGACGCGGCCATCTGGAGAACCCTCTCCCCTGGCACGGCAGCGGCATTCTCCTCTTTCAGCTTCGCAAGGCCGGTAACCAGAAACATTTCCCGGAACATATCCAGACAGTTATTGCTGGCCGGGCCGTCAGTTCCGATGGCCAGGTTAATGCCCCGCTCCATCATATCCGTAATCCGGGCAATACCGCTTGCCAGCTTAGTATTGGATCCGGGATTGGTTACTGCCGATAAACCACGCTGTTTAAAAATATCCAAATCTTCGTTGGTCATATGCACACAGTGGTAGCCACCGCCGCCATATTGAAAGATGCCAAGGGAATCCAGGTATGCGGTTGGCGTTTTGCCGTGGCGTCCGATACACTCCTCTACTTCACGGCGGGTTTCCGAATTATGGGAATAAACCGGGGCCTGGTACTTCTCTGCCAATGCGGCAACCCCCTTTAACCGTTCCTCTGACGTGGTGTATTCCGCATGGAACCCCAGGCAGTACCGAATTAATTCATGATACTGATTGTAGGTCAGATAATCCTTTTCCAGCTCATCAAGGGAGGAAACGAAATCATTCAGCCCGCTGACCATCACCGTGCGGAAGCCGCATTCTATGGATGCTTTCGCAATCATCTCCGGGTGGAAATACATATCAAAGTTGGCTGTGATTCCGCTGGTTAAGTATTCCAGGATAGCAAGCTTGGAAAGCCAGTAAATATCTTCCGGCGTCAGCTTTGCCTCCATGGGAAATACCTGCTGGTTCAGCCACTCCTGGAGCGGCAGATCATCTGCGTAACTGCGGAGGAAAGTCATGGCGGAATGGGTGTGGGCATTCTTAAAACCTGGCATTAAAAGGTTGCCCTTCGCGTCGATCTCCCGATCCCAGGAAAGCTTAGGAAGGTCTGCTGGGGCCGGGCCAATATGGGTAATTTTATTTCCCTCCACCCAAAGCTCCCCGGTTATAATTTCGGTACTGTTATTTAAGGCCAGGATTCTTGCGTGATAAAAACGAATATTCATAACTACCTCTTTCCTTTATCATAGATTTCTCCAAGAGCACGGGGCGCGCGGTTATATTTGGAGAAGAAAATCAGTAAAAGCAGCGTCACCACATAGGGCAGGGTCATCACCAGATCGGAATAGCTGCTTGGCATCTGCAGTTTCTGTACTAAGTAATATCCGCCGGAACGGGCAAAGCCAAACAAAAGGCAGGAACCCAGAGTGGGGAGGATCGTCCAGTTTCCGAAAATCAGAGCCGCAATGGCCAGATAACCGTAGCCCACGTAAATGCTGGAGGAAAAATTAGCAGAAATGGAATAGGCGAAGCTAATTCCCGCAAGGCCGGATAAGCCGCCAGATACCATAACCGCAATCAGGCGGATTTTCGCCACCTCCACGCCGGCAGCGTCTACCGCATGGGGATTATCCCCACAGGCCCGCAGGTTCATGCCATAGCGTGTCTTATACATTACATACCAGGCGATCACAGCCACCCCGATGATAATCAGCTCAAAGGGATACATATCCTTAAACACAGCACCCAGCACCGGGATCTGGCTAAGTCCTGGGACGGTATATTTTGCGGATACCCCCAGTACGAATTTATCGGAAGCCGCCCCGAACACGCTGCGGTTTAAAAATTTTGTCAAAAACGCGGTCAATGCCATTGCAAGAATATTAATCACTACACCGCTGATCGTCTGATTTGCCTTAAAGCGGATACACAGTAGAGCATGGAGAAGGGAATATCCCATGCCTCCAAGAACGGCAAACAGCATGGCCAGATAATAGGGAACTTGGGAACTTCCGGAGAATGTGGCCGCCGCCAGCACTGCGGCCAGTGCGCCGGTAAAGGCTCCCACCCCCTGCAGGCCCTCCAAGGCCAGATTGGTGATACCGCTTTTCTCACTGTAAATCCCGCCGATTGCCATAATAAATAAGGGCAGGGAAAAGGACAATCCATCTATGATAATTCGTTCCATCAGCCGTTCCCCCTTTCCGTAGGATTCTGGTTCTTCTCTGCCAGGTTCCGCTCCTCTTCCGCAAGCTCATCCTGGAAGGATTTTACCTTGTACTGGATAAATGCACCGCAGGCGGCAAACAGCAGGATTACGCCAGTGATTACCGAGGCGATTTCCGATTCCAGGCCAGAGGCAGAGTTCATGTAGGTACTTCCTTTGCTGATTACAGTAATCAGGAAAGAGGAAAAGATAATGCCGATAGGATTGCTGTTTGCCAGCAGCGATACGGCGATGGCGTCAAAGCCGGTGCTGGGCAGTACCTTGGGCTGGATGGATCCAAAATATCCTAAGTAGTAGGTAACTCCTGCCAGGCCTGCCAGGGCGCCGGAAAACAACATGGACAAAATAATATTTCTGCCTACATTGATGCCGGCATAGCGGGCGGCATTACGGCTGGTTCCCACACATTTTAGCTCATAGCCGAAGGCAGTGCGGTCCAGAAGAAATTTCACCAGAAATGCCGTGATAATTGCCAGAAGGATACACAGGGGAATATCCATTTTTAAGTTCCCCACCAGGGTATCCATCATGGACAGCCTGGCCTCTTTTGAAACCGCGTTGGACTGGCGGGAAACGGGGTTTACATAGTAGGTATTGATAAAAAAGCTGATTACATACTGAGCAATGTAGTTAATCATAATGGAGGATACCACTTCATTAATATTGAACTGGTATTTTAACCAGCCGATCAGGCCGCCTACCAGAGCACCGATGAAAATGCCTGCAACCAGCACCAGCGGCTTGGCTAACGGTGCGCTTAAGGAGCTGTAGCCGATGGTAAGGGTGGCGATAAAACCGGCGGTCAGCATCTGGCCGGATACGCCGATGTTAAACAGGCCGGCCCGAAGGGCTACCGCTACGGACAGGGAAGCGAAAAGCATGGGCGTCCAGGCGTTCATAAAGCTGGTGAAATCCGTAAGGATGTTTTTGTAGCCGGCGTAAGATGCCTTGGGCAAAAGGCCGGAGCCCTGGAGTAAATTCTGGTAGGCGATTAGCGGATTCTTGCCCTGGAACAGGATAATCACCGCTCCGGCCAGAAGGCTTAAAAGAATCGCGAACATGGGGATGGTGACTGCCTGGTAGCGTTCATTGCCAAGGAGTCGGACCATGCCCCGCTTTATGGTATGTTTAGTTTTCCCCATCCCGTTTCACCCCCATCATAAATTCGCCTACCTCATTGGTAGTCAGCGATTTGGCATCGGCGATCTTTTGGATCTTGCCGTTATAAATCACGCCGATGGTATCGGCACAGTTCATTATTTCGTCCAGTTCCAGGGAAATCAGCAAAATCGCTTTGCCTGCGTCCCGTTCCTGGATTATTTGTTTGTGGATGTTTTCAATCGCTCCGATATCCAGACCTCTGGTGGGCTGGACGAAAATCATCAGCGGCGATTTCAGCTCAATTTCCCGGCCAATGATGGCCTTTTGCTGATTGCCGCCGCTCATGGAACGGACAATGGTTTTAATCCCCTGGCCGCTTCGGATATCGTAGCGGCTGATCAATTCATTGCCATAGCGATCCAGCTCTGCCTGGTTGAGAATCCCCCTTTTGGAAAAAGGTTCTTTAAAATAGTCCTTTAACGCCAGGTTCTCCTCCAAGGTAAAGTCTAGCACCAGGCCGAAGCTTTGACGGTCCTCTGGAATATAGGAAATCCCGGCCAGCGTCCTTTTGCGGATGCTGTAATGGGTGATATCCTCCCCGTTTAACAGGATGGATCCTGTGGCCGCCCGTTCCAGACCGGCGATGGCATCGGCGATTTCCACCTGGCCATTGCCGGAAACCCCGGCAATGGCCAGGATTTCACCGGCACGGATGGAGAAGGAAACATCTTCCACCACATTGAAATTATCCTGGTTTTTTACCGTCAGATGCTTCACCTCAAGAACCGTAGGGCCAAACTGGGGTTCCTTCTTCTCCACTTCAAAGGATACCTCCCGCCCTACCATCAGATTTGCCATCCGTTTGGTAGAGGTGGAGGCCACGTCTAACACATCCACCAATCGTCCCCTGTTTAAGATGGCGCATCGATCCGCCACCTGCTTGATCTCTTCCAGCTTATGGGTGATCAGGATGATGGTCTTGCCGTCCTTTTGCAGGCCACGGATAATCCCTAACAAAAATTCAATCTCCTGTGGGGTCAGTACAGCCGTAGGTTCGTCGAAAATCAGGATCTCCGCTTCCCGGTAAAGCATTTTCAGGATTTCCACCCGCTGTTGAATGGATACGTTAATGTCTTCGATGATGTCAGTGGGATTTACCTCCAGACCGTATTTCCGGGATAATTCCCCGATCTGTTGATCCGCTTTTTTAAGATTCACGTAAGGCAAAATTCCAAAGAGCTTATCCTTGCTTTTTAAGCCCAGGATAATATTTTCCGTAATGGTATAATTTTGAACCAGCTTAAAATGCTGGTGCACCATACCGATGTTTAGTTTGGTTGCGTAATTGGGGGAGGTAATCTTTTCCTTCTTTCCACGGATGTAGATTTCTCCTTCATCCGGTTCATACATCCCAAACAGCATACTCATTAAGGTGGATTTCCCAGCGCCGTTCTCTCCAAGCAGAGCGAAGATTTCTCCCTTTTTAATCTGTAACGTCACATCATCATTGGCCACAATGCCAGGAAAACGTTTGGTAATATGCTTCATCTCAATGATGTATTCAGACATGGCCATCCTCCTATGAAAGGTTGAGTATTCGATGAGCAAAAATCCTGCTTTGCAGGATTACGCTGATGGCGGATCCCTTGGCGATATACTGCTTTGCACAGAGGGATTCTGCCAGAAAGGCGTTTTTATCCGATAGAAAATTTTATCCTATTAAAAATCCTTTCGATTTCTATATAAAAAAGAGTCCGGCTTTCCGGACTCTCGCGCCGGAGCGCGGCTGTGTCAGCAGCCATTTTCCTTAGCGCGGAGTGCGCATCCCCCGGAGGGTTTTTGCTTTATAGGACGCATTTTCCTATAAAGCAAAAAATTCCGGCTTATAGAAACCTATGAGCCGGAATTTTCGGCGGCGTCCTCTTATGGGTCTAGAACCCCACAAGAAGCATCGGATATATCCGATGTGGAATCCGGCATAATTATCCTGCAAGGTACGTGTAACCTGCAAAATCTATGTAGGATTCCCCATTCTTCAACTATTTTATTTATTCCAAGCCAGGAAAGCTGTCAGGCTGGATATTGTTGAAGTTTGCCGCTGGTACGATAGTTCCGTCTTTTACCAGAGCAAATGCCCCATCTAACTTCTCGATGGTATCCGCAGACATCTGATGTCTTCCATCCTTCTTCACAAAGCCGGTCGAATCCGTATCTGCGCCTAAAAGCTCATTGCTGCCCTTAAATGTGCCGTCCGCAATGGCGGTTAACTGCTTCTCTACGTTCATGCCCATTACCTTTAAGCCTGAGGTCAGGATAATATTGGAATCGCCGTTGGCGCCATCATCATACTGGTCAACGTCACAGCCGATTACTTTAACACCGGCTGCTTCCTTTGCGGCGGTGAATACGCCATTACCGGATCCGCCTGCTGCCACAAAGATAATATCGCAGCCTTCATCGATGAGGGCCTGCCCCACCACTTTGCCGGTAGCCTCGTCAGCAAAGCTTCCTACATAGTTGCCGCCTACATTGGCGTTCGTTACATCGGTTCCCGCATAGGAGGGAAGCTCTACCACCTCAACCCCAGCGTCAAACTTTGCGTTTGCGTAGTTTACGCCAGACTCAAAGCCGTACTGATAGTTTACATTAGAAGGATAAGCGATACCGTTTACAACGGCCACCTTCTTGGTCTGGGATTCTAAGGCAGCGGCAAGTCCTGCGAAGAAACCGCTCTCCTGCTCTTTAAAGGTCATGGCGTATACATTATCACAACTTACTTCCGTACCTTCCGCATCGGTAGGATTGGAATCCACCAGGATGAAATTTACATCCGGGTTATCGGCGGCAATGCTGCCGATGGCGGCAAACTGGAATCCACAGCACACAATCACATCATAATCCGCTACAATATCAGCAACTGCCTGAATCGCAGCGGCGGTGTCGCCGGTTTCCTCCCTTACCGGAGTAACGGTTGCGTCGGGATGGGATTCGATAAACGCTAAAATACCATTGTAATTATCCTGGTTAAAGGAACCATCATCCACGCCGGAAGGGCTGCTGACAATGGCAATCTTTAACGCGCCGCCAGCCGCTTCCCCTGCCGGCTCTTCTGCGGTTTCCTTCTCAGAATCTTCCGCCGGCGCCCCTTCGGAAGCTGCCTCTGTAGACTCTGCCTGGGCTGCTGTGGTTTCCTGGGCCGTCCCGCCGCCGCATCCGGTCAGCAAGGTGCCGATCATGGCGGCGCTTAACAACACGCTTAATACTTTTTTCATAATTCACTCTCTCCTTTATGGTTTCTCGGATTCCAAGGTTCGGCCTGCCTGTAGGATGCAGATGGGATTCCCCTGCCGCTGACCCTGGCATCACACTTTATTTTTACTACGATTTCCGACAAATTACAACTATTTTTTCTTTAAATTCTTTAAACTTTCTGTAAATGGCGCCCGGAAAATCCCCTGTTCGGTGACAATTCCGCTAATAAGTGTATGATCGGTAACATCGAAGGCCGGATTATAACACTTCACTTCTTCCAAAGCCATAGGTCTTTCGTAAAATTTCTTCTTAATTTCTTCCGGGCTGCGCAGCTCGATTTCAATATCCGCTCCGGTCTGGCAGCTTAAATCTACGGTAGAGCTGGGGCCAAGGACATAGAAGGGAATATGATAATAGTTTGCCAGAATCGCTACGCCGCTGGTGCCGATTTTATTGGCGGCATCTCCATTGGCTGCTACCCGGTCACAGCCTACAAAGCAGGCCTGCACCCAGCCGTTTTTCATTACCAGGCTTGCCATATTGTCACAGATCAGGGTAACATCAATCCCGGCTCTTTGGAGTTCATAGGAGGTAAGCCTCGCGCCCTGGAGCAGCGGCCTTGTTTCATCGGCAAATACGTTAAAATTCATCCCGCGCTCCTTTCCAAGGAACAGGGGGCCTAGAGCCGTTCCGTATCGGGAAGTGGCAAGCGGGCCGGCATTGCAGTGGGTCAGGATGCCGTCACCGTCCTTAATCAAGGACAATCCATATTCGGAGATAGCACGGCACATCTCCTGGTCTTCCTCCTGGATCATCCGGCACTCCTTTCCCAGAAGGGCGACGATTTCCTTCACCGGACGCTCAGAATGATCCGTTACTACCTTCTCCATCCGGTTTAGGGCCCAACTTAAATTCACGGCAGTGGGCCGGGAGGAATTTAAGTAATCTTTATATTCGGTAAACTTGCTTAAGAATGTCCTAAAATCTTCTGTGTCAATGGTTCGGGCCAGAACATACATACCAAAGCCGGCGCAGATCCCGATAGCCGGGGCGCCGCGCACCTTCAGTTCAAAGATGGCGTCATACAGCTCCTTCGGCGTTTCTAACGTCAGGTATTCCGTTACATTGGG
Source organism: uncultured Lachnospiraceae bacterium (assembly GCA_910589195.1). Classification (GTDB taxonomy): domain Bacteria; phylum Bacillota; class Clostridia; order Lachnospirales; family Lachnospiraceae; genus Caccovicinus. The sequence goes on from CAJUTC010000028.1 coordinate 21,216, forward strand.
AAGCTTGGTCTGGTCAATAATCACCACGCTGCCGTCCTCCGGCCCAAGCTTTACATTATCTATATGGGTTATCGCTCTAAGTGCATCCATGGATTAATCTCCTTTCATGGGCAACCTGTTCCGGATCCTCTGGGATGGAAAAGCCAGCCTTAAAAGCCGGGGTTAAAAAGGCGGCTTCAAACTCCTTCAGCGGATAAAACTGGACGGGCGGAAGCTGTACCAGCCCCTTATCCAGAAGCCGCAGAGCCGGCGCAAAGGGGCCGCAGCGGCTTCCCGTAATGGTAATTTCATGAACCGCATAGTAACTCATATCGACCATTGCTTTTTCGGCATAGGTGCTTTTTAATACAATGGTTCCCTGCCTGCGAACCAATCGGCTGGCCAGTTCCAGGCCGGAAGAAGATCCGGAAGCCTCGATCACCAGTTCAAAGCTATCATCGGTGTGGAGAACCGGCTGCCCGAAGTCTTCAAACTGAGCCAGTTTTTCCGGATGTTTTCCGATAATGGTCAAATCCGCGCCAGAGAGATGGAGCACACTGGCAATCAGATAGGATAAACGTCCATCGCCGATAATCGCAATACTTCCATCCGGATCGATATGCACCTGTTTTGGGATTTCCAGGGCGGCAGCCAAAGGCTCTGTCAGAAGGGCCTTTTGGAGGGAAAGGCCATCAGGTATCCGGTGCAGGAGATGGGTTTCCAGAGCCATATACTCGCAAAAGCAGCCGTCCTTTCCATCCATGCCGATCACTTTCCGATCCGGGCAATGCTTTTCCCGTCCCGTCCGGCAGTAAATACACGTTCCGCATCCGGCGTTCAGCTCGCCTACCACCCGTTTCCCTATCCAGGCCGGGTCTGATGAGGACTCTACAATTCCTACAAATTCATGGCCCATAATGCCTGTAAAATCTGGCCGGTAGCCCTTTAAAATTTCCTTATCTGTGCTGCAAACCCCGGCATAGAGGATGCGGATAAGGCTTTGCGTATCCGAGGGCACTGGCACCGGAAGATCTTCACGGTAAACCGCCTTTATTCCGTCAAAATAAATCCCCTTCATGGTCAGGACTCCTTTCCCATCCGGATAATGGCCTCCGTAATCAGAGATTTAAACAACGGCGCTACCCGGTCAGCCGTTTCCCGAACTTCGTCATCGCTTAAGGGCTGGTCGGTCATGCCGCAGGCCAGGTTGGTAATGCAGGAAATGCCGCAGACCTTCATGCCCATGTGATTTGCTGCCACAGCCTCGCAGGCAGTGCTCATCCCTACCGCATCGCCGCCTAATATACGGCACATCCTTACCTCGCTTGCGGACTCAAAATTCGGGCCGCTTAGCTGGATATACACCCCTTCCTTTAAGGGAATTTCCAATTTAGCCGCTGCTTCACGGATGATCTGGCATAGCCTGCGGTTATAAATCTGGCTCATATCGGGGAAACGCAAGCCTAAACGTTCTTCATTCGGCCCGATGAGGGGGGAGGGAACCAGGCTGGCAATCTGATCGGTAATCATCATAAAATCACCTGCCGAGAAATCAAAATTTACTCCGCCCGCGGCATTGGTCAGGAATAAAATCTCCGCACCCATCTGTTTCATCAGCCGTGCCGGAAGAACCACATCCTCCATGGAATAGCCCTCGTAATAGTGCACCCGTCCCTGCATGGCCACTACAGGGACATCTCCCACATATCCGAACACAAAACGTCCTTTATGCCCGCTTACTGTGGATACCGGAAAGCCGGTTATCTCATGGTAATCCAACACCGCTTCCATACGGATGGAATCCGCATAGTCGCCTAAGCCAGATCCCAGCACCAGGGCCACCTTGGGCTTAAAATTAATCTTTGCGTGAAATGCTTCATAGCATTTCTGTAACCGTTGGTATGCTTTTGTCATGCTGTATCCCTCCTTTGCTGAAAACTGCCCTACGTTTCTTCGTATCCCGGAATCACCACTGGCTGGCCGCAGCTTAATGCCATATGGTAAATCTTAGCCGTATCCTCTGCGTAAACGCTGTTAATATAAGCCTGCTCCAGGGTTTCCCCCACTGCCACAACCCCATGATTTGCCATCAGGCAGGCATTTTTCCGTGCCAGGATAGGCACCGCGTTTAACCCAACCTGGGCGCTTCCCTGCTCCGCATACGGGCTGATTTCCAGCTTTCCCTTCAGGAAAGGAATCATTTCAATCAAGATAACGGGAATCTCTTGATGGTTCACAGCAAAGCTTGTGGCGTATGGGGAATGGGTATGGACCACTGCCCCCACATGGGGAAGGCGCTTATAGAGTTCCACGTGCATCTTCCATTCGGAAGAAGGCTTATGGCATCCATTGATTACATTGCCGTCCAAATCAATGGTAACAATATCGTTTTCCTCCATAATGCGGTAGTCATAGGAGCTGGGAGTAATTACGACTTGTCCCAGTTCCCGGCAGAACACGCTGAGATTTCCGCTGGTGCCTGCCATCAGTTTTTCGTCATAGGCTTTCTTGGCAGTGAGAAGTACTGCCTGCCGGTATGCGGTTAATTGCTGAGAGCTCAATTCTTATCACACTCCTTATGCCTTTTTTCTATCGAAAATCAATATTTTTTCCTCTGCCAGCCGTTTTGCCAGCTTCCGATCAATGCTATCTAAAGGGCAATCAAGCACTAAGGCATCCATATCCTCCAGGCCTCCCACCACATATAGGCCGTTGCGGCCAATTTTGGTACTGTCTGCCATTAAAATACATTCCTTTGCCTGGCGAATTACCTGGCGGCGGATCTCCGCTTCCTCCCTGGTAGAATCGGTAATTCCAGCTTCCAAACTGATACCGGCGCTGCTGATAAACGCTTTATTGATAAAGGTTTCTTTCATCTCATCCAGGACGCTCTGCCCTTCAAAGGCAATACGATCCCGGTTCAGCTCGCCGCCAAAAAGTACCAGGCGGATGGACGCGTTATGCATTACCTCCATTGCTGCCGCTAAGGAATTGGTCATAAGGGTTATCTTCTTATCCCAATTTACCAGCAGCTTTGCCATATGCAGAGCCGTGGTACTGCAGTCAAGAAAGATGGAATCCTTCTCCCGGATTAGCTCCAGGCTCCGTTTTCCAATCAGCGCCTTTTCTTCCTGGAGAATTTTGCTGCGAACTTTCACCGGCGTTTCGGTGCCGTAGCCTTCATTTAAGTAAGCGCCTCCATGGACGCGGCAAAGGCGTTCCAGCTTTTCCAGCTTTTCCAGATCTTTGCGGACCGTTTCCTCCGTGACTCCCATCTCCCGGCTTAAATCGGCTACCATAACCACTTTGTTCTGCTCCAGCATGGCCATGATATAGTCTGCCCGTTTTATGGCGTGCATAGGTTCCTCCTGATGTTTAACAACTGGGATTTAAACGTTTATTACGGTTTACAGACCGGTCAGATCGGTAAACCGTAAGGTTCTCCTTATTGATAATCCTCGCCCTTTAAGTAGCTGTAAAACGCAGTGTTGCAGAAGCGCTCAACCGGAGTAACCTCCAGCCCTTCTGCCAGATCTGTTAACTGGGAAACCACGCTGTCCTTATTCTCTGGCAGGGCAAACGGATGGATGGAATACATACCATTAGTGACAACACAGTCAAAGATCTGATGGTAGGAATCCTCCGGCATATCCGCTTTCGTGGTGCTGTACAGGGGCTGCCACCAGGAGCCATAGATTAAGCCCACAGCTTCCTCATTTCCTTCATTTTTCTTTGCGAATTCATTAATCACGCTGTCAAAGCGAAGCATATCTTCGGTATTATTAAATTCCAATTGCAAGTCATACTCCACGGCATATACCAGGTACAGATCACCAAACTGCTTTACCTCATAAGTAGGGGTAGGATCCGGCACAGGCCCCCACTCCAGCAGATACTGGTAAATACTGATCTTGGGCTCAAGCTGGATCTTAGCGTCAATGGATTCGCTGTTTAAAAGGCCGATAAGCTGGTGGGCGTGCTTAATGTCCGAATGGCCATACTGCAGGGTCAATTCCGGCAGGAAGCGGGCGTCATAAGCCGCGGATTTGATGCCGTAGCCAGTGGAAATTTGCTGCTCTACCGCAGTCTTTCCCACTTGGGTCAACTGGCTGTCGTCAAAGATAATAAAAGAGTTCCACATCTGATCTACCTTGCCGTAGATATCCGGGTCGCTTGCCATGCCCAGGTAATTCCTGCCATCACCATTAGCCTGAACAATATTCATCAGAAGTTTTTCCGCACCTTCCTTTGTCAGCTCATCCTGGGCTGCCGCATAGGCGCCCTCCTCCGGGGTAATCAAATCTACATCCAGGGCACAGGCAAGATAGGCTCCATCTGTTTCCGGCACCTCGACGCCATAATGCCCAAGACGCTCTTCGGCCTTTTCCTGAGGATAGCTGAGAGCCAGCTCCTCATAATCCGCGGCAATCACAGCGGCCTTTACCGCGCTGGCCCAGGTCAGATCGCCTTCCACCTTTGGCGCTTCCTCTCCGGCTACCTTTTTCAGATTCTCAGAAAAGCCAGCGGCATCAACGGTTCCATCCGGTACTTCCACATTGAAAAATACACGTAAATATTCCTCATCTGCTGCCTCGCTGTCCGCCTGTGAAGTTTGCTCTGCTGGCTGGTTGGACGGTTCTGGCGGCTCTTCTGCCTCAGATGCTGCTGCTTCCGTGGTGGTTTCCAGAGCCTGGGTTTCTTCGGCGGAAGCTGTGGTCTGGGAATTTCCGTTACTTCCACAGCCATTTACCATAAGGGTGGTCATGGAAGCAGCCGCTATAACGGCTAGGGTGGTCAGTTTTTTCCTCATAATATCCTCCTTTTGTGACACATTTAACGGTTGCCTGTTTGCTTCTTTTATTATATCAGCACACATCTGGTAAAGCAACATTTTTCTTTGATTATTTTTGTTTTTCTTTGTTTTCTGAAAATTACAATGTTATACTTCCAGGGTTTCAAGGCCAAAGCAGGAAAAATCCGCCCTGTTCAGTTTACGCTTTTCTGTTTTTAAGGATTGTAGGAGCACAATACGCAGAACACTCCGGTATCAGAGGCGGCAAAAGGCCGGTAGGATTATCTTGACAATTCAACCGATTTTAGATAGTCTATAGGTAAAATTGGAAGAACAGGAATTGAAATGGAAACGAACCACTACTTACACATAAAAAATCGGGTAAAGCGGGTATTGAATAATCAAAAGCCAGCATTGTGGATGGTATTGGCTGCGATAATCGTCTGCATTGTAACCGCCGCATGCTTTTTGACCGATCCGGATGAAGAACGAACAGCAGAAAGCGAAACAAATGAAACCGATAACAAGATCCAGTATTTAGATCGCTGGTATAATCGGGAGGGTTTATCCGAGGAAACGATCGAATGGCTGAATTGGTTTAACCAGCTATCGCCGCAAGGGCAGTTGGCCGTTAATTTTGTCCCCTGGGATCTGAATGAACTGGTTAACGGTTCCCATTCCGATGCGCCAGTTACGGTTGAAACGGATGAAAAAGCTGATTTAAGCAGCGATTTGGAGGAAACAGATCCACTATTCGTGGAAGCGAAACGCTGGGCGAGTTAGAGCTCTCCCTGGATGAAACCGCAAAATCGGCTTTCGATCAAGCGATTCATGCCGCAATCATGGACAAAAACAAATCGGCCTTCTACCATGATTATGACTTGGCGTGCTCTGACTTTGCCATGCTGGAAACCATATCCGCCGCGTCAGCGGCAGAAACACGGCACATCTTGTGCTCTGCTATGGATGGGCTCTTTATCAGGAATATACGGTCACCGAAAACGGAATCAAATCTAGAGGCGGCAGCCATATTCCCGTCGTATTGACCTTTCATCGGATGATGGGGACTATGCTCTGGCAGAATACTGGGAGCCGCGTGACGGAAGCTACTATGTGTCAGATACCCAGGATAAATTTCCTGAGCATATCGTCCAAGACGGGATTGACAGCCAGAAATTTGTTATTCAGCAGATACAAAGCTGTTACAGCCAGGCCTTACAAAACTGCAAACTGGATATGGACGCTATAATCCAGCGTTTATTGGATACCTTGTGTTCGGATCCTGGTGCTTCCCTTGACCCAAAGAATCCTTGTGTATAGAAATAATACGGAATTTCGGGAATTAATCTACTATGGGAACAGCACACTTTGTTACTGCTTTGAGCGGTTCCGCCATAGAGGGCAAACGGGATTGGAAGGCAAAATTATGGCATTGGTGTGTGAAGAATTATTGCATGGCAGTGATGGAAATCCGGTTAACGTGGCAGATGCCTCTATGGTACAACTGTGGTATGATACCTTGCTGGCACATAGTTCCAATTTAGAAGAGCCAATTTTACGGACAACGCCCGTTTATCCATAAGATTTAATCGAGCAGGGGAACTCTTCCCCTGCTCGCCGTGCCAGGGCAGGGCCGCTTTAGTGGCCATATTCCTCATTCCTCTCCGTTCTGTGTACACCATAAAAGCCCCATCCTGTGTGCCATAAATTCACATTTTAAGAACGGATTTTGTAAGCAACTGATTTTGTAAAAAGCGAATATTCTCCTGCTCTTTTAGCCATTTCTTCTCAGCACTTTCCTCCATTATTTCGATGTATTGGACACGCAGCTTCCGCTTCCTGGCCTGTTCCGCTTCAAACTGCCTTCTCTCCTCTTCTGTAGGACCGGTGAGGCGTCCGCCACTTCCAGTAACGGTACAGTTCCGTACATCTCCATTTTCATCCAAGTCAAACACATAGCTTTTTCCCGCCTGATGTTCTATCACGTTATACCCATAGGATGCGGCTACTGTATTATCCCAGCGATCATAGTCCTCCTTCCACTCCTGTAGCTTTGCCACGATCTGCCGTGCATAGGCAGGATCCGCATCCATTTTTTCTTGCAGGCTCTCTGGTATCAGAATTGCGATCCGTCCGGAACCAATACTACGATAATTTTTTTGCAGATCACCCCGTGTCTGCGGCGGATTTTCTCCTGCCGGCTTCCAATTATTCAACGCGTCCGCACTTGTATCTTCCTGGAAATATTCCCAAAAAGGAAAGTCGTTTCTCTGCCAGTTTGCAGAAGAAATATCCGTGTTTCCCACATGGGTTATCACATCATATTGCGGGAACGCGTCCGCAAAATTCGTCGCCCCTAAAAACCCGGCGCTGTATACCTTGCTGATGGTTGATATATAATCTATGCTGCCTGCCATTTTTTTTGCGTAGGCCTCCTGAAAAGCAAGGGCCGCATGCTGATCCGTAATTTTACTCAGGCGTTCCTCGTAGGACTCCCCCATATAATATCCATCAGGCGTTTTGTCTGCGCGGATCCCGAATGTAGTTTGCTGTTTTGCTGCTTTTTCGGCGAAACCTGCCGCTGCCAGGTCAGAAAAACTCATGCCAGGACGTTTCCCGTCAGCCACTTTTTCCAGAAACTGCTGTGTGAAATAATGCCATTCTAAATTACTGGTTACTCCAATGCCCATCATTACCTCTCCTCCTAATAATTCATATTCGCACACGCTCTTTGCGTCGCCAAAGACGCTGGAAGGCATCTAAAAATGCCTTGCGTTTTCCTCCCTTTTCTCATTTTTCATCATTACAGACAAGATAAAAACCCTGCCGTCGATTCGATAATCCATGGTTCCCTGATACTTCTGGGCTGTACGTTTAATGTTGGCAAGACCGATACCATGGGAATTTTTATCAGTCTTATCTGTAAGCGGAAACGCATTCGGCTCCTTACTCACAAACTGCCCGTTGAAGCTGTTTTCTACCTTCAGAATCAGGAGATTGCCCTTCTGCAGGGAACTTAAATGGATAAAGGCGTCTGCTGATGGTTCCTTTTTTTTCATCTTCCAGCAAGCCTCAATGGCATTGTCCAAAGCATTCCCCAGGATAATGCCGATGTCATAGCTCCTAATCCGCAGCCTTTGGGGAAGCAGGAGCTGATCCGCGTTCATGCTAAAATCAGGCATTTCCCGCACGGCTTCATGGTACTTCATATTAAGAATGGTATCCACAACTGTATTACCGGTCTTAAACCGCACCTCTAGTTTCTCAAACGTGCGGTTCAGTTCTGCCAGATAATCCCGCAGTTCACCATATCCGGTTTCACTGCTGCTGGCAGACAGACGCTGGATGACCGAAAGCGTATTCTTCATATCATGCTTCATGCTTCGGATACCGGAGTAGATTCGCTCCATCTCTTCAATGTGCTCCTGCAAAATCTCTACTTGTTTTTCAACGATAATTCTGCTGCTTCTTTCCTGGTTCAGATGGATCATATCCTGGAATAGCTTTACCCCATACAGAATAGAAAGCAGGGATAAAAGCAGGATCGCCGGAAGTACAAGGATCAAGACCGGATATCGGTCATACAGGATTCTGGGGATCCCGTCCTCCATTGTGATGATAATAATACGCAGCAGCATACAAATCATCATCCCGACGGCTGCCGGAGTAAGGATAAACAGCAATTCGGTTTTGCTTATTCTGTAATCCTTATCCTGGAAATCTCCTGCGATCGTTTTTAATGGCAGAGCAATCAGCGACGCAATCACCAGGAACTCGAATATCCACTGGCCAATCAGCCCGGCATTTAACGCGATTACAAAAGCTTGGGCGGATGGGAACCATCCATTTCCCATACACCAGTTACACAGGTTAATCAGGCCATCCCCTAATTCGCTTAACAAAATAACTGCCGCATAGCGCCCGATATCGGTAACTGCCTGAAACGTAACCACAAGAAAAATAGTAATCAGATGAAATGCGTTATAAAAACACAAGGCAAGAGCCGACAGAATCCCAAGTGCCAATACCTGTTTCTCGATCCCCGCTCTGTAATCCCAGATTTCCGGGGAAACGGCCTGGGCCAGCACAATCCTTAAGATGGTATACAGTCCCGCAACTGCCAGGCCATTCCACCGTTTATCCCTTATCCTGCCCTCCAGAAAATTCCCGTAAAAATACTGCAGGCAATATCCCTGGAACAGATTCAGAAATACGGTAAATATAATAGTTGACACGTTAGACACGGGACACACCTCCATTCTGAAGGTACCACATATACGCCTTTACAAACTCACCATATTTCTTCTTTGCCAGATATACATTTTCTCCATTAGCAAGGATAATACGGTCACTGCTATATTCGGCGATATAGGACATATTCACGATATAGGAGCGGTGACAGCGGTAAAATCCTTCCCCAAGCTGCCTTTCCAATTCATCCATGGCCGCATAGATCTGGATGCTTTTCTTTTCCCTGGCAGTATGGATCTCAACCTTTTTCCCCCGGCTTTCAATATACAGGATATCCGCCTGTTCCAATGTCAGGTTTCTTGTTTTGAGGAAGAGCTTTCGCTTTTCCTTTTTTCTGCCGGCTTCCTTCTCCGCCCTGCAAAGAACTTCCAAAAATTTCGTTTCATCCACAGGCTTTAGCAGATACTGGAACGCATACAGATCCAGGGCATCAAATACGTATTCCCTGATCCCGGTAATAAATATGAGGATGATATCATCCTGTTTTTCCCGCAGCTTTCTTGCAACCTGGATCCCATTCATGCCATCCATCTGTATATCAAGGAAGACAATATCAAATCCTCTTCCTGATGCCAGCAGCTCTTCACCGGTGGCATAAGATTCTATGCGGTTTGTCCGATTCTGCTTTTGGATCAATTCACATAGATATGCCCTTATCACGTTTTCATCATCTACAACTGCTATATCCAAATATTGCTCACCTCAATCCCGTAACCCCTTACTGGTTATATCGGCGGAAATCTCCCGTTTTTCTAGTGAATGGAATGAAATGGCCACTTTTTGGGAATGAACGGAAAATCGAACCATTCGATTCCGTAAAAGGCAAAATATTTCCTGATATACGCCAGGAGCCAATCCAATAAAGCGATTGAAGTAGCTGGTAAAATGGCTCTGGTCGGCAAAGCCGGTTTGCAGTGCCGCCTCGACAGGGGAACTCCTTGCTCCAACAACTTTTTAGCCTCCCCAATCTGAATATTTTCCGGATAACGGTAAGGAGTACCCCCCTTTGATTTGGTAAAAGACCAGAGCAGAGTAGATTTGCTCAAACCGGCATATCGGCAAATTTGCTCTAAATAAATCCGTGCCCCATAGTTCTGCTCCATAAAGGAGCAGGCTTTTTCAATTTTTTTCCGGCATTCTGGGATACTGCATTCAAAGGGTTGAGCGTATTTTTGAATCAGCAGCGTAATCAAGAGCAACAAGTTTTTTCCTTACCAAACTCACAAGAACCGTTCATGATCAGCTTATGGAGCGGATAAAGGCAGCAGGTAATCTCTTGGTCAGAAATTACGCTACGGGAAAATCCGGGAAGTTCCCGCTTGCCAGTCACTTCCTCCGCCAGATCCCGCATGACCGCTTTCGTAATGTTAAGGCCCTGGCAGTCCAAATGTGTCTTCATCGCACTGGACGCAGGCATGGTTATCGCCTGGATTAAGCAGGACAATCGTTCCTTTTGTAATGGTATACTCCTGATTTTTGCAGGATAGCACACGCTCCCCATTCTCAACAAATCCAATCACATAATATTCATAGAAATGGCTGTACAATTCCCTCAAAGCAGTAAGCCTCAATATGCAACTCATCATCATAGACTACCGCTTGCACTTCTCGTTTCATGAGCGTTTCCTCCTTGCTGATACTTAAGATATTAGGCGTTTACGAAACCTCTGGCAAGATTATACAATATCCACAGCCGTCAGGCTGCGGATAAGTGATACGTTTCCTTGATTGTATCAAGCAAAATTTATGCTGGCTTGTAAAATATCTTCATTTTTCGCTATTCGTAAGGAAAGGCTGCGAATCGATATGTTTTAAATTCCCTTTAGGCCGCCATATGGCTGGAGGTAGTTTCCTTCAATTCCGAACGGATTTGGAAACGCTCATGACCGATCTTGCGTGCGGTTTTTATCCTACTCTTTCTTTCATTTAGTAAAATATGTTAATTTTCTATTGACAGACTGCAAAATGCATTTTATAATAATACCTACTAAAACGATAGGTATAAGTATATCATAAGATTATGGTTTAAGAGAAGGGAGAATTATTATGCCTAATTATAAGTTTGAAACGTTACAACTCCATGTAGGACAAGAAAATCCAGATCCGGCAAGCGATGCCCGCGCGGTTCCTATATATGCGACTACTTCGTATGTATTTAAAAACTCTGCTCATGCAGCCGCTCGATTTAATCTTTCCGATGCCGGAAATATTTACGGAAGGCTTACCAACTCTACCCAGGATGTACTGGAACAACGCATAGCCGCTCTGGAAGGAGGTGTAGCTGCTTTGGCTCTTGCGTCCGGCGCGGCGGCAATTACATATACGCTTGAAGCCCTTGGACAAAATGGCGGCCATTTTGTTGCTCAAAAGACAATTTATGGCGGAAGCTACAATCTTCTGGCGCATACACTTCCGGCATTTGGTATTACTGCGAGTTTTGTAGATATCCATGATCTTGCCCAGGTGGAAGCCGCGATTCAGGATAACACCAGGGCAATCTATATTGAAACCCTTGGCAACCCTAACAGCGATATTCCTGATCTTGATGCATTAGCAAAGCTTGCCCATAAACATGGCTTGCCATTGGTGGTAGATAATACCTTTGGCACGCCGTATCTGGTTCGTCCAATTGAGCATGGCGCGGATATTGTAGTTCATTCCGCCACCAAGTTTCTTGGCGGCCACGGTACGACTCTGGGCGGCGTCATTATTGATTCCGGCAAATTTGACTGGTCTGTTTCCTGCAAATACCCGGCGATTTCAGAACCTAATCCAAGTTACCATGGTATTTCGTTTGTAAAAGCGGTTGGAGCCGCAGCATTTGTGACCTATATTCGCGCGATCTTACTCCGTGACACTGGCGCGACGATTTCCCCTTTTGCCGCGTTCCTGCTTTTGCAAGGAATTGAAACGCTTTCTCTGCGGCTGGAACGGCATGCAAAAAATACAAAAAAGGTAGTAGAATTCCTGGAAGGCCATCCACAGGTTGAAAAGGTCAACCATCCGTCCCTTCCAGATCATCCAGATCATGGATTATACCAGCAGTACTTCCCTAATGGCGGCGGTTCTATTTTTACGTTTGAAATTAAGGGTGGCATAGAAGAAGCACACCGATTTATCGATCACCTTAAAATTTTCTCTTTGCTCGCAAATGTTGCCGATGTAAAAAGCCTGGTAATTCATCCTGCAACCACTACCCATAGCCAGCTTACAAAGGAAGAATTGGAAAATCAGGGAATTAAGCCTAATACCATTCGGCTTTCCATCGGTACAGAGCATATTGACGATATCATAAATGACCTGCAAAATGGTTTTGACGCAGTAAAATAAAGGTTATGTACTGCTCGCTCTGTGAGATATTTTTGGATAATATAGAAGATTGGTGGGATTGCCAACAAAATCCAAACAACGATATAGATAATGAGGAGAAACAATTATGAAAAAGAAGTGCGTACTGGTATACGATTGCTTTGGTTATGGGAATGCCCGCTTGTTCATCAGGTTCAAATGAAAACACAGTACAAACCATGCCGAACAGAAAAGTGAAAACGTAAAACCAGCAGAAGCAGAATTGATAATCAAGGAAACAAACACTATCGCAAAAGAATCTCCAAAGTTAGAAATTACTGAAAATGATAAAACAGAACCGGTGACCGATGAAGAAATCATCGAAAGTGATCCTATTGTGGGGATAGTTGAAAAGTAGGCGATACAGCAGAGATTACTTAATGAGGGTCTGCTCGGTGATGAAACGCATCCCTGAGAGGCTGAGAAAATAGTTTTAGACCCTTTTAAGTAAATACTCGAAAGCGCTAAAACGATCAGGAAAACATAATCTGGATCGTTTTAGCGTTTTTTTAATCCGCATATCATCCTTTTATAACACCATAACGTATTTCTGCTTTACATCGTCTGACTATATTATAAATCCTTAAATCACTCTTTTAACGAATGGTCGTTCTTTGGACTTTGCGAAATTGTTAAAACAGGCTGAGTTGCTCATACTCGGATGTTCGTTCCAACAAACACGGCGTCTTGTGGAGGATTTCCTTCGCACGCTCATCATTTAAAATCCAGGGAACAATCTCATTTTGTTCAAGGATCAGAGGCATACGCTCATGTACGGGCCTCATTGAAGCATTTGCTCTGGTTGTAAGGATCACAAAACGTTCCCCATCTTCGTATTGCCTGCAGCACCCTGCCATAAACAAGATGGGAGTATCCTGTCTATAAAATGTATGCTTCTCTTTCTGGCGATTCCACTCGTAAAAATAAGTGGCAGGAAGTACGATACGGTTGTGGCGGATACTGTCACGGAACAAAGATTTTTCCATGGCAGATTCACACCTGGCATTAAAAATGACCTGCTTTCCATGAAAGCCTCTAAATCCCCATCGCTGCCATCCACAGTACACACTGCTTCCTTTTCCTGCCAGAACTGGAGCCTGCTCTGTGGGATGAATATCGTTTGCCGCGATTTTTTTGACGCTTATCATAGATTGCTGTCTTAGCCTCTCATCCACATGCCGCAGCACCTTTTCAATTTCCCTTGCCGTTTCATCATCTACATAATATCGGCCACACATAATCTTCTCCTGAATGTTCGTTATCTTATTACTTACTTATTTTGCGTTTACGCAGCTAAAATATACAAATCCGGAAAAAGGTCAGTTCCCGGTCTTTACTGGCTACGGTTCTGGCATGTTTGGTCAGAACCGTAACTGCTTCTTATCCCACATGGGGTTATAACGTTTCCAACTTATTTTAAAATCGCACTTTTAAATGATCTGGCTCTTCAATGCATTTGCGGAAAGGATCACGCCATTTCATCCCGCAGAGCATCGATAATATTCACCTTACGGATTTTTTCGGTGGCATATACCATGGTGAGAAATACAATTCCAAATACCCCCAGGATGCTAAGGGCCATGGCAGGCCAGGGAAAACGAAATGCCATATCGTCCAGTTCTTCCACAGAAACCAGAATTTTATAAATCAGCCATGCCATGACGGTGGCAATGGGTACGCTGTACAGCAGTGTCTGTATCCCGTAAAAAACGCACTCAAAATTCATCATGTTACGGAACCCTTGATCAGACATTCCCACGGAACGCAGCATGGCAAGTTCTCGCTGCCTGAGCCGGATATTGGTTGAAATGGTGTTAAACACATTGGCAATAGCAATCAGCGTGATCATCAAGACAAACACACTCGTAAATAAGTCGATAACAAAATCCAGGTTACGGTACAGGCCAAACGCTGCCGAAAGATTAATCAAGGTATAATCCGCCGCTGCCTTTTCTTCCAGAATCAAGGCCTGAATTTGTGAAAGGGTCCAGGATGGATCTTCGCTCCAAAACGTTGCCCCCAGATACACGGGGCCATTTGCCGCTTCCAATGCGTCAAACCGGGATTTTACCGACAAGGGGGCTGTCATGAAAAAATGATAGGCAGACCCATCTTCCTCATTCTGGATATACCCCATATCCAGCGGATAACGTTCCTGAAATGTGGCGCTGATTTCCTTTGTTTCCTCCCCCGAGGGCGATACCAGGGTAAGGTTCATCGTACTTCCCGCAAAATATGTGGTATGTTCATTGCTGTTAAGACTGCAAATCAGAACCTTTCCATTCTCGCCGCCATATTCCTCCACAGGCAGGCCAAGTTCTTCCACAAAATCATAAAAAATCGGATCCTCAATAAACTGTGCCTCCAGGGTTATTTGCTGCGTTGGCCCAGTGCTATCGTCATCCATAACCTCCCGGTACTCGGCCAAAAAGTCCTCCGGCAAATCATTCATTATGCAGGAATAAAAGGGATCCGCCTGCCAGGTACTCCGTTCCACACCCTCCACCATTTTAAGCTGCTCATAAAGACGGAGAAACGCATCTTTTGGCATATCCCGCGTGGAAAACAGGATATCGCCATCTGCCCCTTGTGCTAACAGCTTTGTGCTGATTTCTTTTAATGTGATGCGGAAGGCGCTGCCGGAAACAGCCAGAACCACGCTGAGGGTTAAGGATAGAACCACGCTGCGGTAGCGTTTTCGGTTCCGCTTAAAATTTTTAAGGGCGAGGGTTCCCTCCAGACCATACCTCCGCCACGCAGACCGGGAAGTTCTGACCGTCGCTGCATCGATCCGGATCTCCCCTGTCTGACGGATACACTCCATTACAGACCTGGATGCCGCCTTTTTCGCCGGCAGATATGCGGAGATTCCTATGGTGATCTGGCTGATCACGGCGGATAATGCCAATGCCGGAAGGGATACTGCCAGCTTAAGAGGGGCGCTGTCGCTTATTACCCCGTAAAACGCCTTTTCAACCACGGGCAAAAGAGCCCACACACTTCCGATACCGGTTAACAGACCGATCGGGATCCCTATGAGCCCGATACAGAACCCTTCAAACAGGACCGACCCAAGAAGCTGCCTTGCGGTAGCGCCCACAGACATAAGGATGCCAAATTGGTAGACCCGTTCTCCAAGGGAAATATGGAAAGAATTGTAAATCAAAAATACGGATCCCACCATGATGATGATTGCCAGCACGCCGCCTATGGAATACAGAAACATATTAAACACCCGATTCTCAGTAATCCCCATAAAGCGGAGCAAAGCATCATTCAGTTGACAGGGGCTTATCCCTTTTTTGCTTTCCCCATAAGCCTTAACTTGGCCAGGATCCTTAAGGGCGATAAGCAGGGTACGGCTATCTGCCTGCGTTTGTCCATCCGTCCTGGTAATCAGGGTATATCCTGCCGATGAATGTAACTCAAACCCGGGCCGTTCATAAGTGCCTACTACGGTATAAGTTTTTAAAGCCGTATGAACCAGTTGTTCCCCCTCTTGGAAGGGACTGCACTGAGTAAGGATCGTGTCATCCAACAGACGCTGCCCTACCTCCAAAACCAAATCCTCATCTAAAGGCAGCCGGACTCCCGCCTTTAGCGCAATATGGTCAGGGAGCAGGACTTCGCTGCTAGTTTCAGGCAGCCTGCCAGCGATCATGGAGATGGGCAATTCCCGGAAAGCTTCCTCGCCAAATCCGGCAATAAAAAGATAGGGCTTGTTTCTGCTGGATTCTGCCGCTCCCTCAAGCACTGCATAACCTACGTTTTCATAGCCGACTGCTTTTTCAATTTCCGGATCGTTGATCCATGATTCTGCCTGTTGGGAAGGGATACCGGAAAACTGGATATGCCAGTTGCCTCCCCGGGCAATTTCCGTCTGGATCAGAAACTGAATTAGGGAAACGCCAAAGATGGCCACGGATGTAAACATTGTGGTTGATAATATAACGCCAATCACCGTCACCAAGGTTCGTGATCGGTTTTTCAGGATGCTTTGCAGGGCGATTTTATGAAAAATATTCATAGCTCCATCACCTGCCCCTCTGTCCGCTCCATCCGTTTCCCAAAGGGGGTTTTCTTAACGGCAGGCCATGGCTTCCTGATTTTGGCATCTTGTATTACCTTTCCGTCGCCAATGGTAATGATCCGATCCGCCTGCAGGGCAATATTCTCATCGTGGGTGACAAGAAGGAGCGTCTGCCTGTACTTTTTATTGCTTTCTTTCAAAAGCCGGATAATTTCCTGCCCGTTGCGGCTGTCCAGGGCGCCGGTAGGCTCATCGGCCAGCATTACTGCCGGGGCGTTCATCAGCGCCCGTCCAATGGCCACACGCTGCTGCTGTCCGCCGGAAAGCTGGTTTGGCAGATGGTTTTTCCGATCCTGCAGCCCTAAAAGCTCCAGCAATTCATCCAGGCGTTCCTGGTTTACATTTCGACGGTCCATCAGTACAGGCAGCGTAATATTTTCTGTTACATTTAAGGTGGGGATCAAATTGTTGAACTGATAGATCAGGCCTACCTGGCGGCGGCGGAAGATCGCTAACTGTTCACGGTTCCCTCCATAAACATCCTGCCCATCCAGGTAGATTTTTCCGCTGGTGGGTACATCTACCCCTGCAATGGCATGGAGCAGAGTGGATTTTCCGGAACCGGAAGCGCCGATGATTGCGGCAAATTCGCCCTTTTCCACGGTAAGGGAAACATGGTCAAGGGCCGTGACCTGATTTTCACCGCTTCCGTAAAGTTTGCAAAGATGTTCGATCGTTAAAAATTCCATGACAGGAACCTCCTTCATTTTATCGTGAGATCAACTGGTTCCTATGATAAAACAATTTGCTTACATCTGCGTGACATAAAAGTGAGCGTTTTGTCACTTAAGGAGAAACGGTTCCTTTGGAAAGCGGAAAACAAACACAGCCCCTCCCAGGGGATGGTTTTTTGCGATAATGGTGCCGCCCTGTCCGGTTACAATCTTCTTACATAAAGCCAGGCCAATCCCGTACCCTGCTGTGCCGGAATGTTTCCCCTGATAAAACCGATCAAATACATGGGACAGATCCTCTGGGGCAATCCCCTTCCCGCTGTCATGAATTATAATTTCTGTAAATAATGGAGTGTCTTCACAAGCGATTTCAATCGTTCCGCCATCTCCCGCGCTATCCATACAATTTTTCAGTACATTCTGGATCGCTTCCAAAAGCCAGCTCTCATCTCCGTAAATTTTAACATTGTCAATGAGCCGTTCCTGCAGGCTGATATTGTGCAGATCCATGGAAATCAGCAGTGGTTTCCATGCGGCATGAACCAACTCCTTCACAGATAAGGATTCTTGTTCAAAAACGATAATCCCCGCATCCAGCCGGGCAAGCTTTAGAAGGGAAGTAATCAGCCAGTCCATCCGCACCAGCAGTTCATCCATTTCTCTCAGCAGTTCCCTCTGCTCATATTTATCCTTGCTGTCCTTTAGCAGGGAAAGGATCAAATTGGCAGAAGTAAGGGGAGTACGGAGCTGGTGGGCAATATCGGCCATAGAATCCGCAAGGCTCTCCTTCTCTTTTCGCAGGGAATCATTCTGCTCTTGGATACGTATGGTCATTTTTGTAATCTCGCTCCGCAGAATAGACAGCTCCCCTTCCTCTTCTTTCCCGATAAACAGACGGTCAGCATTGTGGAGCACCTGGTCAATCTGTTCCGATATCCGCGCAATCGCCTGATAACGTTTTCGGGTAAACAAGAAAAATACCGCCCCATAGATACCAGCGGAAAGAAGGGCCAGCTTTCCCGCTGCAGGATGGACAGCAAATTGGCAAAAGACAGTAAAAGCTGTTATCACAAGAAACAAAACCGCAAACCGTTGTATCTCCCTGTTCCGAAACATAATTCCCCCATTCTGCCCTACAATCTGGCAGGTTCCTGCCCGCTGCCAAGGCGATACCCTACCCCGCGCACCGTCAGAATGATTTGCGGTCTGGCCGGGTCATTCTCGATTTTTTCTCTAAGGCGTTTAATATATACGCTTAATGTGTTATCATTGACAAATTCACCTGTGGCATCCCACAATTCGCTAAGCAGATGCTCTCTTGTAAGAATACGTTTCGGACTTCCAGCAAAAATTAGAAGCAGGCGGTACTCCAGGGCGGAAAGGAACACTTCCCTGCCCTCCTTGGCTACAGTACCGCTTCCCATATCAATGGACAAACCGCATATTTGCAAGACCGCCGGCATCGGGTTTTGCTTGCGCAGCGCAGCTTTAATCCGTGCAATCAGCTCCCTGGGACGGAAAGGCTTAGTTACATAGTCGTCAGCTCCCATATTTAAGCCGGTGACCACACTGGCTTCATCTCCTGACGCAGTCAGGAAAATTACGGGAATATCCTGTAGCTGCCGGATCTCGGTGCAGACGGCATAGCCATTTCCGTCAGGCAAGGAAATATCCACCAAAGCTAGATCAAACCGGTTATTTGCAAGCAATTCTGCCGATTCCCTTACGGTGGCCCCATGGATCACTGTAAAATCCTCCGTTTTAAGAAGCCGTGTTAAGTTTTTCGCAATTTCATGGTCGTCTTCTACTAGAAAAATACGCTTCATTTATTTTATCCATTCCCCCTTCCCTTAATTTTTTTCAGAATCCAATGTCCACAGCCGTCAGGCTGTGGATAAGAGATACGCGGAGCGTCTGGTATAGGCTTTATAAATTGTTACATCATGGTATCATCTTTAAGAACCTGAGCCAAACTTATGTTACTCACATTTTGCCATGCAAAATAATAAGCCAGTGCCACAGATCCTAAAATAGACAGCATAAACACAGCAATCGGAACCAATGGCGCCTCGGCCAGAAATTCGCCTGCTTCCAGATAACTCAGTTTTAGCATATACCAAACCGCCATGACTGACAGAGGCAGGGCGAATAAGAGTGGACGCACAGCCAAAGCCAGCGCCTCAATACAGAACATTTTTTTAAATTCCTTCGGCGTCAGGCCAACTGACATATACCTTGCAAATTCCCGTTTCCTTTGACGGACAAATCCCAATGAATTAGAGAATACATTGCCAATTCCAATTATTGCAAGCAGGACACAGAAAACCCCAAAAATAACCATCATTCCTTGTATCTGCCGCTCATTTGTTTCGTATTCCTGGATACGGTTTTCACACTCTATTACATAATCCCGGCCAATAAGCCGGCAAACCTCGCTTTGCAGTTCATTCAGTTCTTCCAGCGTTACATTTTCCCGTCCAAGA
The DNA here is from genome assembly GCA_910589195.1 of uncultured Lachnospiraceae bacterium. Lineage (GTDB taxonomy): Bacteria > Bacillota > Clostridia > Lachnospirales > Lachnospiraceae > Caccovicinus. The sequence goes on from CAJUTC010000028.1 coordinate 40,833, forward strand.
ATACGAATGAAGGCAGTTTTCTCCAATCCCCCTATCTGCCCTTTGATTTCCTTCCATAAAGACGCTGGAACAAAATGTACCAGTTCATAATGGTCAATGGTTGCGTATTCCTCCCTTAATACAGGAACTTCTTCCGTATAAGACAGGACGGGAATCTCTGCGGTTTTTTCTTTCATATCGCCGTATGGCACAGCCGTATGACCGCAGGCGTTATCATTCCCTGCCTGCCTTAAAACGCTTACAGCTTTCTCTCCTGTCACATAGGGCATAAAATCGGGGTGACGGAAATCAGGATTTGTTACATCGCAGATCTGGTTTCTTACCACAGACCCGTCAAGCCGTGGTGTAATGCCAATCTGCTCACAATAAGCGGCAAAACTGTTGTCATCCAGTATGATAATAGGGGCATTTACCAGCCATCCGCCATCTGCCTGGACAGCCTCTTTGCCAGAGGCATGGGAAAACCCGCCAAAAGCGTTCATCTCTTTGCTTATTTCTTCCTCGGCAATGATTCTTTTGGCCATTGCTTTTTGATACACAATGACGTTTTCGACTCCGGGAAGTGCCTGAAGCGCTTCTGCTTCTTCAAACGTATCAGCGCCGATGCCTTTCACCGTAACCATAATATCCCATACGTCCTGATACCGTTTAAAATAGGTTTCTCTTGTGCTGATTCCCGAAAGGGTAAAAAAGCACTGCATAATGGTAAATGCCGTAAAAGAAAGGATAAGGGATAATGATGCTGTACGCAGGGCTTTTCGCTGTGCCTTTAACGCGTTTCCGGCCAGTTCCCCCTCCACCCCGAATAGCAGGGTAAGGAAAGGCGAGCTCTTCTTTCGTTTTAATTGCAGTTCCCCTGTATTGCGAATTGCTTCAAGGGGTGTCATCTTGCTTAGTTTTCTGGCAGGTAGCCATGCAGAAATCCATATGGTCAGAACCGTGATTAGCAATGTCAATATCAGAACCAGAGGATGATAACTGAAAACTGCTTCATGACGCTCCGTAATAACGCTTCTCATCAGAATATTCGGTAATTGCGTCAATCCCATGCTGCCTGCAATGCCAAGTAAATTCCCGGCCAATATGGGAAAGGCGCATAGAGCTGCAGCTTCCCACAAAAGATATGCCCGGATTTGTTTTGGCGTAGCGCCAATGCTGGAAAAAATGCCAATCTGATGAATTCTTGCGTTCATGGATACCGCAAAAGCGTTGTGTATAATTATAATCAATGAAAGTGATGCCAGTGCTGTTATCAGAAGGAACAAGGGAAACAGAAGCCTTGGAGCGGTATCGTTTTTGTCACGGATCAAATACATGGCCAATAGCCGATTGTGATAAATAACCGCTTCCGGTGAAGCCCCTGCCAGCTCTGCGATTTGTGGCGTATCTGAAAGAACAGCTCTGTAGTGATCAAAATAAATATCCACTGCTGTTTCTGTCCCGCTGCTTTCGCTCTCGTTTATCTCAGCCTTCTTTACTGTTGCAAAATTTCTTATGGATTCAAGGGCATCCTCGTCAAATTCTCCTATTATCCGGCTATGCCAGCCGCCTTCCTCCAGCCAGATCCGCTCAATTTCATATTTCCATGTATTGTAAAAACATCCGCACAGAAGTGATAAAAGCAGGGCGGAAATAAATGCCGAGATCCTGACGGATAAGCCGGATGAATGGTTGTTTTTCAGCAATCCCTTTAAGTAGCCGTTCCACATATCTGTTACCTCCTCCGCTCATCATGGAGGATGCGCCCATCCTCGACTGTAATGATACGTTCCGCTTCCAAGGCTATCTTTTCATCATGGGTAATCAGTAAAATCGTTTGCTCCAGGTTGCGGTTAGAAAGCTTTAGCATATCGATGATCTCTTTGGAATGTTTCTGATCCAGATTTCCGGTAGGTTCATCCGCCAGAAGCAAAGCCGGGCGGTATATCAGGGAGCGTGCAATCGCAGCCCGTTGCTGCTGGCCGCCGGATAACTGGTTTGGCAAAGCATCAAGTTTATCAGAAATACCAAGAGAAGCAACCACGTTTTCAAAATATTCTTTGTTGGGCTGTTTCTTGTCAAGGGAAAGAGGCATAAGGATATTCTTTCGCACGGTGAGGGTAGGGATCAGGTTATAAAACTGATACACCAATCCCACTTTCCTTCGCCGAAAAACGGCTGCCTGTGTCGGATTTAATTTGGATAGATCCGTTCCGTCTATGGTGACAGTTCCGCTTGTAGGTTTATCTACACTGCCAAGAATATGCAGCAAAGTAGACTTTCCGGAACCGGATGCCCCCATAATTGCTACAAATTCCCCTTTGCTAACAGACAGATCGATTCCATTAAGAGCTACAACCTGATTACTTCCAGAACCATATTCTTTCCTGACTCCTTCACACCTTAAAATCTCCATTTCATTGTTTCCTTTCTTCCGTTTGCTTATGTTTTTCATAACGTGATTTATAGCAGCTATTGCAATGCCTAAAAGCCAGGCAAAAACGAAAACTTCGCTGCCGCTTTTTATAATTGCTAAGCAATTCTGGATAAGCTATATGATAGCAAACGAAAGTTACAACTTAGTGACGATAGAAGCGAATATTAAAACAGGCACCACCACCTAACTTATTTTTTGCCTGTATCGTTCCATTTTGATGTTCAATAATTTCCTTTGACAAAGCCAGCCCAATTCCGATGCCGTTTCCAGTTGCGTTCTGCCCACGATAAAACCGCTCAAATAGATGAGGAATATCCTCATTCATAAATCCTTTTCCATCATCCCAAATCAGAATTTCAGTATATAACGGGTTCTGTGAATAGGCGCAGTGAATCGCTCTTCCACAGCTATGTTCCATACAGTTTTTCATCAGGTTCATCAAGGCTTCCATTGTCCAGTCCAAGTCGGCGGCAATCATCATCTCACCTAGTTCCGGTATATCAATGGAAGTACCAGAACTTTTGAATAATTCCTGTAAATTATCTGCCGCAAGAACCAGTAGGGTAAAAACATCGGTTTCGTTTTTTTTCAAATATAATGTTCCAGAATCAATCCGGGACAATAAGAGTAAGGCCTCCTCTAAATGAGTAAGACGCAACAGTTGCTTTTCCACTTGCTTTAGATGATTGGAGTGATCCTCCTTCATCATCTGGACAGACAGGGAAATGGCAGTAATTGGCGTTTTTATCTGATGTGCAATATTAGAAAGGTTTTCCGCAAAATCATTTTTTGCCTGAATGGCGGTAGCTTTGGTCTGATAGAGATAGGTTACAGTCTTA
>CAJUTC010000029.1 GCA_910589195.1 uncultured Lachnospiraceae bacterium
CTTCGATCGGCGGCACACCGAACCCCTCATAAACAGACGGAAAGACAAACATTCTTGCATTATAGTATACATACGGCAATAAACAGTCCTCCACAAATCCGGTAAAATGGATCCTTTTTAATGTTTCCTTATTTACGTTACTCAAAAGATCATCCACAAGCCAACCTTTCCTTCCAGCTAAAACCAAATCAACATCTAATTTTTTTTCTGAAAGCAACTCATCATATGCATCTATCAGCAAACGTATATTTTTTCTGGGTTCTAATGTTGAAAGGCATAGGATATATTTCTGGGGCAGGTTGTATGATTTTACAGCTTTCGTATTTTCTTCTTCTGAATATTGGAAGTGTTCAAAACATTCCGATATGCCATCGTATATTACTTCAATTTGAGTCTTATCTTTTTTTAAGATAGTTGAAATTCTCTGCTTAGAAAATTCTGATACAGTCACCACTCTTTTTCCCCCGTAAGCAGCTTTCCAGTACATAATTTTGAAGTATAATGTCATGTACTTTTTGTTCTTGCTTGGACAATCCCAGCAGCCCAAGTCATGAATGGTACTTACTGAATTTTTGTTAAAAAAGAAAAAAGGCGCCGGAAATGCCGGAAAAAAGTATACATCTGCTTCCTCTTTATTTATAGCCATAGGAAGCCGCATTTGATGAAACAGTAATTTTTTCCATCGCGGCAACACGACCATCTTCACGTTCTTATTCAATATGAATCTTTCAAACAACGGATATATCTTTTCCTTAAAGACAAGAATAAAATCATCCTCGCTCTGCATCAGCATTTCATAACTAATGCATTCTGCAAATCTTTCAATTCCAGAAAAATTATCGGCCAGCGATGTTAAATCAATTAAAATCCTCATCCATGTTTCCTCTATACTACTTCCCTATATACAATTGTTTCTTATACTTTATCGCTAACCCCACGATTTTATGGTCATCTACCAAATAACGTTTTACCATTCTTTGAGGGTCTTGTGTTATTCTGAATAGCCATTCAAGCCCATGCTCTGCCATCCACTTTGGCGCTCGTTTAATATTTCCCGCCTCAAAATCCAAGCTTGCTCCAAGCCCCAGAGAAATCGGCACTCCAAGTATTTCCCGATTATGCAAAATAAACTTCTCCTGCTTTGGACAGCCAAGACCAACAATAAGAATATGAGGCCGTTTTTCTTTAATCATTGATGTAATCTTGTACATCTCAGCGTCATCCTTTTCAAAGCCATACGGAGGTGAATAAGTTCCAACAACATCCAATCCATTAAAACGTTTCATCAGATTATCAGCAGCCTTAGCAGCAACACCTTCTGCTGCTCCAAGGAAAAACATTTTGTAACCCTTCTTTGCAGCCATTTCACACAGTCGCGGGAAGAGATCCGACCCCGATATTTTTTCTTTTATTGGTGTCCCGTACCATTTAGCAATCCAAAGAAGTGGCTTTCCATCTGCAAGAATCAAGTCTGCATTTTTATACACTTCATGCAATTCGCCGCCCGCCTCCAACTGTACAATGTGATCTACATTGGGTGTCACCACATAAGCATTTTTATTTTGCTTAATAAGCGCTTCTATGGCATTTAACGTTTCTACCATTGTTAAATTGTCAATCTCTGTGTTCATAAACTTTATTCTTGCCATAACTTGCTTACCTCATTAGCACCTTATTTTAAGTACTTCTGCCTCACCCAAAATTCTGCACCGTCCTATACTAGCTGGAAGGAACATTGTTTCACCCTTCTGAAACCTCATTGGCTTTATCTCCTCATCCATTGTTTCTACTTCCCCGTACCCTTCCAGGCACACGATTACCTGAAAAGAAGTGTTTAACACAGAGAAGGAGAATCCTTTCGTCACTTGAATTCTCTCTGTTTCAAAATATTTGCAGCGACATAGAAGTTCTCGTGAACATCCAGGATAATACTTAACCATCCGTAATTTCTGTTTCACCGTTTGATTATCATTCATATTCATGACCTGGACAGCCTTATCAAAATGAAGCTCTCGTTTCTTGCCATTCTTATCTAATCGATCATAATCGTAGACCCGGTAAGTCACGTTTGAACTTTCCTGTATCTCCGCTATAAGCACACCAGCTCCAATGCCGTGAACTGTTCCTGAGGGGATATAAAACACATCGCCTTTATGCACCTTTATCTTCTGCAAATGTCTATCCAATCTGCCTGTAGCCACAGCTTTCCGTAAAATCTCCGGTGTGACTTTATGCTGAAAACCATAAATCAGATTGGCACCTTCGGCTGCATCCAGTACATACCACATTTCGGTCTTACCATTTTGATGCTCATGCTGCCATGCATATTCATCATTCGGATGAACCTGAACAGACAGAGCTTTCTTCGCATCGATAAACTTAATAAGAACGGGCAGTTCGCCGTTGGTTACTTTGCTTCCAAGATACTCTGGATGCTCTTTCAATACCTCTGCCAGAGTTCTTCCCTTGAACTCACCGTTTGCTATTACACTCGGTCCATCCGGGTGCACCGAGCATTCCCACGTTTCCGCAAGTGGATTAAAATCAATCTTCTTACCATACTCTTCGCGGAGCCGTGTACCACCCCATAAGTAATCCTTGCCGACAAATTGTAATTTCAGAATTTCCATAAGTCTGTTTTCCCCTGATTCATTTTATGCTCTTTCTCGTTTCCAGAGCCTGCACTCAATCCAAAGGGAATTTGATCTTATCGCTTATGCTGATTTCATCACCGAGCTGAACTTCTATAATGTCCAAATCGCTCAACGCTTCAACTGTATGCTTGCAGCCTGCAGCAATCATAATCACATCGCCGGTGCGAAGCATCTGCTCCATTCCATCAACAACAGCTTTACCCTTACCAGAAACCACCGTCCAGACTTCCTCACGGTAGTTGTGCATATGATAGCTGAGATGCTCACCTGCTTTCATGGAAAGCTTGACGGTCATGGAACCGGGCTCTGCATCAATAACCGTGTAGCTCCCCCAAGATTTCTCAGCATATCTTGCTTCAGTTTCAATTGTTTCGACAAATGGCTTCATATAACCGCTACGTTCTTTATCAGAAACCAGAATCCCATCGCCGCTGGCTGCAACAACCAAATCTTTGCAACCCATGCACAGAATCGGAATATTCAGCTCGTTCACCACGTTGGTGTTCTCACAGGTTTCATCCAGAACAGTCCAGCCCTTTGTGGCATCAGCCATGACTTCAGCCATCATGTTCCATGTGCCAACATCTTTCCAATCACCCCTATAGCGGAGAACCTGAATGCTCGGCTCTTTCTCTGCAACCGCATAATCAAAACTGATTTTCGTGAGAGTACCATATTTTGCAAACAGATCCCGATAATCATCAAATTCGATCATACTATGAGCTTTTTTTAGCAAATACCCCAGCTTGAACGCAAAGATGCCAGCATTCCACAGAGCATTCTGAGCCAGATATTTTTCTGCTGTCTTTGCATCTGGTTTCTCCTTAAACTCCCTGACATCACTGATATTTTCGTCTGATTCTGGGATGATATAGCCGTACTTTTCAGAAGGGTAAGTGGGTTCAATACCCAGCAAAGTCAACTTAGCCGTACCAGCTTCTGCAAGCTCCTTCAGTATACTTATCGCCTCATAGTATGTATTATCTACATAAGGATCTACCGGGCACACAACTACCGCTTCGTCCTCATGCACTCCCATTTCATCATGGAGGTAAGCAGCAGAAAGTACAATTGCCGGAAACGTATCGCGTCTGCATGGTTCTACACAGATGGACACTTTTTCACCTAACTGATTTTTAATCGCGCTGGTCTGAGATTTACTGGTAGCAATCGTAATCTTTGCATTCGCATCTGCTGTGTTAATCTGCCTATATACACGCTGCACCATGGACTCATATTCACCATTTTCATCCTTAAACAGTTTGATAAACTGCTTGCTTCGCACATCATTGGAAAGAGGCCACAGACGCTTGCCGCTTCCTCCAGATAGTAAAATAATATTCATATCGTTTCGTCTCCCTAGTCCAATCCCAGCTTTTTACAGATCGTATTTTGTGCATCCTTTAATTTCTTCTCAGTTACGTCTTTATCAGCAGCCTTAATGCTGTAATAAATCTTAATCTTCGGCTCAGTACCAGATGGGCGTACTGCAATCCAGGAGCCATCCTCCAGAACATATTTCAAAACATTGGATGTGGGCAAAGTCCCAAATCCCGGTTCAGCATCAACCTGCTCGCTATAGTCGATTATGGAAACTGTCCCTTCAAACGGGGAACTCGTTGAACGAAGTTCTGCCATCATAGCAGCAATCTTTTCTAAGCCATCCTTACCTTTTAAAGTAAAACTATTAAGGGTATCCCGATAATAACCGTACTCTCTATAGATTTCATCTATCCCATCAAGCAAAGTTTTTCCATTCGCTTTTGCTACAGCCGCCATCTCACATATCAGCAGTGAACTGACGACAGCATCCTTGTCACGGGCATGGATTCCGGCCAAATAGCCATAAGATTCTTCATAGCCAAACAGGAAATCAAAATCCCGACCTGCATTGCCTTCCGCTTTCGCCTGCTCAAACTGTGTAATCTTTTCCCCGATAAACTTAAATCCTGTCAGCGTAGAGAACACAGTAATGCCGTATTTACGAGCAATATCAGCTCCAAGCTCTGAGGTAACTACTGTTTTTACTACCGCAGGATGCAGATACCTGCCAAAATCTGTATTGGCCAAAATGAATTTCATCAGCAGGGCGCCAACTTGATTACCAGTCATCAGTTGGTATTCACCAGTCTTTTTTTTGACTGCAATGCCTACCCGGTCACAATCCGGGTCAGTACCGAGGACGATATCTGCATCAGTACATTTTGCTTGGGCGATTCCCATCTCCAAAGCCCTCTGGTCTTCCGGATTTGGTGAAACCACTGTAGGAAAGTTCCCATCAGGAACAGCTTGTTCAGGCACCGTATCAATATGCGTAAACCCATCTAAGCGGAGAGCTTTCTGGACAGGAATGTTTCCAGTCCCATGCAAAGGGGTATACACGACTTTTAAACCTTCCTTGGCACCTTTATCTTTGCAACGACTCTGCTGTATAACTGCCATAACAAAATTATCTGTCACATCAACCATAGAAATCAGGCTTCCATTCCCTGTAAAATTAATACTATGATAATCTGCAATAGCATCCACATGGCTTATCACTTGTTTTGCTTGCCAAAGAACGAGCTGGCATCCAAACTCGTCATATACTTTGTAGCCATTGTATTCCTTCGGATTGTGGCTGGCAGTTATGACCACCCCGGCTAGTGCATTCCAGAACTTTACAGAAAAAGATAGCTGAGGTGTTGGACTAGCATGGGAATGCAGATATACACGGATCCCCATGCCACTCAGCACGTTGGCTGCTGTGCATGAAAAAAACTCACTGTTGTTTCTGGTATCATAACCAATAACCACACCACGATTCCTGCAGGCTTCTGAGCCATAGACATCAAGCAGATAATTCCCAAGTCCAACCGTTACCTTGCCCACCGTGTATTTATTCATTCGATTGGTACCAGCGCCCATGATACCACGCAGACCGCCCGTTCCAAATTCAAGATCACGATAGAAACGATCCTCTATTTCTTTTTCATCTGTTAATGCTGATAATTCCCTTCGAGTTGCTTCATCAAAGAACTTGTCAGTCAACCAATGTGTATATATGTCTTTGTAATTCATAGTCTTTTCCATTATTAATCCTTTCGGAAAATATCACGTGTGTAAACTTTATCTTTTACATCATCCAAGCAACTGTCGTACCGATTAGCGATGATAGCTTGAGACATCTCCTTGAATTTCTTTAAGTCATTGACAACAGTTGATCCAAAGAACGTGCAACCATCTTCCAAGTTCGGTTCATAAATCACTACGTTAGATCCTTTCGCTTTAATTCTCTTCATGACACCTTGAATGCTACTCTGCCGGAAGTTATCCGAATTGCTCTTCATGGTTAATCGATATACTCCAATCACACAGTTCTTTTCTCCATCATCGCTATAGTTTCTGCAGTTGTAATAATCATAATAGCCAGCCAGTTTCAACACCCTGTCCGCAATAAAGTCTTTTCTTGTCCGATTGCTTTCCACTATGGCTTCTATCAAATTTTCCGGAACATTCTGATAATTAGCTAGCAACTGTTTTGTGTCTTTAGGCAGGCAATACCCTCCGTATCCAAAGCTGGGATTGTTGTAGTGTGAGCCGATTCTCGGATCCAGGCACACGCCATTAATGATCTGTTTAGTATTTAATCCCTTACTCTCAGCATAAGTGTCTAGCTCGTTAAAGTACGCAACTCTTAACGCCAGATATGTATTTGCAAAAAGCTTTACTGCTTCAGCCTCCGCAAAACCCATGAACAGCATATCAATATTCTCTTTGATCGCACCTTCTTGAAGCAGTTTTGCAAAGGTATGGGCTGCCTCAACCAGACGTTTATCTTTTAAATCAGTGCCGACGATGATACGGCTTGGATATAAATTATCGTATAATGCTTTTGACTCACGCAAAAACTCAGGACTAAAAAGGATATTCTTGCTTCCTGTCTTCTTACGGATACTCTCCGTATACCCAACCGGAATCGTACTCTTAATTACCATAATGGCTTCTGGGTTATACTTCATAATCAGGTCAATCACTGATTCAACTGCTGAAGTATCAAAGTGTTGAGTTGACGAATCATAATTTGTGGGTGCTGCGATGACAATAAAATCCGCGGCACTATACGCCATCTCCGCATCAAGCGTTGCAGTCAAATCCAAATCCTTCTCTGCCAGATATTTTTCAATATATTCATCCTGAATGGGTGATTTTCGCTGATTTACCATATTAACCTTTGCAGGAACAATGTCTACAGCATAAACTTTATGATACTTAGACAGTAGTGCAGCAATTGATAATCCCACATAACCAGTTCCAGCTACAGCAACTTTCAAATCCTCAAAATTTCTCATTGTTACTCCTCATATTTTTAATGCAATTTCCATTTAGTCACAATCATCGTCATCCCTTTAAAATCGACATACCATATGGCGAACTTTTACAGTCCACTTTTTAGACTTACGATTTATTCTTCCGCCACAGCCTCATTCCATACTGTTCAATACCCGCTGCACCGTTCTATCATCAGCTCTCTGGCATACTGCTTCATACTGTTCTCCTTCAAGTCCTTGGGCGTCAGCTTCTTCTCGATCCCAGCCAGCTTCCGGTACTTGTCAAAGATTTGGATAAACATTTCCATTGAAAGCGGCTTCCCATACTTTGACAAGAATATCTGATCACAGCCTTCCCCCTTCAGTAAAAATAAGTTCCGCTCCTTTAGCCACTCCTCCATCTTCCTCCGAAGGCCGGAAGCATACAGCCGAATGGTGCAAACCTCTCCCCGTTTCTTCCTGATTCGGATGGTTCCGGTTTCCATATCATAGTCGGACACCTCTATCCGCAACAGCTCACTAATCTCGATCCTGTGGTAAAACAATAGGCCCAGCATCACCATGTCCCGCAGGCACACACGCTTCCGGAACTCGCTTTCCAATCCTTGGTACTCCCGTTCCATTGCCTGGAATAATGCGTCTGCATCTTTCTTTGACAGCAGGCTGCGGGCAGGCTCCTCTTTGTTTCCGTGATTTCTGTGGTTCCTTTGACTTTCCCCATTTTTTACCGTCTTTAATGGGCGGCAGCCGGAAATCACCCCTTGCCTTACCAGATAGGACAGGTAATACCCAAGTACACGGGTTTTCCGGCATATGGTAGATGCACTTAGCTTCCGTTCCATGGCCAGATAATCCAGGTATGCTTCCATCCGGTCTTCCCAACCGCCAAAACCAGGGGCAGGTTTTGATTCCTTGGACTTCCTAAATTCTCCGGATTCCTTATTTTCGTCTACCCTGGTATTTGGCTCCAAAGAATCTTCTTCCCCACAGGAATCCACCCAGGCATAAAAATGCTCCAAATCCATTCGGTACGCTTTTTTTGTTCTGGGATCCAGACGATGCTTCTCCCCATAGCTGCTGATAAAGCCTTCCATCAGATCGTTTGGAGCATCTGCTATCCCATCCTTTGAACTGCTTGCCGCCAAACTTTTTGAATTGCTTTCTATCCGGCCTTTTGCATCATTTTCCGTCAGCCTGTTTAAATCCATAACTGGAGCCTCCAACTGCTGCACCTCCTAACCCAACTGTCCTTATGTTATTTGCAGTTCCTGCTTGTTTGAAAAAGATGATCCATTTTCCACCATATCCGCTGATGTTTTCCGAATCATGCGCCGGAATAATATTCCATTTTTTATTATTATTTGAAGTTATTTGAACGTAATAAAAAGCAGTTGATGTTCCATGTGCCTTCCGCAACAAAATGGCAATGCCTTTGTAACGACTTAAAACCACATGTTGTTTCAAAAGGTATATGTTTTGGGAATCCGATTGGATTGGTAAAGATGACCAAGAAAAAGTAAGATTTTGTTATTGACTTTTAAAGAATTTTATAGTAATGTTGTTAAAGTTGATGAAAGAACAATTTTCTCAAAACATATACCTTTTGAGAAAATTATTTCTTTTAACCTATATTGAATAGTAAGACCTGACTAGAAAACAGGAACGGAATGTAAAATAGGAGTATCCCATCCCGTGTATGATTCGATTAGCTGTTTGCTAACTTACACACTGGATTGGATACTCCATTTCATTTTACACATTTCTCTTGTCCATGACCCGCAAACTATGCTGGTCTTTATCTGCCATTTTCTCACAGCCGCAGCCGTTCCATATGGATTGCCAGATGCCCCACCGCCTCCTTTGGAACTGGCCTGTTTAATTCCTTTCCGATTTCCCCGCAAATCTGCCCTGCCAGGCGGTAAGACCGGGGAAACTGGGTTCTTGCGTATTGATCCATATCAAGTGGAATCAGTTCCCCATTGCGGATCCGGGAAAGCAGATAGCGCAGATGTGCCATAAAACGCTCAAATAAAACGGATTCCGGATCTAAAGTTACATCCATGCCTTCTTCTGCCATAGCAGCTACCCGTTTCATCAGTGTCACCATATGAAGTGCTTCCTCCGGCTTTTCATCCATCCTGCCGGCATGGATGTGAAGGGCAATATATCCTACCTCATCTTCGCACAGCATACAGCCAAATGATTTCTCTATCATAGCCTGGCTTTTCTTCGCAATCTGATACTCTTCCGGATAAAGAATACGGATATCCGCATGAAATGGGTTTTTCAGCAGGATTCCATGCTGCATCCGCTCTACCGCTACAGCAATATGATCCGCTAAAGGGATCAGGATATTGGGGTTTATTTCTCCCAATTCCTGGCGGGCCACATCCACGATGGTTCCGGCCAGCTCCAAAAAAGCCGGATCCATGCCGCTTAATACTTGGCGTCCTGTTCGTTTCTTTTCTTCCCTATCCACGATGGCATAACGTTTTGTATTTTCGTCCCGCTGAAACCGCTCGTTTACGTGCTTTCCGAAGCCAATGCCGCTCCCCAGCAAAATCGCTTCTTCTTTGCGTTTCATATCGTAAACCAGAACCCCATTATTATTCAGCACTTTAATCACACGGTACATCCTTATCCCCCGCCTTCCAGTATTTTCAATCTCCCCTGCTTTGCCTTTCTTACATGTTCTCCCGCTGCCGGAAACGAAAGCCTGATCATGGCATCAGCAATTCTGCCCCTTTTTCTAACGCCTTAACATCCTTTTCTACCACCAAAATCGAAGAACCTTCTGGCAATGCGGTATAAATAATCATACAAGCCTCTGAAACCGCATGCTCCTTTACATAAGCCAGATCAAATTCCATCAAAAGATCCCCTTTCTTTACGGAATCCCCGTCTTTTACAAAGGTTTCAAAGCCTTTTCCCTCCAGCTTTACGGTATCCACTCCGATATGGAGCATAAACTCTATCCCGTCTTTTGACTTCAGACCTATGGCATGTTTTGTGGGGAATACGAACGCTACTTCACCGTCGCATGGCGCTAAGACCTGGCCGTTTACTGGCATAACCATAAAACCGTCGCCAATCATTTTTTTTGCAAAGGTTTCATCCGGCGCATGCTCGATGGATTCTACATGACCGTTAAACGGACTGTACAGCAGAATCCGGTTTTTGCTTTCTGGATGGCCTGAACCGTTATTTTTCTCAGATTGTGCACTTCCATTTCCTTCTTCCTGTACATTCGATTCCGCTGTCGCCTCATCCTCTCCGGTTTTACTTGAGGCATTATCTTCTTCGTGATATTCGATATCAGGAGCATACTCCATATAGGCTACCAGATTCGCTTTAATATTGGGAACCGTAGGGCCATAAATAACTTGGATGCCCTGTCCTTTCCGGATTACCCCTGCCGCTCCAGTTTTCTTTAAAATTTCCTCGCTGACTAATTCTGGTTTATTTACTGTACACCGCAGCCGGGTAATACAGCAGTCCACGTCTGCCACATTTTTCTTTCCGCCAAGACCATTTAAAATCATCTGAGAGCGCATATTCTCAGGAGAATTTCCATCTTTTGCGTCAGACCCTTTGCCAGCGGCTTTTTTTGCGTTTACATCGCTCCTTACATACAGCTTCACTTCTTCATTTTCATCACGTCCTGGAGTTTTTAAATCAAACTTCAAAATCAGGAATTGGAACAGTAGGAAATATACCGCAAAATACGCTACGCCTACCACCGGGATCCAGTACCAACTGGTTTTTGAGGCTCCCGGCAAGATCCCAAACAACACGAAATCGATAATACCGCCGGAAAATGTCATGCCGACTCCCACATTTAAAATATGCATCAGCATATAAGCAGCTCCCGCCAGTACGCTGTGGACGGCGTACAGAAACGGTGCCACAAAGATAAATGTAAATTCAATAGGTTCTGTAATGCCGGTAAGCATGGCTGTTAATGCCGCGGATAAAAGAAGGCCTCCGGCAGCCTGGCGTTTTTCTGGCCTGGCGGTTCGGTACATGGCCAGCGCCGCTCCTGGAAGTCCAAAAATCATAAATGGAAATTTTCCGGTCATAAACCGTGTTCCAGGATTTACACTGAAATGGGTGATTTCACCCACATTGGCCAACTGTGCGAAGAAGATATTCTGGGCGCCATATACCATTTGGCCTGCCACCTCTAACTGGCCGCCCACTGCCGTCTGCCAGAATGGCATATAAAACACATGATGAAGGCCAAAGGGAATTAACGCACGTTCAATAATACCATAAATCCAGGTTCCCGCATATCCGGAACTATTGACCAGCGCTCCCAGGCCGTAAATCCCGCTTTGAATCACAGGCCATATAAAATACATTCCGATCCCCACAAATATATATACCAAGCTGGATATAATTGGTACAAACCGGGTTCCTCCAAAAAACGAAACAACCTGTGGAAGCTGGATATTGTAATACTTATTATGCAGGGCCGCTACTCCAAGACCCACAATCACGCCGCCGAATACTCCCATCTGCAAGGAGCTAATCCCAAGCACCATGGTAACGGAGCCTTCCAGCATCCCGGATGTTTGCTCTGCGGCACTGACCAGATTTGATAAAGAAGCGCCGGAACCATCCAATACTTGGGAAGCCGTCACTACTTTACCAGACAGCAAAAGCATGGCATGAATTGCGGTATGCATAATAAAAAACGCAATTACACTGGCTAACGCCGCCACCTCTTTTTCCTTTTTTGCCATTCCCACCGCAACCCCAATCGCAAACAAAAGAGGAAGATTTTCAAAAACCACATTTCCACAACTATTTAAAATATTCAGGAACCCATTTAATATGGTTCCAGAGCCAAGGATGGCTTCCAGATGATAAGTACGAATCATCGTTTCATTGGTAAAGGAACCGCCGATTCCCAAAAGCAGTCCTGCTACCGGAAGAATTGCGATAGGAAGCATAAAGGAACGTCCTACCCGCTGCAACACACCAAAAATCTTGTCCTTCACTTTCTTACCTTCTTTCTTTATAATGAGTAATTAGAAACATTTGCAAGAAATCTGCCAATCCACGCCTGGCCTGTCTGACATCTAACAAAGTTCCTCCAATCCATGTTGCCCAATCTGCCTGAATTTGGTATGGCCGCACGATCGGTCACATGCACAGCAAAAAGGCATAAACTCCCTATCTACAGCCTTATTTGCCATATCATAGATAGTTTATGCCTGATATCCATTTCTTATCAGTAACACACTGTGCACAGTATAGGTGAAATCTGATTTTTTGTCAATAAAAAATCTTAAAAAAGACAAGATTTATCTATATTTACAAATTTCTTTTCCGTTTTTTTATGCACTTTGCATATAAACGCAGCCTTCCCTTATAAAATTAAAACCGTTTCCATACTTCCGCCGAAAACCACGCACAAAAAAATTCCAAAAATGGTTTCTCCATCCTTTTAAAACAGCATACACCAAACAGGAAGGCTTACCAAGGTCATGGCCGTAGAAAATACCACGCATTTACTGGCAAATACCGTATCTCCATGATATTTGGCAGCTAGAACGGTAGTCATGCAGGCTGCGGGCATGGCCGTTAGCAGCACCGCAACTCCCATAACAAGTCGGTCAATCCCGGCCAAGCGGCATCCGACAAAAATAATTCCTGGAAGAATCGCCAATCGGATTATGGTATACCGTAAAATCCCCCAGGAAAACATAGATTTGATATCGGTCACATCTGCCAAAATCATTCCCACCATCAGCATGGAAAGCGGCGTGCTGCAGCTTCCCAGGGAAGAGGCCGTCTTTTCAATGAATTCTGGAATGGGGGGATCCACAAACATTAGGAACAATCCCACAAACACAGCAATGATACACGGATGGGTCAGAACCTTTTTTACCAATTCCTTCCGATCCGGGGCATCTGTAAACAACGTGATTCCTGCTGACCACATAACAATCCGCTGAGGGATCAAAAATACCGACGCATACATAAGGCCAGTGGCCCCAAATACGCTTTCCGCAATAGGATTTCCCATAAAACCGCCATTGGAACATACGGTAGCGTACTGAAGCACTCGCTTTGTTGATTCCGGATATTGGCGATAAAGAACCTGGCTTAATGCCCAGGCAACCCCCTGGATCACCCAAGCCACCACAAACCCTATGCCCAGATTCCCCAATGTTTCTCTGTCAATATCAATCCGGAAGGAGAGAGCGATATTACAAGGAAGGATCACATAAATAATCAAATCAGTCAGCATCCCCTGTGCCTCATCTGGAAGCAGTTTAAACTTCCTGATAGCAATTCCGATCCCTGCCAGCAAAAACAGAGTCCCCTGCAGCGTCATAAGTTCAGTAATATCCATGTGGCCCATTTCCTCCGAATTTTTGAAAGCACTCTTTGCTTGTTATCTCTCTGTAACCGCCATTCCAACCTTTAGGAACCGGAACATTCTGTCTGCCGCGCTTTTGTACAGTTCCTGGGCACGTTCTAAGGCTTCCTCAAGCTCCATGGCTCCATTAATGGTGGGGATAATACTTTCTACACCAAACTCATAAATCTTTTCTGCACCTTTTCCCATGCCGCCTACAATGGCAACCGCAGGAATCCCTTTCTTTTTACAGCGCATCCCGATCCCACTTGGAACCTTTCCGAAAGCAGACTGCCAGTCAATCCGCCCCTCCCCAGTTACCACCACGTCAACGCCTTCCAGCATCTGGTCAAAGTCGATTAAATCAAGAACGGTTTCAATCCCGGATTTTAAGGCTGCGTGTAAAAAGCCGCAGACAGCAGCCCCTAATCCTCCTGCCGCGCCTGCTCCTGGCAAATGGTCAATATCCATATTAAGAGCCTTCCCCACTGCCTGGGCATAGGACTTCATTCCCGCTTCCAGTTCATCTAAGATTTCCGGGGTGCCACCTTTTTGCTTTCCGAAGGTATATGTTGCCCCGTCAGGCCCGGTTAAGGGGTTATTTACATCACACATTACAGTAAAGGAAGTTTCCTTTACAGCCGGATGAATGCCGCTTATATCCACATCCGCTACCTTTGCCAGGTCCGAACCAATTCCCTTTAATTCATTGCCTTCCTTGTCAAAAAATTTTACGCCCAGAGCAGCCATGGCTCCCATGCCGCCGTCATTTGTGGCGCTTCCTCCCAGAGCAATGGAAATATTCCGAAACCCTTTATCCAATGCGTCCTTAATCAGCTCTCCTGTTCCGTAAGTAGTGGTATGTAGTGGGTTACGCAGGTGGGAAGGCACCATCGGCAGGCCGGAGGCGGCTGCCATTTCGATAATTGCGCTGTCCTCATTGATTTTGCCGTACACAGCTTTCGTTTCTTCCATCATCGGGCCATGTACCGGCACTTCAATCAGCGTTCCCTTGGTCATGGCAATTACAGCATCCACTGTGCCTTCACCACCGTCTGCTATTAAGGTTCCTGCTGTTTCACAGCCTGGGAACACTTCCTTTGCTGATTGGGTCAACAGTTCAATGATGGTTTCTGAAGATAATGTTCCTTTAAAAGAGTCAGACGCAAATAAAAATTTCATGATAACAAATACCCTCCTGTTCTTTTTCCTTATTTTCCCTGCACTATTAATAAGAATCTGCCTGTGGCAGATTCTCCGCCTGCGGCGGGTCGCTTCGGCGGCATAATTCCTCTCCGCCGCAGTGCGATCCTGCCCGGAGGGCTTTTTGTATCATAGGGAAGTTCGGCGAACTTTCCTATGATACAAAATATAACATACCTTGCATATTGAAATCAACAAGTTCGCGCTGGATTTCCATCGAAAGCAGTTAGAATCCCAACATATAAAGATCTGCCTTTTATAGCCGCAAAAAGAATCCTGCTGCGCAGGATTCTTCGTATTAAATCAGTCCAGCCTTCTGCATCTCCGACTTAATCTTATCCAAAACAGGGCCTTCTGGAGTAGGCAGGTTAGGTGTATAGGGAACGCCGATATCACGTCCTCTTAAGTTTGCCATGTCCTTAGCCGCTACCGGGAAGCTTGCCCCATCCATAGACAGCCTTACCGGATTTAATTTAAACTGTGCTTCCAGGGAGCCTTCCAAATCGCCAGCTACGTACTTGTTGTATACATCCGTAATCAGCTCTGGCATAAAATTAGCCGCGGTGCACACACCGCCTACCGCCCCGTGGCACATGGAAGCGTACAGCAAGGTATCTTTTCCGCCGAACACTTTAAAGTTTACATCCCGGTTTCTGCGGATAAATTCAGACGTCTGGGTAATATCGCCGCTGGTATCCTTCATACCTACAATATTGGGAACTTGATGGGCTAATTTCTCTACTAAATCGGCTGATAAGGTATAACCTACACGGCCAGGATTATTGTAAAGCAGCACTGGAGTCTGTGGAATGGCGTCGGCAATCGTCTTAAAATGCAAGAACAGTTCGCCCTTGGTCGGCTTCAAAAACATGGGCTGCAAAATCGAAACGCTTGCGGCGCCGTTCGCAACCGCCATCCTTGCCAGCCTTACTGCCTTTTTGGTGCTGATGGCTCCGATTCCGAAATAAATCGGCACCCGGCCCGCCGCCTGGTCTACCACAATCTTTAAGCCCCGCTCCATCTCATCTTCTTCAATTACATAAAATTCTCCGTTGCTCCCGTATAAAAGGATGCCGGTAACCCCGCCGTTAATCACATAGTCAACCTGCTCACGGATTTTCTCCTCATCAATCAGCTCATCCCCATCGATTGGAGTGATCATCGGCACCACTACGCCTTTAATGAATTCAATATTCATGAACGTTCTCCCCCATATCCTTATTCAGTAAGATGCTGTAAAACCAGAATCTTCCGGGTAGTTCCATCAGACAATCTTTCACAATCTGTGAAAAGCAAGCAGTTTTACAGCATCCCCAGCCTGCCATGATTATTCTACTGTTACATTCCCGATTTTTTCATAGAACTTAACTAAGCTGGAATGATCTTCCTTCTCATAACCGTCAGCCTTTAATGCCTGCATCATTTCCATTAATTGCCCGGTTAACGGTACGGGAGCCGCGATTGCATGGGCAGCATTCAGCGCATTTGTTAAATCCTTAATATGAAGTTCAATGCGGAAACCTGGCTTAAAGTTTCTGGATAACATCATAGGGGCCTTTGCGTCCATAACGGTGGAGCCTGCAAGACCGCCCCGGATTGCCTGGTATACTAATTCCGGATTGGTTCCTGCCTTCTTCGCAAATGCCAGAGCCTCTCCTACTGCCGCGATATTAACGGCTACTACAATCTGGTTTGCCAGCTTCGCAACGTTTCCGGAACCTAACTCGCCTACGTATACCACAGAGCCTGCCATAACCATCAGCATGTCATAGTATTTATCAAATAATTCTTTCTCACCGCCTACCATTACCGATAAGGTTCCGTCAATGGCTTTTGGCTCACCGCCGGATACCGGGGCGTCTAACATCTTAATGCCTTTCTTTGCCAAATCAGCGCCGATCTTCTTAGATTCTACTGGATCGATGGAACTCATATCAATCAGTACACTTCCCTCATGGGCTCCGTCCGCAATTCCGTTTTCTCCTAATGCTACCGAACGAACATGAGGGGAATTTGGAAGCATGGTAATGACTACATCACATTCCTTGGCAACCTCAGCTCCGTTTGCCGCTTCCTTTGCGCCCATTGCTACCAGCTCGGCAACTGCATCTTTATTGAAATCGCAGACTACCAGCTCGTTTCCAGCCTTTACTAAGTTCTTGCTCATTGGTTTTCCCATGATGCCTAATCCGATAAATCCGATTTTCATTTTTCATTACCTCTCTTTTTTTATTTTCGGCTTTTGGAAGCCGCCCTTTGTGGAACAGGTTCGGAATTCAGGTCAGTTCATTCCGGCTCCGTTCTGATGATGCCAGTATATCGGATTCTTGTCCCTCATTCAATGGTATTCCTCCATAAATTTTTCTATATTTTTCATTCATATTCTATATTGTTTCATTTTTATTTCATTATTTCTTTTAATATGTTTCATTTTATCTCATATATGAAATCTTACTGCCTGTTTTCCTTTTTCTCTCTATTCCAGACCGTATTTTTTCATCTGACGCCACAAGGTTGCTTTGCTGATCCCTAAGGCTTCCGCTGTTTTTTTCCGGTTTCCCCCATATTTTATTAAGGTTTCGTATAATTGCTTTGATTGTTGGTTCTCCGGCCGGAAGCTGCCCATCCTCTCTTCCCCTTTTTTCCCGTCTGCCCCATTTTCCGTTTCTTCCTTTCCATACAGCTCCCACAGAAGCCGTTTCACTGCCCACTCATCAAGGGATCGTTTCGGGGCCGTCAGGATCAGCCGCTGGCAGAAATTTTCAATTTGATATAAATTGCCGGGCCACCTGTAGTCCAGCAGAAGCTTCATTGCCCCTTGGGTTAATACGTGATAACGTCCATACTGTTCACAGCTCTCCCGAATAGATAATTCCAACTTCCGCTTTAAGTCTTCTGTACGCTGCCACAAAGGAGGGATTTCTAAATTCAGACCCTGTATCAAATAATACAAATCGTTCCGAAACTCTCCCTGTTTTACAAGCTCCAAAATAGAACCCGAAACGCCTGTGGTAATCATCACCCGCACATCCAAATGTTTCGTTTGCGGCAGCCCTTTTCCCTGCCAGAGCCGGTAGCGGATCAACTGCAGCAGACGGTATTGATTGGAAAGGCTTAACACGTCCCCGTCTTCTAGCAGCAAGGTTCCTCCGTCTGCCTGCACCACTGCCCCGCCTTCCCCAAACAGTAGGGAAAACTGTTCTTCGTCTGTCAAACCTTTTAAAGATACATCTGCAAAAGCGCTCCGGTTCCGCAAGCTGGCATTATGGATGCTTTGGGCCATCAGGCGCTTTTCCGTTCCTGGTTCCCCTTCGATCAAAACCGGCATATCAGACAAGGCATACAGCCTGGCCTTATGGATACAGTCCTGCATAGCTTCCGATTCCTGAAATATATCAGAAAACTGTCCCAGGGCAATCAGTCCATTGGAATGGCGCTTCTGCTGGGATTCCTGCTCTATGGTTAGCTTCCGCACCATTTTATGGCAAGTGAGAATCCCTCCGTCTACCTTTCCTTCCACCAAAACCGGAGCCAAAATCGCATATACGGATGTGTTGTTCACCTGAAAAAAGGTAGAGTATCCTTCTCCGCCCTTTTCTAAAATCCGCTCTACTTGCACCGGATCCAAATCCGGAAATACGTCTGTCAGTAAGTGCCCGGAAAGCTTCTTTCCGGACAGACCCAGCATGTCTTCCATTTGCAGGTTCACCTTGGTAATCCTTCCTCTGCTGTCTGCGTTGGCTACGCCGCTGAATGAATTATCTAAAAGGGTTTCCATCTGGGCCGCCTTTTTTCTCTCTACGTCCATGGCAAAGCTGATGCTTTTTGCCATTAAAAACGCATTCCGCAAGGAATCTTCTGTGGTAGAAAGAAACAGGGAATAGACGCCTGCTGACGTGGCGGTTTCCACTGCCACATCTCCTCCGATGATTAAGTCCACCTTCTCTGCCACCGCTTCCAGAGCAGCTTGGCGGAGCCCTTCATGATTTGAGGCAAAAAAGGCGCGCAGCTCAATATCATAAATCACATCAAAGTAAGACATATCACAAAACATATTCGGGAATCCCACTACAGCGATCACCGGATGTTCCTTTTTCACGATCTGCTTTGCCTTCATTACTAAAAGCGCCATTTCCTGCGCCGTGATCACAATTTCAATTACCGGAATATCCGTATATTGTTTAATCAGCGAAGCCTGAAGACCTCTGGCAATCATAATAGAGGCCCCGTCCGCTATGGCCTGCCTGGCCTCCATAACCACATTTTTTGTCCGTACCACCTTCATACAGGTAATTTCAAAATGGGGATCCTGATAGCTTTTTTCTTGCAGCAGGTTATGTGCCTGGTAAACCATTTCTTCTCTTGGAACTAAAAGCGCTATTTTTGCCATATTCCGATTTCTTCCTTTCTATCCAACCGTCACTGTGAAAGTTCAGCACAAAGCGCTGAACTTTGCGAAACCAGGTGCACAAAATGACAGCTTCCCTGCCCGTTTTCTGCACATCCCCGGAAAATTTCCAGGAACCTCTTTCATTCATGGTGACGCATTAGCCAACTATCCACAGGTCAATGCTCCAGATCCCACGCTTCCCTCAGCCGTCTGCAGCCTTCCTTTATCATATCTTCCGTCAGGTTTGCATATCCAAGTACCACTGTGCTGGGATATTGGTTGTGTTCCGGATGGATAAAATATCGGGACAACTGGTATACCCTAACTCCCGCCTTCCGTGCCTGGTCTACCAGGATGTCTTCTGGAACCCCTTTTTTATGGGTAAGAAGAAGATGAATCCCCGCGTGTTCTCCCGCAATCCAGAATGCCGGCTCAAACCCTTTTAACTCCCCCATCAAACAGTCATGCTTTGCTTTATATACGGAACGCATCCGGTTTAAATGACGTTCATAATGCCCTTCTGTCAAAAACTGATACAAGATATTTTGGTCAATCCTGGATACGGTAGACGCAAAAAAACCGGCTTTTCTTTTATACACCGCCATAAGTTTTAATGGCAGCACTAAAAATCCTATCCGGATTGCTGGGGCAATGGAGCGGGAAAAGGTTCCGATGTAAATAACGCGCCCATTTCGATCCATTCCCTGGAGAGCCGGAATGGGCTTTCCTTTATACCGGAATTCGCTGTCGTAATCATCTTCAAGCAGATAACGCCCTTCTTTTTCGCTGGCCCAGGCCAGCAGCTCCTGCCGACGCTTGATGGGCATTACGATTCCCATAGGATACTGATGGGAAGGCATTACATATGCCAAATCCGGTTCCCGTTCTCTGTCTGGATACCGCCTCAGCATTCCCACATCCAGACCGGACTGATCCATTTCTACTGGAACAACTTGATAGCCCTGGCTCTCAAACACCCGATATGCCTGCTTATAGGTGGGATTTTCCATGGCGATTACCTGATCCGGCCCCAAAACCAGGGAAAGCAGCATCAAAAGATACTCATTTCCAGCGCCTACAATAATCTGATCTGCGCCGCAGTGGACTCCTCTGGCCGAATGGAGATAACTGCGGATAGCTTCCCGCAAAGCATACTCTCCCTGAGGATCCCCGTTTAAAAACAGAGCCTTATTATCATCCACCAGAATATTTTTGCTGATTTTCCTCCATGTATTATAAGGAAAGCTATTTAAATCAATCCCTCTGGGGGAAAAGTCCACTTTGATCCCTTCTGTTTCCTCAACTTCCAATTCCACAAACAGGCCGGTGGAATGTTCCTGCACTTCTACCAGCGCATCAATGGCAGAAACAAAATATCCCTTATATGGCACCGATTCAATATACCCTTCTGATAAAAGCTGTTCATACGCCAATTGGGTGGTGCTGCGGCTTACTTTTAAATGCTCCGCCAGGGTTCTGGTAGAAGGAAGCCTGCTTTTCGCCTTTAAATTCCCCTGGCGGATTTCCTTCTTAATATACTGGTAAATCTGCTCATACATGGGAACAGTTCCCTGACCATCCAACGGTATCATAAGCTCCATATCGATCCCTCCAACTATAATCCCCTTCCCTGGCGATCCATTAACAGGATTTGCTACATACTCTATAGAAAAAGAAATGCCGCAAACCAGAAGCCCCGCAATACGATGCTGAAACCATCTAAAATCCGTTTATTTCAGTATCATTATTGTAAGAGGTCTGCCGGTTTGCAGCACCTTGTACGGGTGGAACTGCCTATAAGCTTCCCGCCCAATCCATTCTAAACTTCCAAATAAACCTCCATGCTGCCGGTTTCTTACTTTGGCAGCCGGAAGGAACTTTTCAGGGAAACAATCCGGTTAAATACCGGTTTCTCTGGCTTACTGTCTTTGCAGTCCACACAGAAAAACCCATTTCGCATAAACTGGAAACTGTCATAAGGCTTTGCGTCAAACAAGGCAGGCTCCACATAGCAGCCTGGCACAACCGTCAAAGAGTTGGGATTTAAGTTTAAGCTTCCATCCTCATTCAGCTTTCCTTTTTCCTCATCCACAATATTCTCATACAAGCGGCATTCTACCTGCTTTGCGGTCTTTACCGCAACCCAATGTATGGTTCCCTTTACCTTGCGTCCGGTAAAACCAGATCCGCTTTTCGTTTCCGGATCATAAGTGCAGTGGACAGTTGTTACATTTCCTGACTCATCTTTCTCAAATCCAGTGCAGGTAACAAAATACGCCCCAAAAAGCCGTACTTCATTTCCCGGGAACAGGCGGAAATATTTCTTGGGGGGCTCCTCCATAAAATCTTCCCGTTCGATATAAAGCTCTCTTCCAAAGGGAACCTTCCGGCTTCCTAAGGATTCATTTTCCAGGTTATTTGGGATTTCCAGCTCCTCCATGGAATCCTCCGGATAATTGTCTATTACCAGCTTCACCGGATCCAGAATTGCCATCATACGGGACTTTTTCAGCTTTAAATCCTCCCGGATGCAGTACTCCAGCATGGCATAATCTACGGAGCTGTTGGCCTTTGCTACTCCTACTAAATCCACAAACATCCGGATGGATTCCGGCGTATACCCCCTGCGCCGAAGTGCCGCGATGGATACCAGCCGCGGATCATCCCATCCGTCCACAATCCCATCTTCCACCAGTTTTTTAATATACCGTTTTCCGGTCACCACATTGGTGAGATACAGCTTCGCAAATTCAATCTGCCGGGGCGGGTTCTCAAACTCGCATTCCCTGACCACCCAGTCATATAAGGGCCTGTGGTCTTCAAATTCCAGGGTACAAATGGAATGGGTAATATGCTCGATTGCGTCTTCTATAGGATGGGCAAAATCATACATGGGATAAATGCACCAGGCATCTTTCGTATTGTGATGGCTCATCCGCGCCACACGGTAAATTACCGGATCCCGCATATTAATATTCGGAGAAGCCATATCAATTTTAGCCCGGAGCACCTTTTCCCCGTCCTGGTATTTTCCTTCTTTCATCTCCGTAAACAGCTTTAAATTTTCTTCAACCGAACGGTTCCGGTAAGGGCTTTCTTTCCCTGGCGTAGTAAAATCCCCCCGGTATTCCCGGATCTCCTCTGCCGACAGATCACAGACAAAGGCCTTCCCTTTCCGAATCAAAAGTAAGGCGCACTGATACATCTGCTCAAAATAATTTGACGCAAAAAACAGCCTGTCCTCAAAATCAGCCCCCAGCCATTTTACATCCGCAATAATAGACTCTACAAATTCTGTCTTTTCCTTGGTAGGGTTTGTATCGTCAAAACGCATGTTAAACTTTCCATTATATTTTTTTGACAATCCATAATTTAACAGGATCGATTTTGCATGTCCGATATGAAGATATCCGTTTGGCTCCGGAGGAAAGCGTGTCTGGACATGGTGATATACGCCTTCAGCCAGATCCTTTTCAATTTCCATCTCGATAAAATTTTTTGACACCACTTCTTTTCCTTCCGTTTCCAGCGTCTGTTTTCTTTCTTCCATCATTTATTGCCTCCATTCTCAGGTTTTTGCCATTGTAAATCTTTCCAGTTATATTAACCGCAAAAATAAACCTATATGTCTTCTTATCATGATATCAGGTCAAAATACAGCCTGATCCATGTGCCATAGTTGTGAAAATACCTTTTAACATCTACATCATAATATCATACTTTATGAAATAGGAAAAGAGGTTCCCCGATGATTTTTCAGTTTTTCACCGGATTCCTTTTCGGAATATCCGCTGTCCAATCCGGCTGTTCCCGCAACTAAGAAAAAGCGGATGCTGCCGCCAGGTACGAAAGCAAATATGATACCATTAAAAGAACCACAAAAAAATTGGGATGCCCCCTTATCCGGCGGCACCTCCCAATCTTTTTCATGGTGAAATTTTCGTTCTGAAACCATTCAAATCCGGCCTGCGAAACCTGCCTGCCAATTCCTTTATGTCAGTACTTTGCTCAACATTGCAAACAAATTCTGCACATCTATAGGCTTTGCGATATGGCCGTTCATCCCGCACTTTAAGGCCTCTTGCTTATCTTCCTCAAACGCATTAGCCGTCATAGCCAAAATGGGGATGGATGACAATTCCTTGTCTTTTAATCCTCGGATATGTTTCGTCGCTTCATAGCCGTTCATAACCGGCATCTGCACATCCATAAGCACCAACTGATAATATCCAGGCTGGGCCTTTTTCAGCATTTCTACCGCAATCTTGCCATTTTCCGCAATTTCCGTACAGAACCCTGCGTCGCTTAAAATTGCCGACGCAATTTCCTGATTCAGCACATTATCTTCCGCAAGCAAAATACGCCCGGTGCCAATAGGAATTACCATGTTTTCCCCGCTGCCCTCCTGGACTTCGTCCGCATTTACAATCGAATGCAGACAGTCCCTTAGTTCAGATAAAAACAGCGGCTTGCTGCAAAATGCTGTAACGCCGGCTTCTTTTGCCTCATCTTCAATATCCGACCAGTCATAGGCTGTCAGCACAATAATGGGGGCATCTCCTCCTGTTTCTTTTCGAATCCTTCGTGTAACCTCAATCCCGTTCATATCCGGCAAAAACCAGTCAATAATGTATACGCAATAATGGTCATTACGCATCATTGCCTGCCGTGTGCGCAAAACAGCTTCCTTTCCGGATAATGTCCATTCCGCCCGCATCCCGATTTGCTGAAGCATATATGATACGCTGTCGCAAGTATTAAAATCATCATCTACCACCAGAGCCCTGCAATTTTTAAGCTGAGGAATATCTACAGGCGCCTTTTCCCCGGGATCCAGGCGGAAAGTAAACGAAACGGTAAATTCTGTCCCTACCCCCCTCCTCGCTATTTACTTCGATGAAACCATTCATCATGTCCACAATATTTTTGGTAATCGCCATCCCTAGCCCAGTTCCCTGGATCCCGCTTATGGTAGAGGTTTTCTCCCGTTCAAACGGTTCAAAAATATGGGTAACAAATTCCTTGCTCATACCGATCCCGGTATCCTTAATGTAAAACTCATAGTTTGCGTAGCCTGCGGGCGCCCCGGCCTTTTCAGTAATCCTCATGCTGACAATGCCGCCTGCTGCCGTATATTTTACAGAATTTCCCAGAATATTTAGCAGCACCTGGTTTAACCGCAGCTTATCGCAGTAAATATTTTCATCCAATACATCCACTGCGTCAATATACAGCTCAAGCTGTTTTGCGTGGATATCGGTCTGCAAAATACTCCGCAGGCCATGAAGAATATCCGGCAAGCGGCACGGTTTTTCTTCCAAATGCATCTTGCCGCTTTCAATACGGCTCATATCCAAAACATCATTAATCAGGCTTACCAGATGATTTCCTGATGTCATAATCTTTTTTAAGTATTCCTCAACCCGCTCCTTATGGTCGATATGGGTAATGGCCAATGCCGCAAACCCGACAATGGCATTCATAGGCGTGCGGATATCGTGGGACATATTGGAAAGGAATACGCTTTTGGCTTTGCTTGCGCGGTTTGCTTGTAAAAGCGCGTCTTCCAACAGGCTTTTCTGTTCCATTTCATTTCGGATTTCCTCATCCACACTTCGAAATCCCAGCACAATGCCGCTGCTGCAGTCCCATGTCCCGGCCCGCACCACCTTCATCTGGTAATACTTCATTTCCCCGTCATCTATTGTGCGGTAATTCATATAATACAGCTTCTTTTCTGCCAGCTCCTGTTTCAGCGTTTCCTGGCAAAAGGCTTGCCGCAGCATATCCCGGTCTTCTTCATAAACACATTTTTGTATGTAAGCTTCCATGCAGGTTTCTAACGATAATTGCCCTGTAAACGCAAAGCCAAAGGCATGTTTCTTATCATCAATCCGAAGGGTGCTTCCCGTTCCGGTATCCAGTTCAAAAAAACAAACCAGATTATAGTCAATGCTCAATGCCTGAACCAGTTCCATCTGGCGCCTTTCATTTTTCTTGCGTTCTATGGTTTCCTGACGCTTCTGATCCGTACAGTCCAGCAAAAATCTCTGATAAAACAGCTCTCCATTCTCTTTTATAAGCTTCACATTTCCCATTATGTGCCGCACCTCTTCATCAGCTCCATGCTGCACACGGTATTCCAGGCTAATGCTGTCACCTTCTTTTTTCAAAGTCCGGATACCTTCCCGCATAATTTCTTTATCCTCTTCCACAACCGAAGCCGCAACCATATCAAAGCCGCTTTCCATCATCTCTTCCTGGGTTTCATATCCCAAAATATGAAGAGCGGCCCTGTTTATGCTAAGAATACGGGATCCATCTATCGTATGAGTGAGCACGCCGCAGTCCATCGTAGTAAAAATGGCTTCTAATGTACGGTTCTTTTCAATAATCTCCTGCTCATAGGCACGTTCCTGTGTTACATCAATGGCCACGCCAACAGTCCCCATTACACTTCCGTCAAGATCATATAGCGGGGATTTATAGGTGGTAAGCAGCCTTTCGCCATCTCCTGTTTTAATGGTTTCTTCTGATACGCAGGTAGTTTTCTTGCTCATAACCTCATTCTCAGACTCGATACAGGCAGGATCATCATACTCTACATCCCAAATATAGGCATGGCCACGCCCTTCTACCTGCTGCTTGGTCTTATTTACTGTTTTGCAGAAACTGTCATTTACCTTTTCATGAATGCCGTTTTTATCTTTATACCAAACCAGGTTAGGGACATTGTTAATTGTAGCCTCTAAATAATGGCTGGTCTGCCAGAAATCCTTGCTAAGTTTGCAGCCTTGCTGCCATCTTAAGAAACGGAACCGGATTTCCTCATCCTCCATAGGCAAAATCCAGATATCCTTGATTTCTTCCAGATAATCCGCCAAAAGCGCCATTTGCCCCTTGTTGGCAAGCAGGATAATTTCAGACGTTTCCTTCCTTCCATCCATAAGTACCTGCAGCGTATTTGCCACATCAACATCCTGCAAATCTGCTATAATCACATCCGCTTTCGCCGCCAATGCTGCTTCGGGCATATCACTCTCTGTAAATTCATGGGTAAAATATTCAAGGGTCTCCATCCCCTTGATAATCTCGAAGGCTTTTTTCTGACGGCCTGTTAAATAAAAACGAATACGACAATGGTACATACCAATATCCTCCCCGCGTTTTCCCTCTGTCTATCTATAAACATCATTGAGCTGATCAAATGTATCATACTGGTGTTAAAACATACTTTCTCAGTAGCATTATCTAACGTTATTCTAACAAGAGTAAGAAAGTATGTCAATATTCCGGGTTTCACAATGTCTATTTTATATTTCGTTTCGATAGATTCATCGCCTGCCACTTTGGCCATACAGAAGCGTAATAGCTGAAAGAATAACCGGATTTTTAAAAGCTGTGACCGCCTCCGCCGCCGCTTCTGCCTCCTCCGCTTCTGCCTCCTCCACCGCCTCCGCCGCCACTTCTGCCGCCGCTTCCTCCAGAAGCAGGATCGTACACTTTTGTCTGGAAGGTGTGAGTAGCCCTCAGCTTTGAATAGCGGAATGTTCTGCTGATACTGCCAAGTATCGTTTGATCCCTGGGCTTTTGTAGCCTGGTAAACCAAATAATCAGACCAAAATTAATAAGGAGCGCAAGGAGCATCGCCAGCAGGGCATTGCTGATATATTTCATAGGCTGGGCAATCCTATTGCCTTTTAGCACTGCGTCAATCTCTTGAAACGCCTCCCTGGCGCATCCGAAATAATCCCCTTTCGACGCATAACGGTACACATTATCTGTTATCGTATTGGCATAAGCGGAGGTAACCGCCTGATAAATGGCTCCGTCGCTGTGAATCCAAATATTGCGGTGATCCATATCAATCACAAATACAGTGCCGCTGTCCGCTCCAAACCGATCCTTATAATAGCTTCTGGCAAAGTCTTCTGTGGAACGGCGATTGCTTCTGACAGACACAAAGGCCACGTTTCCGTACTCTGTAATGGCCTGCATGATCTGGGATAATTCCAAAAGCTGCTCCTCGGAAAGCAGATTGGCCTCATCCTCCACCCAAACTTGATACCCGGTATCTGGATTGGTAAAAACCCCATTCAGCTCTCTGTCTTTTTGTTCCCTCTGTTCCTGCCCAAGACACGCCAATGGCTTTACAAGCGTCATTCCTCCACAAAGCAAAAGCACCCAGCATAACCGTTTCACCACCAGCGCCCAGGCCATAGTCTGGATTTTTCTTTGCCTTTTATTCAGAGTCCTACCCATTATCGTCACCTCCCCGCCTGTTTAGCTGGGGCAGCTTTCGTGTAGCCAGCAGATTATGTTGCTTTATCATATCTAAAATCGCCCAGAAAACCGTACCCATGCATCCAAAGGCCCCTATGTAATAAAACCAGTCCGAAACAGGATGAAGAAGCAGGATAACCGCCGCAAGCACTATCCCGCTAATCGGTTTTCTTAAAACAGGCCATTTTTCTTTATAATGGCCGCCTCCAAGCGGCTTTCGTTTCGTTTTCTGCCACCTGCGGCTGCCATTTCCCGCTGAAAGAAGGATCCCAACGCAAAAAAACAGCACCATGTGTACCACAAATAGTAAGGTTGGCCTGCCCATTCTGCTTCCCCCGATTCCTCCTGTTACAGAAAGGATAAGGGAAGGCAGCAAAGCGGTTCCATAAAATAAAAGCAGCATTATAACCACCTTTCCCAGGCTGCTCTCCCACGGTTTCCAAATACGTCTTTTTCTCTTCCAGCCAGGATCCCCCCTTATAGCGGGCGCTGCCGAGGCAAGCCCCTTATCATCCTCGCCTGAGTTCCTGGTCAAAATATGGGTAAGCTGCATATTTAAAATCACAACGCAAACGCACGCAAGCAATGCCGCAGTCAAAAGAATCCTTCCCGGCGTAACGGTCAAAAATAAGTTTAGCAGGAAAAAAAGCGGAACGGCCATAAGGGCGGATGCTATCAGGTATCGTTTCCCATCTACTAAAAGATCCCCTGCCGCTTTTCCAGTCTGGCCGTTTACCACTACATAGCTGACCCTGTCACCGTTTCGATAGGACAAAAACCATACTGGCAGCATAACAAGCTCTATGGTTCTGTCAGAAGGGCGCAGCGCATTCTGGAATCCATACCAGCTATCCCCCTGCCCTGCATGGTATTTTCTACACACTGGATTTTGTAACAGGCAGCGGCTGGCATCCCAGATCACCATCTCCTCCGCTTCCGATAAATAAATATGGTTCCCCACATCGCTGGTATCCCCATAAAAGCCGCTTAAAAAAGAGGGGACAAAGGCTTTCCCTTTTCTTAAATCAAATGGCGCTATGGCATTGCTTAAGCTGTCTGAAAATGTGGACGACGCATCGTAGGCCAGTCCCTTATATTCTTCTTCTATCTGGCAGTCCAGTTGGTAATGATCCGTAATCCGGTAATTTCCCCGCCTGTAAGTGTTCCTGCCCGAAAAGGTAATCGGCCCCTTTTTTTCAAAGGAATATACCCAGTAAGGCATATAAATTCCTCTGAATTTTTCAATCAGGTTTTCATCTTTCAGCTCTTTCGGCGCAAAAATTGCCCGGCGCAGCAGCTTCCTGTAAGCAGCTTTGCAGTCCTCTTTTGTCTTGGTAAACGGGATGATTAATTCCGGGCGCCGCTCTCTGCTGACGCGGCTGTCTAAAATAGCGGAAGCCCCACAGAAGCTGCAAAATGTAGCTGCTGTAGTATCTTCGCTGACAATCTCAGCTCCGCACTGGGGGCAGGTAAACACTGTTACCTGGTACTCTCCTGACGGGCTTTCTGATTCCCGGACATCCTTTTCCTTATGAAAATGGTAGGGGTCTACCTGGGTATCACAATATTCACAATATAACTGCTGCCGGGCAATATCAAACTTTAAATTCCCGGCACAATTAGGGCATTCGTACATCCTTCCCTCCACTATCCTCACAACGTATGCCGTCAGACAGAAAACTTTCTTGTTTCTGCCTGAACGTTTCAGTTTCATTTTCTTTATAGAAAGTATAACACAAATTTTTACTTTTTGATACCCTGCTCTCCTGCATCTGTGCTGCAGCCCAGGACCCCAGCGCCATACAGCCGATCTGCATGTTGTTGATCATATCTTTGCTGCCTTCCCAGTCGGCTGTGGCGGAACCTTTCCCCAGCTTACTGGTTTCAATGGACGGCTAGTCCGCTGCCTGCTGTTGATTTACCCCCGCTGTTGCTTTTTTAGAACCGCAGGCAGTCATGAACATTACCATGGCCCCGGCAAGCCCCAGCTCATAAACTCGTTTTATTTTTTCATAGACCGTTCTTCTTTCACATATCGCTATATTAATTAAGTTGTTATTAATCGATTAAATACTATCTAATTAACTTTACAATTTCATCATTAAATATCACTTTTTATAATAAAATCTTACATGTTTTTTAATTTTTCATCATGTTATTGAATATTTTTTCTAAATATTAATCAGTTTTTGAAAATCTTAATCTGGTTAAACTGGAATAAGATAATAAATTTCCCGAAAAGACCTTCTTTATTTTTTGCTATATTTCCTTTTTGCCTAATTTTTTAATTAAATCATATAATTAAGTATTTTTCGCCACTATCTCTATATTTTTTTATTGTTCTTGACTTTTTTAATAATTAATTATAATATTTAATTAATAAAAATTAATTAAATCAGACGGGGTACTTTATGAATCCGACCATACCTTTACACCTGTTTCCTCCTGCTGCTGCCCTGCTGCAGTCCCAAGGTTCTTCTCTCTCCCTATGGGGGTTTTTTCCTCAGGATCAAGAACCTCCTTACCTCTATATCAATGCGTATTTTACGGTAACCGCCAAGTATCCCTATCGCTGCACACAGCCCTGCTGCAGCGGATACTGCCTGCTCTATACAGAAAACGGGCAGGGCCAAATTGTAATAGGAACCGGAAAAGAAGGGAACAGCCCCACAGCGCTGGCGCAGCAGCACCTGTTTTTCTGGCCTTGCAGCCAGGGGTTTTCCCTCCGGTCCGTTTCCTCGCATTGGAACCACTCGTTTCTCTTTTTAGGCGGAAGAGAAGCCGACTATTTCTATCAGCTTTTTTCCCGGCACGGCAGACGCCCCTGGCCGGTGCCCGCAAATTCCAGGCTTCCCGCCCTGCTTTCCGGGTTGACACGAAAAGATGCCTCTTCCTATTGCGCGCCGCTGCAGCAGATTTTTTTAACTACCAGCTTGTTAACGCAAGCGGTAGCCGTCTGTCAGGAGCATGCTGAGGAATCCTTTTGCCCGGAGTACCTTTTGGCAGTCCGCCGGATGTTGGATGAGGAATATAGCCTTCCCTGTTCTTTGGATCTTTTGGAAAAACGGTTCCAAGTCAACAAATTCCGGATCGCAAGGGAATTTTCCCAATATTTTCATCAGGCTCCCATCTCCTATCTAAATTCCAGAAGGCTAGAAGCCGCAAAAAACCTTTTAATTACGACCAATGATAAAATTCATGAGATTAGCCAGAAAACCGGATTTGGAAGCTCTACCTTATTTATCCGGAGCTTTAAAAAAGAATTTGGCGTCACGCCGCAAGTTTACCGAAAAGAAAATTCCCGGATCCGGCTGTAAGCCGAATCCAGGAATTTTCTTTTGAATCGATTGTTTTGAATCGCTTATCTTAAAATTGCTTGTTTTAAACTGTTTGTTTTGATGTGCATATACACCTCGTTTGCTAAACAGCTCTCAAAACAAAGGCTTCATATGGGGAAAGCTCCATAACCTCAGTTCCATAGGAATTTTCCCGGTTTCCAATCAGCAGCTCTTTGTTTTTAAATTCTTCTGGCAGTTCATAGGACACTTTGTGATCCACGAAACTGCATACTACCAAAAGCTTTTCCCCCTGGTATTCCCTGGTGTATGCAAACAGTTCTTCACTGTCTGCTAAAAGCAAACGGTACGTTCCATGGACAATAACCGGATACTGCTTTCTGAGGGCAATTAATTTTTGATAATAATAAAAGACTGAATCCGGATCCGCCAATTCTGCTTTGGCATTGATTTCCTTATAATTGGGATTCACCTGGATCCAGGGAGTCCCTTTTGTAAATCCGGCGTTGGGGCTGTCGTCCCACTGGATTGGGGTGCGGGCATTATCACGGCTGACAGCAGTAATGCAGGGCCAAAAGGTTTCGTGGGGTACTCTGCCACTTTCGCACCATTCCTCATATGCGTGGATGCTCTCAATATCCCGGAAATCTTTTGGACTTTCAAACGGATAATTGGTCATCCCTAATTCTTCCCCCTGGTAAATATAGGGTGTCCCCTGCATCATGTGAAGGCAGGTGGCCAGCATTTTGGCCGACATAACCCGGAACTCGGGGCGGTCATCCCCAAAGCGGGATACGGCTCTTGGCTGATCATGGTTATCCCAATACAGGCTGTTCCAGGCTTTCCCGGAAAGCTGGGTCTGCCATTTAGAAAGAATTTCCTTAAGCCTTGTCAAAGGCATTTTCTGGTCATTCCATTTTCCGAATCTTCCGGCAATATCCACATGCTCAAACTGGAATACCATATTTAATTCATTGGTCGTTTCCCCTGCGTAAAGACAGGCCTGTTCCGGCGTAACCCCTGATGTTTCCCCTACTGTCATCAGATCATAACGGGATAATACAGTTTCATTCATTTCCCGCAAATACTTATGGACATTAGGGCCATGGATACAGTATGGGCCAAAACTTCCGTATAAACCATTCTCTACTTCCCCGTCCGGCATTTCCTTTGTTTTGGAAATCATGCTGATTACGTCCATGCGAAAACCGTCAATCCCCTTTTCGCACCACCAGGTCATCATATCAAATACTTCCTTGCGCACCTTGGGATTATCCCAGTTTAAATCCGGCTGCTTTTTCGAAAATAAATGAAGGTAATACTGTCCTCTTTCACTGTCATACTGCCATGCAGAGCCGCCAAAACAAGAGCCCCAGTTATTCGGGGCAGAGCCATCCGGTTTCCCATCTCTCCAGATATAATAATCGGAATACTCATTTTCTCTTGACTTCCGGCTTTCCACAAACCAGGTATGCTCGTCAGAAGTATGGTTCACCACTAAATCCATCACAATCCGGATCCCGCGGTTATGTGCCTCTGTAAGCAGGCGGTCAAAATCTTCCATGGTTCCGAATTCCTTCATAATCGCCTGGTAATCGCTGATATCGTACCCGTTATCATCATTTGGCGACTGATAGACCGGTGACATCCAGATTACATTAATCCCCAGCTTCTTTAAATAATCCAGCTTTCCTGTAATCCCATTTAAATCCCCAATTCCGTCACCGTTGCTGTCCATAAAGCTTCTGGGATAAATCTGATAAACGACTGCTTCCTTCCACCATGGTGTTTTCATTTTTTATCCTTCCTTTCGCCCTGATATTTTATCATTATCTTAAAGGATCTGCCTGAAAAAAACAAGCGTGAATTATAACCCGGTTAGCAGTTCCAAAAGCACTTCATATAGCTTTGTATCAATCTCCATAGCACAAAGCTGGGTCAACAATACAGGAATCCTGGTTTCCGTCTGTATCAGGCTGTAAATCCTATCTTTTTGACAAAACTCAATCTCTGCCTGATCCAAGCACGCGAATATCCGATCCAAAACCGCGTTTTCCCTTGCTTTCTGATCGCCTGGCAGGAACACGTTCACATCCTCTGCTGTTGCCGCTGCTTCCAGTTCAACCACTACTGACTGTTTTTTCCGGTTATAAAAAATAGTAACCTCATCCTGTCCCAGAGTCCGTCCCCCTGCTGTTACGGTAATCCGCTTTACCGCTTCCGGCAAAAATCCGGTAAACTCCAGTTGATAGCTTCTCGTTTCCGGAATCAGAGTCGTTTCCCCCTTCACCTGCTCTATGGTAAAAACAGCCTGGTTCTTGCCATCTTGGCCGGCGGATTGGTCACAGTAAGACATAAGGGTTTTCGCGCTGATCCCTGTTTCATAGCCACAGGTTTCATTGTCATCCTCATACAAGGTAAAGGCCCCGTCCGCCCCGGCAAACACTCGAACCCACAGAGAATGTGGATTTTCTCCTGCCTCCTTTGATGTAATCTCTCTGGTAAAGGGCAGGATCCCTCCTGCTTTTGCCAGAACCGGAACGCTGTTTAAATCCCGGTACATTACCAGGTTCCGTCCGCCATCGTACATCATTCCTGTATGGATGTCATACCAAAGGCCTTTTGGAAGCCACACGGTAACAGAAGCCATATTCAGATTAGGCGCCCTTT
This sequence comes from uncultured Lachnospiraceae bacterium, assembly GCA_910589195.1. Classification (GTDB taxonomy): domain Bacteria; phylum Bacillota; class Clostridia; order Lachnospirales; family Lachnospiraceae; genus Caccovicinus. The sequence goes on from CAJUTC010000029.1 coordinate 33,177, forward strand.
TTGAAGTAATCGGTGCAACAATCAGCTCACTTCCGAAATAATACTGGTTTGGCACTTGGTAAGCGTCCTTTTCATCCGGATGCTCATAGTACATGGGGCATATCAGAGGCAGACCATCCTGATAATTCCGGTAATTCATAGAATACAGGTAAGGAATCATCCGATGCCGTTCCCGCAGCGCCTCTCCCATTGCCTCCCTGGCTTCTTGTTTCAGCCTCCACGGTTCCTTTCCGTTAAATTCACTGTTGGAACTGTGAAGGCGAAGAATCGGTGAATACACTCCAAACTGTGTCCATCGGGCCGTCATTTCATCATCCTTATACCCCAGCATATGGCCGCCAATATCGTGGCTCCACCAGCCATATCCAATATTGGAGGCATTGGCGGTAAAGTATGGCTGGAACGCTAAGGATTCCCATGTGATAATGCTATCACCGGAAAACCCTACCGGGTAACGGTGGCTTCCCGGCCCCGCATACCTGGAAAAGGTCATAGGGCGTTTCCCCAGACGTTTATGATCCATAAAATGGTAGTGGTTTAAAATCCACAAGGGATCCAGCCCTTCCACCTTACTGTTGTTTCCCTGCTGCCAGTCAATCCACCAGAAATCCACACCTTCTTCTTCCCTTGGATGATGAAGGTATTGAAAATAGCGTTCCATATATTCGGGGTTTGCGGGATCAAAGTTTACCGGATCCTTCTTGGTGTAATCCACACCAAGGGATTTTGCCATTTCCTCATACATTTCCTCATGGGGTTTGACGCCCTCTGCCGGGTGAACATTCAAAGTGGTCTTAAGCCCCTTTTCATGAAGCCTTCTAAGGAACCTAGCCGGATCCGGGAATAGTTCCCGGTTCCAGGTATATCCAGTCCAGCCGCTTCCATATTCGGGGTCAATATCCACCAAATGCCAATCCATATCAATTACCGCTACAGTAAAGGGAAGCTGTTCCTCTTCAAACCGATCCATTAAATCCAGATAGCTTTCTTCTGTGTAAGCGTAAAACCGGCTCCACCAGTTTCCAAGGGCAAACCGCGGAAGCATGGGGGGATTCCCGCACAGATAGTAAAAATCTTTCAGAGCTTCTTTATAATCATGGCCGTATCCGAAGAAATAGAGATCACAAATCCCCTTTTTCCGAGGCGCTACCCAGCCATCCTCCAGTAATACCTGGGAGCGGCTGTCATCAATCAAAGAATAGCCGAAATATGAAAGAATTCCATGATCCAGCTTAACCGCCCCGTCTGCTTCATCCAGGGTTCTGGCCGTTCCCATTAGGTCATGAATCTCTTCCCCGTAACGCCAAATGCTGTGGTAGGCGCTGAAATTCCCCTTTACCTGGATACTTAACCCATTAGGAGAAAATTCCTTTTCATTGTAAATTAACTGAATGCGGGAAGTATGGATCTCAATTCCATCCTGGGTATGGATCAGGCGGTAATCCGCTTTCGGAAAATCCCGATAGAAAGCCATCTGCGTTCCACGGTCTTCAAAAACCCCGTCCTCACTGTATTCTAATCGGATCAAACCTTTTGTCAACACGGTAATCCGATAATTTATTCCCGTAATTTGATTCTCAGGCAGCGCCAGAGGACGCATCGCAACCTTGTAACTATCGTTCATATTCTACTACTCTCCTTTCTGTCAAATGACAGCCCTTCCAGGCAAATTGTATCAGCCTTTCACTGCTGCGGAAGCAACACCTGCTATAAACTGCTTCTGGAAAATCAGGTAAATCAGCAATACCGGAATAATGGAAATTGCGGTAGCCGCAAATAACGCGCCATAATCGGTGGAATACTGTCCGCTAAACATCTTAAGACCTACTGCCAAAAGCTGTTTTTCTTTAGCGTTGATCACCAGGTAAGGCCACAAATAATCCTCCCACGCCCACAAAAACTGGAAAATCGCAATACTGGAAATTCCATTTTTTGCCATTGGAAAGATAATACGGTGAAAGATAAAAAATTCATTGGCGCCGTCAATCCTGGCCGCTTCCAAAATTTCATCTGGCAGTGTGGCAATGTGCTGTTTCATGTTAAAAATACCAAAACCGCTGAACAAAGCCGGAATAATTAAAGCTTTGTAGCTGTCCAGCCATCCGAACGACTGAATCATGGAATATTTTGGAATAATGGTTACGCACCAGGGAATCATCATGGTGCAGAGGACGAACCCAAACAAAAGATTTCTGCCTTTAAACTTATATTTGCTTAACACAAAACCGCAGATGGTGCTAGTATAAATCACAGCTAGCGTAATCACAATAGTAACAAACAAACTGTTTGCGAAAAACCGCATAAAGTTAAACCGTGCATTCATATTAATATAGTTTTTAATGGTAAACACCTGAGGCAGCAAATGCTGCTCCAAAGCCATAATTTCCTTGTTTTCCTTAAAGGAAGAAAATAACATCCAAACAAAAGGATATACGGTGATCAGACCCAGCAGGATTAATATTACATTTAAGCCAACGGCACATATTTTCCTTTTCATAACGCCCTCCTATTCTTCGTTTCCGGAAACCTTAAAAGACAGCCAGGTAAATCCTGCGGTAATTACAAACAGGACAAAGGACAGTGCTGACGCATACCCAAAATTATATTTCACAAACGCCTCATCGTAGATAATGTAGGAAGACAGATAGGTTGCGGTTCCAGGCCCGCCTTCTGTCATAATCAAAATCTGGACATAGGCCTGAATATATGAAATAATCGAGGTGATGGTAACAAATAAGGTCATAGGTTTTAACAGAGGAAAGGTAATATAACGGAAATTCTGCCAGGAATTGGCCCCGTCTACCTTAGCCGCTTCCAGCGCGTCGGAGGGAAGGGAATAAAGGCCTGCCATGTACATTACCACCGCATATCCGAAATCCTTCCAGATGGTCATAATAATCACGGCAGCCAGCGCGGTTTTCGGGTTCATCAGCCAGTTTATATCTAACCCCAATATCTGGTTGACAGTACCAATCTGTGGATTATACATAAACTTCCACACAAATGCCACCGCCACCATGGGTGTTACTACCGGCATATAAAATATGGAGCGGAAAACGCTTTTATATTTTATCAGAGCGGAATAAATCGCGTAAGCGATGGCTAATCCCAATCCCACCCGGAAAATAATAACTACAGCAGAAAAAATAACGGTATTGAAAAATGACTTCCAAAATAAGGAACTTACCAATACCTCTTTGTAATTTTCCAAGCCAAGAAAACGGTAAGTCCCGCTTAATGGGTTCCACTCATGGAAGCTTCCCGCAAACGCAATTCCAATCGGAACAATCAAAAACACAGTAAAAAACAAAACCATTGCAATCACAACAAGATTGCGCAGAATAATCTCACTTTTGCTTTGCAGCGGATGTGACTTTGTAAACATAGGTTTCCCTCCCTTGTTTTGTTTCCCCAGCGCCCCCAAACCGCAGGCACCTGCATAGGCTTTTGTATCCTGCTTTTTTCGCCATTCCGGTTCCGGGAAGCGCCAGTTGGTTTCTTTCTCATTACCAGTTTTTTGTTTTATTCGTTAACGTCTTTATTTTGCGTACTTATATAAATGTTCCACAGACTGGAATGTACTGCTCTTCATATCACGGATAATTGTTTCCTGCGCTTCGTTTAACGCGGTGTCAACGTCCACCCCGTTGAAAAAGATATCCTGCCCTGCTTTCTTTAATGAAGTTTCCATGGTGGAAGGCATTGGGCCTGGCCAGATATAGTGGTCAATATGCTCTGCCAGTACGCTTAAAGAAGGATTTTCCATAATCTCCGGGCTGTCTGCCAGGGATTTTTTAGCCGGGAACGTACTCATAGCTAAATTAAAAGCAATCTGCGCGTCGTCATTTGCCAGGAAATATTTCACAAAATCCTGCGCTACCGCCTGCTGTTCCGATGAAGCGTTCTTATTAATGCCAAAGGTAGATTCGCCGTTATAACGGTTATACGCATAAGGATTTTCGTCAAAGACAGGAATCTCAAACACACCAAAATTAATGTCAGTCCAAGTAGTGTTTAACGTATTGTAGTAATGCCCCCACTGGATTACCATGGCAGATTGCCCCTGCCCAAAACTGTCAGAACCTTTTTCACCGAAATTCTCAGAACCTACGCCATCCACTTTGTAAAGGTCAACTAGCATCTGCATCGTTTTCTTCATTGCGTCTGAAGTTACATTCGGTGTTCTCCCGTCTTCCAGGAAAAGGTTTTCCCCTAACTGGTAATTTAGACCCAGCAAGTAGTTCTGATGGAAGTCGTCATTAAAGTTCAGACCTGCCTGGATTAGCCGATCCCCTTCTTTAATGGTCAGTTTCTTTGCTACCTCCCGCATCTGATCCCAAGTTTTAGGAATATCCTCCTCTGTAAGACCGGCGGCTTCCCACATGTCCTTATTATAGTAAACGGAGCCTGTCATCATGCCGTAATCAATATAGTAAACCTTGCCGTCAATTACGTGGGCATCTACGCCGGTAAAATCAGCCTGCAAGTCTTCCAGCGGGATATCCAAAGGCGCCAGGTAATTAATCAGATTTTCATGATAGCTGTTATGTACATTAAAGAGCGCAGGGCCATTCTCCCCGTCTAGCGCTAACGGAAGTTTCGTCCAGTAATCTTCCCAAGGGTTATTCACCAGTTTAATCGTCACATTGGGATGGATCGCCTGGTAGCCGTCAATAATCTGCTGAAACAGCTCATCACTTCCCCACTCCCAAAGCTCAACCGTAATATCCTTTCCATCATTAATCGCCACGCTAGGATCATACTGGATGGTATCCCCAAAGGGTTCAGCAGGAGCTTCTGCCGACGCCGCCCCCTCATTTCCTGATGCCTGGCTTCCAGAACCGGAAGAACCGCATCCCGCCAATGCTGCTGCCGCAACTGCCGCTGCTGTTATCGCTGCCATAAATTTCTTTTTCATTACCGTTACCTCCGTTTTTGTTTTCAGTCTGTTACATCGTTCCTATTTCCCTTTTTGAAGCCGGTTTTCTGATATTAAGATGTTTGTGCCAAAAGGTCATTTGCCACCTTGTATCGGATTTTCCACCTTATGACCCTTGGTATCATGTTAACTATGAACCGAAATTGACCTGTCATATTAGTTTAGCGCTAAATCTATTAATAAACTAACACACTTTCGTTAATCCGTCAATACGATCTTGCTATTTTTATGTTTTACATAATTTTTATCTGTTTTTTTATGCATAATGCACAATACCAATTTAATTGTATTGATTGACCTTTTTCTCTTTTTCGTTTATAATATTTTTTAAAGGTTTATAAAGTTATAAACTTACGGATTTCATTGTAAAACCGTGGAATTGATAAACTAAAATTTCGAGGATTGATCAGATATGGAAAAATTAACCTTAAAAGATATTGCGGAAAAAGCCGGCGTCAGTATGATGACGGTATCAAATGTGATTAATGGAAAAAGCAGCCGGGTTTCCGCCCAAACTGCCGAAAAGATTAATAAGATTATTGAAGACTGTGGCTATATCCCCAATTTAAGCGCCCGCAGCCTGACAAAAAAAAGCTCCAATATTATTGGAGTCATAGTTACAGTATACGATGCTGACAGGAATTATCTGGAAAACCCTTATATCAGTACTATGATTGGGATTATTGAGCAGGAACTGTGCAAAAACGGGTATTATATGATGATACGTTCGGTCAAAAATGAAAGCGATGTCCTTCAGTTTTTAAAAAACTGGAATCTGGATGGAATGATCCTTCTTTTTCCCGACTTTATTGAAAGCGTAGATAAGTTTATCGTTAAATCTTCTTGTCCAATTGTAATATTCGACAGCCCCATCCAGCTTCCCAAGCTGATTACCGTATGCTCCGATGACAGGAAAGGAATGTATCTGTCTACAAAATATATGATCAACCGAGGCCATACTCATATAGCGTTCGTAGCCGATTACAAAGGCAATTATATTTTAACTGAACGTTTTTTAGGCTACCGCCAGGCGTTAGAGGAGTGCGGCATCCCCTTCCGTGAGGAATATGTGCTGGCTTACCCTGCCACTTATGAAGGCGGTCTGGCCGCGGGAAAGCGGATCGCCGCCATGCGCAATCATCTTTCTGCCGTTGTAACTACTGCTGATATCTGCGCTGTAGGCGTTATGGAAGGAGCCAGGCTGGGAGGGTTACGGATCCCTGTGGATCTTTCCATCACAGGATATGACAACCTAAGCCTTTGTCAGTTTACAACCCCTAAGCTTACCTCCGTATCCCAAAATATCGCCCAGAAAGCCCAGGTTGCAACCCAGCTCCTTCTGGAAAAAATGCTGGCAGAAACAGAGAAGGATCAACCCACCCATGTAATGATGGATGTGGAAATTGTAGAACGTCAGTCTGTAATTGCCCTGTTTTAGACGTAACTGCCCTGGTTCAGCCATATCACTGGCCTGGTTTAGACGTAGTTGGTCTTTTAAACGTACGATTCGTTTTTAACCTTGCTTCCTACTGCTGCCCTTCCAATGAGGACGATTCCAGAACCTTTACACTGTCTTTTATTACCAGCCGCCCAGATATGATCTGCACGCTCTGCCGCTGCTCATCCGTCTGCTGTGGCTGGATCCGGTCTTCCCTCACCCGCTTCACAATATTTTTCAAAGCAGCCCCCACCATTTCTTCCACATTCACTTCATAGGAAGTAATCTTAATATCGCACAGACCGTCATACAGATAATTGTCAAATCCTACCACTGAGATATCTTCCGGTATCTGGTATCCTTTTGCCTCCAGCGTTTTGATCAGGGCGCTTGCTGTTAAATCGCTATTACAGGCAAAAGCGGTAGGCATAAGATCCGGAAGCCGAATCTCAATCAGATATCCCTCCTTGTTTCGATCGTCAATCACCCACTCTGGAACCACCTCCACACCAGACTCCATTAACGCCTTACAATAGCCAAAATACCGATCCATAATACTATTATTGGCACATACCGTTCCCACATAGGCGATTTTCCGATGGCCGTTTTCAATCAGGTAGTTGACCATCTGATACATTCCATAATAATTGTTGGTCAAAACCGCGTCTACCGGAATATTCTTTTTCTGGAAATCCACATAAACCTGAGGCAGGCGGGTTTCTTTCTCCAGATGGCGGAGATAATTGCCGCTAATCTCCCCGATCACGATAATTCCCTCTGTCTTGGAATCATGGGTAAATAATGGCATGGCCAATGCCTTTTCCCCATCCTTAGTCAAAACCTCAAACAGCAGTACACAGCTCTGATCTCTGGCAGCAACCGCTAATGTTTGATATACTTTCCAATAAAAGGAAGGGTAGTTTCCAAGGTACTGTTCCGATATAATAACACCAATGTTCAAAATCTTTCTGACAGGAACAGCAGAAGTTGTCCGGGGCTGATATCCCATTTTTGATGCCGTATCCTTAATCAGTTCCCGCAGCTCCTGGCTAACGCCCTTTTGGCCTGACAGGGCATTGGATACGGTAACGGTACTTACATTTAACTGATTCGCAATATCTGCCAAACGGACTTCTTTCCTCATTTTGCCTCCTTCTGGCTATCACCAGCAAGCCACTGTGCTCCACTTAATCACGGGCTTTTAAATTAGTTTATTTTTATCAATATTTTTGTATTTATTATATTAATTTTACTTAAAAAAGTCAAGAACTAAGACCCTTGTTATACCAGATTCTCTGCCCTGGAGTAAAGGAATTTTGTGATGCAATTCTATTTCTTTGCCCTAATACTCTTGCTTTGCTTGGTCAGACCCATACGCTCCTGCCCGGCTCCTGACCGAAAGTCTTTTGGACTTTCATAGTGAACATTCCCTGAAATAAAAAGAATCCTGAATACAGGATTCTTTTTATTTACATTCTTTTTTGTCTACACTTCTTTTTCGTTTATCATTCTGTTCGTTTACCATTCTTTTTCATTTGCAATTTATTTCATCTGCTATTTTTATAAAATCTCTTATGAATTTTGTACCAGATGGAACAGCAGGCTTTGGAAATCTCCGTCCATTCGCTGTACCAGAAGGCCTCCCTGCATCAAAAGGCGGCCACTGTAAACCTGGCCGTCTAATTGAAGCAGACAGGCAGCATATCCCTTTCCCTGGGCAGACTTCTTTTCTAAGGCATCCTTATCTTCTATTTCCAACCGGTACTCTGCCTGCGGGTTTAGACCCTTTAGATACAGCTTCCGGCTGTGGTAGTTGGGTTCTGCAAGCACCTGGACATAGGTAATCAGGGCTTCCTTCTGATCTTTGGATACTACCTGCCAGCAGTCATACCGGTTTGTTTCCCGCCAAGAACCGATCCGATAATAATCCCCCTCCCGAATCAGTGGCTGATATTTATGGTATAGCTGGATCTGCCCCGGTATCTGCTCCCGATCCTCTTTTGATATCCTGGTAATATCCAGCTCATAGCCAAAAGTTCCGGCTAGCGCCACATGGCCTCTGGTCGCAAATGGTGTGGTTCTGCCGGTTGTATGGTTGGGGCAGTCGCACACATGGGCGCCTATGGTTCCCAGAGGATAAATCAAAGCGGTTCCTTCCTGGATTGTCAGACGTTCCACCGGATCCATATCGTCAGAGCACCAAATCTGCGGGCTGTAATACAGCATGCCCGGGTCAAACCTTGCTCCGCCTCCGGAACAATTTTCCAAAAGCAAATCTGGAAACTCCTGAAGGAGCCGCTCCTGAAGCTGATAGACCCCTAGCACATAGCGGTGGAAGCATTCCCCCTGCCGTGTCGAATCCAAATAGAGGCTCCCCACGTCAGAAAGCTGTCGGTTCATATCCCATTTTACATAGGAAATATCCGCGCTTCTTAAAATAGAAGCTACCGATTCATATGCGTAATCCACTACTTCCTGTCTGGATAAGTCCAGCACGTACTGGGCACGGCTTAAGGTACCTTCCCTTCCCGGAAGCTGAAACGCCCAGTCCGGATGGTCGTTATAAAGCTTAGAGTCTGGGGAAATCATCTCTGGTTCAAACCAGATCCCAAATAAAAGGCCCTCTGCCCGCACATTGTCAACCAGGGATTTCAGACCGCCTTTCAGCTTCTCCTCATTCACCTGCCAATCGCCTAAGGAGCTGTCATCATGATTACGGTGCCCAAACCATCCGTCATCCATTACCAGCATCTCAATCCCTGATTTTTTCGCCTCTTTCGCAATGGACAAAAGCTTATCCGAGTCAAAATCAAAGTAGGTGGCCTCCCAATTGTTAATCAAAACGGGCCGTTTCGTATGAAGGTATGGGCTGCGGATCAGATGATTCCGGTACAAATCGTGAAAAATATGGCTCATTCCGCCCAGTCCCTGATTCGAATACACACAGACAATTTCCGGAGCGGTAAAACAGCCGCCTGGTTCTAATACCCATTCAAAACCTTCCGGATGAATCCCCATAACCATCCTGAGGCTATTAAACTGGCTTTTCTCTGCCTGTGCCAGGAAGTTTCCAGAGTAAACAAAGTTCATGGCATAAACCTGTCCCCGATCCTGATCCCCACGGCGTTCCATCACAGCCAGGAACGGATGCTCCTGATGGCTGGATTCACCCCTGACAGAAGAAACTCCATGCTTTCCGTAAGACAGAGGAGAGCGTTCCATGCAGCGTTCCCTTGCCCATGAGCCATTCAGCGTCAAAAGCTCAAATTCCTCTGCGTCCATATCCAGGCAGGCGCTTAGCACTTTTTCCACATAAAGAGGCTGCTGGCTTTCATTTTCCAGAGAAACACTCCGGATTATGGCGTCGCTGTCGTCAAATATGCTGTAGCGGAGAATAACTGCCAGCCCAATCACCGAATCTTTGCAGCGAATCTCTAAGGTTTGCCCTTTGCCAAAGGTAGCAGGAAGACCGGGAAGGCCTGGTTTATTCTCTAAAATCCGGTAATCCTCATATGCCAATTCACATCCACGGTATCCCTTCTTTGTCCTGACATTCAGGCAGCTTTCCCGGTAATCTCCCACTCCGTAAGTGGGGTACTCGAAGGGAAAGTTATCCATAAACATTCCCTTTTCCCTCTGATTTACAGATGGTGTAAAGGGCTGTTCCCCTGTCCGAAGAAGATACCCGCATCTAGGATCCTCCAGCCGCTTTCCATAATAGACATGCCCCACATAGCGCTGATCCGCTATTTGAATGCAATATTCCGTATTTGGCGTTATTATTTGAAATAATTGCTCTTCCTTATGAAACCAAATTCCCATGTGATTTTCCTTTCTAAATTTCTCTGTGCCTTTTACGTTCTGGCACAATCACCAATCCATAATCGTAATGAATCGCAGGCGGCTTCAAAGACCACAGCGTCAGCCGGCGGTTTCCTTTTGGATTTTCTCCCGATACCAATAGGCGGAATCTTTCCAAATACGCTTTTGCGATTGGTAATCTACATAAATCAGTCCAAACCGTTCCTTATATCCGTGACACCATTCAAAATTGTCCAGCAGGGACCATTGGAAATAGCCGCCCACATCCACGCCGTCCATAATCGCGCGTTCTAATTCTCCCAAATACCGATGGAGAAATTCAATTCTGCCAGGATCGTGAACCTTCCCGTCAGCGGAAATTATATCCCTGCAGGACAACCCGTTTTCCGTAATATAGATAGGCAGACCATAACGTTCCTGTAACAATTTCGGTCCCCAATACAGACATTCTGGCGTAATGGGCCAGTTCATCGCCGTATGCGGAAAATCCTCATTTTGTTTGACGATTTCTGGTTTTCCATCCTTTCCCATGCGGACACAGTGACCATTATATATATTCTGTCCGTAAAAATCAATAGGCTGAGAAATCAATTTCATGTCTGCTTCTGTAATGTCCGGAAGATATGCTTCATATTTTACAAGGCCCTCCTTCGGATAGTGCCCTAACACTACCGGATCCGACCACCAGGCCACATTAAATCCCCAGTT